>JAQVBA010000043.1 GCA_028690555.1 Acholeplasmataceae bacterium
TAGAATTTCCGAACCTCATTAATGGGAAGTGGAACGCAGCAAAACCTTATGAAATAATCGTTTCTGACATGACAATATTTAGATATAAAGGAATCAAATTTGAATTGACGTTATATTTGGATACATTCAACAATGAAATATTGTCGTATAAGTTAAGTTCAAGAGAGGGCGATCCGAAAACTTATCATGATGGATTAAAAGACATCATTTTATTAATCAAAAAAGAACAAACTGACCAGGTTACCATTCTTCACACGGACCAAGGTGCGGTTTATTCTTCTCGAAGCTATAATCAGCTCCTTAATAATATTAACATGAAACATTCAATGTCGAGAGCGGGAACTCCAACCGACAATCCAATTATGGAATCGATTAACGGATGGATGAAAGATGAAATGTATCAAGATTTTGATTTAAAACATTGCGATGATATCAAAATATTTATCGAAACATATATTCATTGGTTCAACAATGAACGTCCAGCCTTTGCTTTGCAATATAAAACCCCATCTCAGTACAAAACCGAAATGGGGTATTGAGTCTTTTTATGAACTGTCTACTTTTGGTTGACCAGTTCACCTGAGTATCCTTTAATTTAATTATTTGATATCTTTATCGATATTGCAAATTTTGGTTTTGTACTTCTCTAGCTCGACGCTATTGGCGAGGACGAAGTGCCCGGGAATGATTTCCACTAAGTTTGGTTTCTCGACGGAATAATCATGATCCTTATAAGGATTATAGATGATTCTGGTGCGATCTTTCTCAGTCAATGGATCGGGCTTAGGAATGGCAGAGAGTAAGGCGTTGGTGTAAGGATGAAGCGGGTGTTTGAATAGTTCATCGCTAGTCGCTAATTCGACAATTTCGCCATAGTACATAACGGCGATGCGATCGCAGAAATATTTAACCACAGATAAGTCGTGAGCGATGAATAGCATCGTCAACCCCATCTCTTCTTTTAAGTTATTGAGCAAGTTGATGATCTGAGCGCGGATTGAGACGTCGAGAGCGGAGATTGGCTCATCACAAATGAGGAACTCCGGATTCATGATTAAGGCGCGGGCAATGCCAATTCTTTGGCGTTGACCACCCGAGAACTCATGAGGATAGCGGGAAGCATATTCGGGAATTAATCCCACTTTTTCTAATACTTCGGCGACTTTTTTGGAGTTCGCAAACTTATTATGATGGCCTTGGATTTGCAAGCCCTCTTGAATGATTTCTTCGACAGTCATGCGAGGATCGAGCGAGTCGACAGGATCTTGGAAGATCATCTGCATCTTGCTCATCAAGTGCTTGTCGACATGGGAGTTATCATAGGCGATTTGACGAATCGCTTGGCGTTGCTCTTGAACGATGGCTTCTAGCGTGAGATTAATCTCTTGAATCTTCGACGCGTATTCGGAACGAATTTCCGCTTCTTTAGCTTCGCGTTCAGGGGTCTTGATGGCCACGCCTTCTTCTTTTTTCTTGCGTTCAACCATTAAGGAAGCTTTTTTGGCTTTTAATTGCTTGATGTCTTTTTCTATTTGCACTTTACTAGAGGCAAATTCTAAGTTTTCTTTTTCTAATAATTGTGCTTCTTCACTCTCATCATCTACCGTGGAAACAATGCGTTTAACGGCGTGTTTATGGCTGACCTTGGTGTCGCGAAGGAGATTTTTCTTTTCGGCGATTTCAAAAGCGGTCAGTTTGATTTCACTGCCTAAGCCAGTAATATCATAGATCTGTTCAATTTTGTCTTGTTCTTCGCTTTTCAAAACCGCGATGGCTTTACGAGCTTTGATGGTAGCGAATTTAATCTCTTTAACATTCCATCTCTTACCTGCGGAAATACGGTGACCCTTAAAATAGATCGAACCGGAGGTGATGTTATATAGACGAATTAAAGAACGACCTGTCGTGGTTTTACCACAGCCAGATTCGCCGACTAAGCCAAAGCATTCGCCCTTTTTAATATCAAAAGAAACATTATGCACGGCTTTGGTTTTAAAAGAATTACGACCACGACCAATGGTGAAGAATTGTTTCAGATGTCGGACAGAAAGAACAATATCATTTTCCACTAATTCGGGACGGTATGAAACTTTGTTAGTCATAATTACTTACCCTCCTTTTGACGAGCAGCATGTGCCTTTAAAGAATTTTGAATACGGGTGGAAACGATGACTGGTATCTTCACTTTGGGGGCTCGAGGGTCAAGTAACCAGCTAGCCGCATAGTGAGTATCTGATACTTTAAAGAATGGAGGCTCTTCCTTAAAATCGATGGCCATAGCATATTTACTTCTCACAGCAAAGGCATCGCCTTTGGGAGGATAAATCATGTTGGGAGGTGTACCAGGAATAGCTTCAAGTCTCTCTTTGCTATCGACATCAGGGATGGAAGAGAGCAGAGCCCATGTGTAAGGATGGCGAGGATCGTAAAAGATTTCATCAGCCTTACCATATTCGACGATTTTGCCTGCGTACATAACTGCCACACGGTCAGCCATATTGGCCACGACACCCAAGTCGTGAGTAATGAAGATAACGGAGAGATTTCTCTCGCGTTTAAGTTTGTTGATCAATTCGAGAATTTGAGCTTGAATAGTGACGTCTAAAGCCGTTGTCGGTTCATCACAAATCAGAATATCGGGGTTAGCGGTCAAGGCAATCGCGATAACGATACGTTGACGCATACCACCGGAAAACTCGAATGGAAATTGCTTGAAGCGTTTCTCGGGTTGAGGAATGCCAACTTCGGCCATGATACTGAGGGCTCTTTCTTTCGCTTCTCTTTTCGTAATTTTTAAAGAGGCAATATAACTCTCCTTCAAGGCCAAGAGTTCTTGTTTGATGGTTGCTTTCGCATGTTCAGTGTGAGCTTGGGGAAGTTTAGCTTTAATCTCGTTGCGTTTAGCTATGTATTCAGCTTTCAATTTAGTGGCATAAGCCTTAACTTCGGCTTTAGCCACCTTAGATTTAGCTTTAAAGATATCGCGCTTTTCTTTGATCTCATCATCGAATTGAACGTGAAGTTCTTTCTTGGTGCGAGCGTAATTAAGGCGAGCAGCTTTAATCTGCTGATTATAATCGTTTTCGATTTCTTTGCAAGCGAGCTTAGTCTCTAATCTCTCTTTGCTGCGATCGACGCGGAGAGCATCCTGCTCTTTGTGACCTTCCGCCTTAACTTTTTTAATCATGGCATTGAATTTGGCTTTTTGATCGACTAAGTGAGCTTTTAATTCAGTTAATTTTACGAGGTCTTCTTTGCGTTTTTCTTTTTGGTTTTTTAAAGCAACTTGCAGAGCGATGATTTGCTTTTCCAAAGGTTCGACTTCGCGGTTGTATTCGCCAGCGAGATCGGTGAGGTTAGATTTGACTTCTTGACCTTTCTTATACATATTAGCAGCGACTGATTGATGATGGAGAATATAGCTAGCCTTGACTTTTTCTTTATCCACTTTCAAGAAGTGAATTTTATCTTTGGCATTGGTAATGCCAGCATTTCTTTCGGTCAAAGCGTTTTTATAAGCCACGAGTTCATCGCTGACTTTTTCTTCGTACATTCTCTTTAAGCGGTCATTGTTAATCAACATCGACTCCGTGATTTGGTGGCCGATGCGTACGATGGGGTTCAAAGAAGAGAGAGGATCCTGGAAAATCATACCGATTTTCTTGCCTCTGATGCGATGGAATTCATCTTCGCTGACCTTGGTGAGATCTTCGCCTTGGTACATGATGGACCCACCTTTGATACGACCATTAGCCGAGAGGATACCCATAATGGATTTAGAAGTGACTGATTTGCCACTTCCAGATTCACCGACGATACAAAGAGTTTCACCTTTATAAAGGTCGAAGGAGATACCTCTGACGGCTTGGACATAGCCATGATCAGTGGAGAAATGAATGGTTAAGTCTTTGACAGACAAAACGACTTCTTTATTTTGTGACATAGTTATTCATCCTCCCCTTTTAAAGTTGGGTTAATGGCATCGCGCAAGCCATTGCCAAATAAGTTAAAGGAAATCTCCAGTAGCGCGATAATCACGCTGGGGAATATTAACAAATAAGAATGAGATAGCAATTCACCCTGATTGCTGGATAAGATGACGCCTAGTGAGCTCATTCCCTTGAGTCCTAATCCCAAATAAGAGATGGTTGCTTCGGAGAAAATGACTCCGGGAATCATCAGAACCGCTCCGGTAATGATGGTGCCCATCGCGTTAGGCAAGATGTGCTTAAAAATCAAGCGCATGTCGCTCGCTCCTAAGGTGCGGGAGGCGAGGACATATTCTCGGCCTTTAAACCGATAGAATTGGGTTCGCGTAGTCGCACTAGTTCCAATCCACCCCGTCAAGCACAGAGCGAGAGCAAAGACGGCAAAGTTCTGTCCCAGATGGATAATGCATAAAGTCATCAAGACAATCCAAGGCAAACCACTTAAGATATCGGTAAATCTTTCCATCGCTAAGTCGACGTTGCCGCCAAAGTATCCGCTGATAGCACCCCAGCATAAACCGAAGATAAAGCTAATCGCGGAAGTGATAATGCCCAGTAATAAGGAAGTTCTTAAGCCTTCAAAGACATATTTGAGCATATCGCGACCAGAACGATCGGTTCCGAAAATATAGCGGGGCATGGAGGACATGCCTTTATAGCGGTAGAAAAAGACTTTGCAGGTCAAATTATACGTGACGATTGGACCACCAGACTGAGTTTGGCTGAGAACTTCAATAATTGGGCACTTTTTAGCATTTAAAATCTTAAAGGAAGATGGTCCAGTGCGGAAATTATAGTCGCACCAGTCACGATTTTTATAATCCTTCATGGTGATTTCATCGACAACAATTTCTTTAACGCCGTAAGCGGCGGCATAGGTATCATAAGTGAAGGAACAAGCGGTAATCACGGCTTTGTACAAGTACTTGTCACCGTTGCAGTTCCAATAGTTCTTGAGAATCTTGTTGCCATCTTTATATGGGCGGCCGACCATCTCGTTAGCATCGGTAAAGTTCGGCATTGTAACAGCTGCCGTGTAATTAGCATCGGCGCTGTCAGTCGTAAAGACAATCGAGGAGATGAGGACGCAACTATCTGCAGTCTTGTCCGTGCAATCGATGATAATGGAAATCTTCGCATTATCATAGATAGTCTTAGTAGGGAAGGCGCTGGTGAGAATAGCCGTTAAATCAAAGCTGCGGGGTGAGTAGTCGCTAGAATAGTCTTCAATTAGGGGAATGGTGTCTTCAAAGCCGAATTCGTCATCGTAAATAAAATCGATGCGATAGGGAGCGAGTTGAGTGAATTCGATCTCTTCTTCGCCAAATACGATATCAACACTATTAGCCACCGAAGTGTCTAAAGTAAAACCTATGTTCTCGATGTAGCAATCATCATTGATGTCATCGCCCTTAAGCCCAACTTTGACATATCCGCCTTTGGCAAATTTGCTATAAGAATTGACGAATTTCTGACCAGTAATCTTTAGATTGCTGACTGCAGATAGGTTGAAGTCGGCTGGATCTGGACCAAATTCAGCAGGATTAATTGGATCTTCGTAGTAAGCGATGTCCGTGTAATTGCGGGTGCCATCCCAAAAGCCAGCTCCCGCATCAAAGAGTTTAGGCTCAAGATAGATTTGATAAGGGGAAGGATCTTTGACATTTGAAGTATCAAGAATAGGAATAGCCACGCTGCCGAGAAGCAGAATGCCAAGGATGTAAGTGGCTACTACGGAAGACTTGTTCTTAGAGAAGCGCTTGATTGAGTCTTTAAGGAAAGTAGTTGGCTTGGTCTCAAACTTTTGGTCATGACTATATTCGCTAGTGTCGACTAGCTGGAAGTCTTGATCAGTAATTGAGGCCTTTTTCTCTTTTGCTGCCTCCTTGGGAGTAACTTTTTCATTTAAACGGAAATCATCATTTTTCTTTTTCATTATTTCTTCGCCCCCATTCTAATACGTGGATCGATAAATCCATAGGATAAGTCTAAAACGATACCGGCAACTAAGCCAATCATAGTGAACACAGCCATATCGACCATCAAGACACTGTAGTCTTTATTGTTCAAAGCTGTGATGTATAAAAATCCAATGCCGGGAATACCATAAATGGATTCCAATATCATCGAACCGCCAAGAACTCCAATGAATTCAGCTAAAATTGATGGAAGGATGGGCACAAAGGCATTGCGAAGAGCATGGCGAACAATCGCTTGGTTTTTCGTAAGACCCTTGGTTCTAGCTAATAGCAAATATTCTGATGACATGACTTCGCAAAGCTCAGCACGCACAAATCGCGTGTAGCCACAAACGGAACCGAAAGATAATGATAGAACTGGAATGATATAGCCTAGCACTTTATAGCTGTTGGGCATGATGGCGCTTGGCCACTGGGTGGGAAGCCAACCAAGCTGATAGCCAAGAATCCAAATTAAGAAAGTGATAACCACGAAAGATGGAATGGAAATGAAAATCATCACAAGAGTGGAGATGGTATGGTCGATCCAAGTGTTTTTCTTGAGTCCGGCCCATATACCAAGCAAGATACCAAGAGGAACAGAGATGACAACCGAAATAATATTCAAATACATGGAGACAGGCAATCTCTGCAAGATAATACTCATGGCAGAAGCATTAAGTTTTATCTGAGTGGAGCGACCCCAATCCCATCTAGTGAAAATGTTTTTAATCCAGTTAAAATACAGATCGATAATTGGTCTTTTGTACCAATAATGTTGCAAACCATTGTTATCAACAAATGACCATAGTTCAGTGCCTAATCCGGTCTGGCTGGTGTTGAAATCAAGAGCGTATCCGAGTTTGACTTGATCTTGATAATAAGCAAACATGGATGATTCTTTTCCAAATCCACCGCCGACAATTGGCAGGGCAGCAACGAGAATATATGTCAATGACAAAATAATGAATGCCGTTATTAGCGCGAGTACCAATCGTTGAAGAACGTATTTTCTCATGTTTTTCCTCCTTAGTTTTTCATTTCTTTTTATTAACGTCTGTCGTTAATTTTTTTGATTATACACCAGTGTATAACTTAATACAATACCTAAACACGTAATAAATAAAAAGACTAAGACTGAGTCTTAGCCTTTATGAACGATTTTGTAACTAGTCGAGAATGACTGGAGCAGTTACTGGAGCTGGCGCGGTGGTTGGCCAAGCTTCAAAGTAATAAATTGTTGAATCAAAGCTTACTCCCCCCATGCCAAGAGAAACAATGGATGTAGAGACATAAGCATCGATACCAGCGATATAGAAGCTAGCAAAGTTCGTCTCCATGTAACTCACTGCATCAGCATCAAACACGATTGTGTAAGTCACTGCTCCGCCTTCGCCTTCAACGCGTTCCCAAGAGGAAGTTGAACCACCTTCCTCGGTATCAATTGCGGGATCGTAGTAGGCATAGATTTCAGTGTAATCACTGTATTCTACGCCATCATTGGTAGCAAATAAGCAGATAGCATATAAGTAGGTAGTGATATCTTCGCTGTTCAATTCATTGGTTTGGACAACGATTTGCATTCTACCATCAGCGAGTTTAGAAACATCTGTGCTGAGGCAAGTGAACAATGGGACTTCGACACCAGCGGCTGCGACAACGTAGCTATCGCCAGCTTTCCATAAGGAGTCAAATGACCAAGGTCGACCGTCAAAGACTAAGTTCTGGCTAACAACAGAAGTATCAGGTCCCCAGTTAAGAGTGAAGCCAGAAGAGTTGTCAGATTTTAGAACTTCCAAGAAGTTGAGTGGATCGAGAGAGTTTCCAGAAATGGAACCAAATCCTAAGTCGAATTGACCAACTTGCAAGTGTTTGGTGTAAACATCTTCATAGTTGGTGGTTCCGTCATGGTTGACGACAGTAAGATTGACCTTATTTTCGCAAACGTTAGGGTCGTTGAAAGCATCTTCAATGTATCCAGAGATTTCTTCACCATAATCAATGCTATCGGATGGGTTCATCCATTCGATGACAATAGAGATTTCGGTTGGGTTAGCCACGGACCCTAATTCAAGAATGCCATCTGTGACCATCTCAGAAACGGCTTGACGGAAATAGGTCTTGGCGACGCTTAAGTTGAAGCCAAAGGTATCTGGGTAGTAATCAGCCATCGCTTCAGCGTGAGCATCAGTTGCGTTCCAAGAAAGACCGTTTTCTGGGTCAATCATGTAGTTAGAGGAGTAGTATTCGTTTGAAGGAATGCGACCTCTATTGGCAGCATAGTTTCCTCTATCGATGGAGAAGTTCAAGCCCTTTAAGAAACTCTTGTTGCTCATCCAAGGTTTGACATCCCAATATTGAGCTAAAGGAGTCTTGACGATTTTGCCCTCGGTACCAAATAATTCTTCCCAACGTTCTGGAGTACAAGAGTTGACATTGAGTTTGAATACAGAGTCACCACTTGTGGTGGTAGTGCGAGGATCATTGCGATACTGCCTAATGTATTCAATAGTAGGAATACCAGCAGCATCGAGTTTGCCATCTATGAATTCCTTAAACACTAGTGTGTTGTCGGTTTGAGCGCCGGTATAAACCGCGACTTTAACGCCAGGAATGCGATATAAATTCTCCATTCCGGGGATTGAATTTTCAAACCAAGAGTCGTTCTTTTTGAAGGCGATGGTTTTATCTTCTTCCCAGTACTCTAAGGTAAAAGCACCTAGAGAGAGAATGGTATCGACTGGAGTGGCAAGGTTACCAGAAGTACCAGTAATGAATGTACCATATTTTTTGACACCTTCTTTGACGTCTCCATCACCAAGGGTGGAAAGGAAAGCTCTAGAGATTGGTTGATAGAGCGCAGATGATAAACCATACATGGCATAGAAGGGAGTAACTCTGGAAGTCATATTGACGACTAGGTAATCGCCTTCTGCGTCGTTGCCGGTGAATAAATTGACATTGTTTGCGAAGGCCGCATCATCAATACCAGCGGCATCGGCGGTGGCTTCGAAGTATTCTGAAGCACCAACGATACTATAGGAGGTATCAGCGGCTAATTCAGCACCGCGATATAAGCCAAAGCTTTGAGTCAATAAAACTTTGAAAGCATCGACGTAATCGTTAATGGTGACTGGTGTGTGGTCATAAGCAGCATAAGCCGCTTTGCTAGAAAGAGTACGGAACTCAACGTCGTCAGATGCGCCTGTTCTCACATGGAATTTAAACCAGCTGGCTTTTTTAGACTGATCGGCAGCGGGAGTAAATGTAGAGGTTTTTGCGTCGTAAGTTCCTCCAATAGGACGAGAATCTTTAGCTAAGGATGGATACCAGTCGTAACCATTCTTGTTCGCGTTCATCTTAGTCCCCCAATACGCGGAACTGATATAAGATCCTAAATCAGAAACTTCGGCGCCTTGAGCATCAAGTTGGTTGATGTTCTTTGGATCGCTGGCGGAACCAGAATGATAATATCTCTTCCATTCCGCTTTGGTTTCACTGGCTAGATCAGCGGTAATATTGCCTTCAGCAAGAATACCAAATCCATAACCGGTGATATAGGTTTCGACACCTTTTTGGACACGGGGGTTGTACATGACGTATCCACCGTTTTCGAATAGAGAAATACCTGTTAGACTCTCGTCCATGGCATATTTCTCGAGTTTGCCAAGAATTTCCGTTTTATCCGCGATTGAATCAGAATAAGAAGCGGCTCCATCAAGCGGATCACCAACTAATACATTGAGTCCTAGTGTACGAGTCACATCTTCAGTAGATTCGTAAACAGTTACAATAGCAGGGCCCATAGCGACACCAGTTACTAAGCCTTCTTGGTCGACAGACAATACGGATGCATCACTTGATTCGTAAGTATACTCGCGTTCGATAGGATTCTCTGGATCAAAATCACTAGCTTCAATTACAGTAATTACGATTTGATCAGTTTCTCCGACTTTGACTGAGGTGACGCCAGATTCTAGGGCAATGCTGAAAGAAAAGTCGACAGGCTGTTCTTTGGGCCCTCCACAAGCGGTCAATCCAGCAAATAGGAGAGAAGCCGATAAAAGTGAAACAACGAATTTTGTTTTGTTCATATCTTTCTCCTTTCTTTAAGTGCGACCACACGTACGTGAGGACGCCAAATATGAATTTGGGTTAATTT
>JAQVBA010000044.1 GCA_028690555.1 Acholeplasmataceae bacterium
TCTCACACCGATCATTATATGCTTGATTCAATCAAAAAGTGATGAAATTACTCATAAATATTATTTTGTTTTATGCAATATTAGTATTTTATGAATAAATGCTGTGGAGGGTTGTTAGAAATTCTCAGATATTTTATTGAAGATGAAATAGATTCAAGATATGATGATACAATTATCAAATCAAGAAATTTTCATGCAAAATCATTTGAAAATTACTGTGAAAAATATAATATATCTCTAAATTGGGGTGAGATATAATATTCATAATAGATTTAAAATTTCAATAAACAGAGAGTATTTATATTATTGAGATACAATTATTCTATATCATAGATCAAATATACTGATGAGATGGAGATATTATGGAAGAAAAAACACAATATATATTTGACGGCGGAATTAAACTTGGTCGCCCGTTATTCCGTTTTGAATCGGAAACCAATGCGCAGGCAGCAAGAAAGCATGAGATGCCGGT
Organism: Acholeplasmataceae bacterium; assembly: GCA_028690555.1. Lineage (GTDB taxonomy): Bacteria > Bacillota_I > Bacilli_A > Acholeplasmatales > Acholeplasmataceae > UBA6181. The sequence goes on from JAQVBA010000044.1 coordinate 476, forward strand.
ATCTGATATAGTTAGTTCAGACTAACTTTATCTCTAAATATTATATAGATTTTCGTCTTTTTTATACTCTGTATTAACATGAGACAGATTTTTAAATTATTCAAATCATATTATTCAAAATACTGTGTTATTATCTGCTGATGAAAAGAGATGTTTGATTTTGTGTCTTACGACACGTTTAATTAATCTATAGTATTTCAGCTAATCCCACGCATCAGCTGCATTTCATAATTCACAGCGAAGAAGTTCGGATATTTTTATGTTCTTTTCTTTTGCTTTTTTTGCATACTTTTCTTTAAGGTCAATTGGAACCCTGACATGTACGTTTTCTGCAAATCTTACCGGAACCATATTCAGTCCGGTTTTGAGAGATACTGTTATTGGTTTTAAGTTATTTATTTCAGTCATAAATTATTGAAGATACAACATGTGGCTTAATTCAATCATCTTAACTGGTGATTTCGTTCAGATATAAGTTTCTTAATTGATGATATACATGTCTCAGCAGATGCAATATTTCCACCAACAACATGTTTTTCGAGTTCACTAATATTAGACATAATGTTACTTTCTATCACATAAACACTTGAATGTGATTTTACAGAACTGCTTGACATGAGATCGTATAATTCTTCTATCTTCTTTTTGAGAGCAGCATCATGTACTTCATCAATAATTGAAGAAAGGTCTGATGATGCTGTTTTGACATATTCTATCTCATTGGTTCTATGCACCTCAGTATCATTTGTATTTTCGTTCGCAATTATGTTTGTCAATAATATAATCAGATAAATACCTGCAAGAATTATCTGTATAATTAGAGGCACAGTTATTTCATCTAAAGCTAACAGAACAAATACCATACCGGTAATAAATTCAATAATGAAGTAAAGTACAGTAATTGAATAAAGAGTGAATCCAAATACTGCAGCACTTTTTCCTTTAGTTATTAGTAAGGGTATGATGAGGAGCATTACATATGAAAAATGAATAAATCCGTATGATATCCAAACTGATGAAAGATGTTCTATACCTCCTACTAGGAAGAAGATTAAATTGAATACTATTAAAGGAATTATTCCAAGTATTATTGGGAGTATTGTTGTTTTTTTCATGATTTTGTCACCTTAATTTAATTTAGCTCCACATTCATTACAAAATTTTGCTGATCCTGATAATACTGCCCCACATTGAGGACAATTGATTGTTGCTGATACAAGTTTTTGTCCGCATTCATTACAGAATTTAGCTCCAGATGCATTTTTCGCATTACACATAGGACAAATGACTTCATTCTGAGCTGATGCCGATTTTTGTACAAATCTGTTTTGTAATGGTTGTTGTATCGGCTGCTGTACCTGAGCCTGTTGATGCATAGGTTTAAACATTTCCTGAGCCATGGACCCCATAACCCCTCCGGCAGCCATTCCCATTCCCATTCCCATTCCAGCTCCAGCCCCAGCAGCCGCAGCACCTCCAGCCCCTGGATTTGTTGCAATTCCCATCATAATATCTGCAGCCTGCTGACGCCCCCAGTCCTCTCCAAGTACCCCCATAACAGCTTTATTTGCAAATGCATTCTCTAATTTAATACGTGTTGGATCTTCGTCTGGAATATCCAGTGCGGAAATGGTGAATTTGATTAATTTCAAACCATACTCGTATAAGGGGACAGAGATTTGAGGTGTCAGCATTTCTGCAAAAACTTCCTGTTTACTGCAGATACCCATTATTTCTTCATTTGATGCTTGGATTGCCTGGGCAATATTTGATTTAATTATTTGTACAAATTCATTACGGAAATATTTGTTCATCCCTGCCTGTGTTTCAAATGCAATATTATTCCCAATCATTTTCGTTAGGAACTTAGCACCATTATCCACCTGAATTTTATACGATCCGCGTGCCTGCACACTAGTAGCGAGTTTGTATACCGGATCACGAACTTTAATTGGTGAATCGGTCCCCCACAGAATTTCCATTGTGTGGGCTTTGCGGATAAAGTAAACAACACAATTAAATGTACTGACCCCTCCAGTCATCATATTTCGCAACCGGTTGATAAATGGATAATTATCAGTTGATAATTTGTAGGTTCCGTTGTCGAATGTCTGTTCAATAATACCGCCTTTGATAAAAATTGCTTCTTCGCCAGGCATAACAATTAACGTAGAGTTTGTGTTAAAGTCTTCTTCCGGTTGTCTCCAGATAAGTAGTTCTCCGGGTCCGGAGTTTTTAATTACATCTGCGAAGTGCTTTTTCTCACCGACATATGCGGTTTCATTTGGGTTTCTGTTAAATAATGACATTGCAATTCATTCACTCAATATGTTTTATCATTTGACTCGCTGTATCCGAAAATCTCTGGCAGTAAATTTTTCTTTGCCACCAGAGATTTCTTGATAGCATCAATCAATTGTTCGTTTGTAACTGCTGTTGATATTTGCCTCATTGGCACAATATCATGAAATTCTTTTTTAAATATCATCATATACTCAATCAACTCATCATTAATTTCAACCATTATCTTTTACCTCCATATTTCAATGCATTTTCATATGCTTTCATTGTTTTTGGCATATATCTTCGTGTGAAATCTAAATTACGTTCATTATTACAGGCTCTATCGGCAGTAATTTCTGCAAATGCTTCTTTACCAACAATATCGCGACTATTATTCCTCCAATATTCGTCTGAATGACCCCAGACTCCAAATACTTTATTAAAAGAGACGCCACCAAATACATCAGAAACACAGTTAGATGCATTTGGTTCCTTCATTAGTTTCCTAGATAAAATTTCTTGTGCTCTTTCTCTGTCACATGGATTATCATTATCATTCATAATATTCTGCAAAGCATTGAAATAATCTTCATGAACTGCTTCAGTCATATATGTCTCATAGGAAGCATTACCAGTGTCACTCTCTTGACCTTTTAACCAATCAATCATGTGTCCGCTCTCATGGAAAAATGTGTTTCCTGCGCCAAGTGGATTATGTAAATCTTCATGCTGATTTATCTTAAACCCCCCTTCAATAGGACTGAAATATGCTGCATCCTGTGGAACACCATTTTCATCTAGTTCATAATAAGCAGTGTCATTACATTTTAATTTATCTGCATATTTGTTATACTCCCCTTTGAGTTCAGTATCCATATTGGAAATACGATTAATCAAAACATCCTTATAATCTTGTGATATATCCATAGTGTCTAATTTATCATATATTCTTGAATACTGTCTGTATTCATCAGTATCAATCATATCTCTACATGGAGTAGTTTGATATTTTAAATCATCCTGTTTTATTGTAGCATCTTTACGGTGGAAAAAGAAACTATCTTTTTCATATTCTAAGGACTCTGTTGTATTATCAGTTTGCGTGTCAGCCTCTATCTCAGTTTCTGCTTCCTCTTCCTGTTCTGCACCCCCCTCATCTTCTATCTCAGTATCTGCTTCCTCTTCCTGTTCTGCACCCCCCTCATCTTCTATCTCAGTATCTGCTTCCTCTTCCTGTTCTGCACCCCCCTCATCTTCTATCTCAGTATCTGCTTCCTCTTCCTGTTCTGCATCTCCCTCTTCTTCTATCTCAGTATCTGCTTCCTCCTCCTGTTCTGCATCTCCTTCGTCTTCTATCTCAGTATCTGCTTCCTCTTCCTGTTCTGCATCTCCCTCTTCTTCTATCTCAGTATCTGCTTCCTCCTCCTGTTCTGCATCTCCTTCGTCTTCTATCTCAGTTTCTGCTTCCTTTTCCTGTTCTGCACCCCCCTCATCTTCTATCTCAGTTTCTGCTTCCTTTTCCTGTTCTGCATCTCCTTCGTCTTCTATCTCAGTATCTGCTTCCTCTTCCTGTTCTGCATCTCCCTCTTCTTCTATCTCAGTATCTGCTTCCTCTTCCTGTTCTGCACCCCCCTCATCTTCTATCTCAGTTTCTGCTTCCTTTTCCTGTTCTGCATCTCCTTCGTCTTCTATCTCAGTATCTGCTTCCTCTTCCTGTTCTGCACCCCCCTCATCTTCTATCTCAGTTTCTGCTTCCTCTTCCTGTTCTATATCTCCCTCTTCTTCTATCTCAGTTTCTGCTTCCTTTTCCTGTTCTATATCTCCCTCATCTTCTATCTCAGTATTTGCTTCCTCTTCCTGTTCTGCATCTCCTTCGTCTTCTATCTCAGTATCTGTATCTTCTTCCTGTTCTGCACCTCCCTCATCTTCTATCTCAGTATCTGTATCTTCTTCCTGTTCTACACCTCCCTCTTCTTCTATCTCAGTATCTGTATCTTCTTCCTGTTCTACACCTCCCTCTTCTTCTATCTCAGTATCTGCTTCAGGCAATGATTCTACCTCATCACCCTCATCATTAGGACATTCAGATTCATCATCAGGAGGGTCTTCATCTAGGGTCTCATCAGATGTATCTTCCACCTCAGTATCATCAATACTTTCATCAGATCCGTCATCTGATAACAATTCATCAGATTCAATAGTATCTGTAGAAGATGTGTCAAATGAGTCTGTTCCACTTCCACAGTCTCCTCCATCACTCATTTACTCACTTCCTTTTTTTAATGTCTTCATTATTGTTCCATCGGACAAACGGATTTTTGTGTCATACCTAACTCTTCTAAGAAGATGACACTTCACACAGGACATAAGTCTATTATTGAACGGTTCATCGTTGAGTTCTGCTTTTGTCAATCGTGTAATATGAGCGAAAACATTCTTTAGAACTTCAAAATCAGTTGTTTCTAATTTGAAGTTCTTTGCGTAAATCCGACGAGCAATCTCTTTTCCTAATAGTCGTGTAGATGAATTACAGTCTTCCTGACAGTAAGGGATGTACTGACATTCCGGATATGGACGCAAAATTTGTTTTTTATCATCCCAATAATGTGAAAGAGATTTAATACCATCATCTGTTAATGTGATGTTGATATTATGCTCAAGACGATAATTATCTGTCAGAACTTCTTCTGGCTCATCGAGTTTGTTGAAGAACAGAAATGCTTCTCCTGGTTTTAACTTGCCGAGACGCGGAATTTGAGTCTCAGACAGATTTGAACTGTCTGCAATAATCTGCTTGTCTGTTGCCTCAACTAAACGGAATGCCATCTTGATATCAGTAAGAGCAACAACATCAATTCCAACCTTGCGCGGAGATTGATCCGCAATAATAAGTCCTACACCATATGATCGAATTTCAGCGAGCATTCTTTTAACTAAACCTTGTGCAATAGCACTTGGATTAGCTTCTCCGGTTCCACCACCTGATGATTCAGCATCCAAAAGAACGTGTGCTTCTTCTAATAAAATCACGTTTTTTAGTCCTCCCTCCCCAACGTAATTACTGTTTACATACGACAAAATTGACAAAAGCAAAAGTGATATGATTAATGCCTTTTGATCGCTGTTTTCAATCGCTGCTAACTCAATTATTGTTGGTTTATTGAGAAGATCTTCAATGGGAATTGAATGATAGTTATCAAATAGGTTGATAAGAGTTGTCAGTCGTACTACTCCTGCGCGTCCAATATTTTTGGCATCTCCAGTATATCCGATTGCATCAAATGTTTCTCTGAAACATTTTATGAAATCAGAAATATTGAATATCTTACCCTTATCTCTAAGGGTATAGGTGTCAAGCCACCGGAAATCAGAATAGCAGTTATTAATGCTTTCTTCAAATATTTTGTCAAGAGGTGTTGACATTGATACGGCAGCTGAAAATGCAGTTTTCAAGGTCGATTTATATGCTTCAAGTTTTACATTTTTTGGAGGAACAAATGGGTTAAATACAAATGGCGAAATGAAATTTTTACCAGGAGTGAAAATTTGTATTTCAGGAATACTCTGTATTAATGCTCTGTATTCGTTTTTTGCCGGTTCTATTACCAAAAATGGAATATTGTGATCTTTCCATAACCTGTCAAGAACACCAACAGAAAACGTTGTCTTTCCAGAACCCGGAGTTCCAACAACCAGCATATGTTTTGCTAAGTCATTTAGAGATAAACCAATAGAATCACCATTTACAGAGGATTTTAGTTTACCTATGCTTAAATCGCCACTATTGATGATGTCATTGAAATATTTTTTGCTTGATCTATCTGTTTCAGTGACTGGAAGACCTGCGCCAATTGTATCACTTCCAATAGGTAGTCTGAAAAATTCTGATGCCTCATCTGCAGTAATAATATATGGTAAGCGGAAATAACTAGGTTGAATTGATCCACTGTTCCAGATAGTTAGATTTCTTTCTGACTGAATAAGCATCTCTGAAACAGCCCATGGCAGAGGATAGAAATTAGTGTCTTTTTGTACATTTTCAGGTGCCAATTCAACAAATCGAAGATTCACTGATTTTTCACGATTTGTTGCAACTTGTCCATAAACCTGTGTTGATATATTCACAACATCTTGATCTTTTCCATATACAAGAATATTGAATAGAAATAACCCGTTATTTTTATTATAGGAGTAATGGCTATAGGTATCAGCTTCTTTTTCAGCAACAGAAAAACTAACGGTTCCTACTCCCTGATCAGTAATTCCTTTTGTCAATGTTTCAAGATACTGCCTTGTCTGACCAATAACATTAATTTCATCCGTTGAAAATTCTGTTGGAATTATCTGGAATGAAACTGCACAATAAGGGTGATTGATAAGTGCACTAACAATTTTACTTAAATCAGAATCGTTTTCTGGAAATTTGTCATATGAATAGCAATATGGAAGTATTGAATTCTGTAAATTTTCCACACGTTCATCTTTCACAATCGCTCTAATTTTATGCGCGCTTACACGTTGAAAAATCTGGGCAAATACATCATATGAAATGGTGGTGCATGTATATTTCTGAAGTTCAAGTGTTGTTTTGCACAACAGCATGATAGAGTTAATAATCATATTAATAGACTGAATAGTTTTGTCTATCACTCGTATTGTCAGAAATAAACGAATGTTTGCGGCGTATGGCTGATTATTTACAGCTTCTGTAATCCACAGCATCTCAAGACATATGTCTTTTCCCCTACCATCAGTATCTCTATTAGATTTATATGTTTGATAAATCTCCGAGATAAGTGTTGCAAACTCATGTTTGTATTTACTGTCTATCGAAATTGTTGCATCCTTTTCAACACTGCTGGTTATGATAGTATCATTTGGGATAGAACGGATTTCAATAATACCAGTTCCAATGAATTCTCCACTCTGAAGTTCAGTTGTGGAGATAAATTGTACATCCGTTTTTGTCTCCATTTAAAAACTAGTTTTGTGTTTTACTCAATTAATACATAGAAAAAAGGAAGTGGTCTGAAATTGATCTACAACCTCTACCTATTCTGGGCTTCCATTTTTTTCTGTCTGATTAACTGTTTCATACCTTTAATTGATTCCTCAGTTGATGGATCATTGGTCTGTATGGACGCAGGTGTTTTTGTACCTCCTGTGCTTGTAAGAACAAAGTGTTCATATGTATAACTCTCATCTTTGCCCTTGTTGTTTTTAAAGGTAGCAACCTCAGATGTAGTTGCAGCAGAAACAAGATCGTTATAGAAGTACTCATCAGTATTAATCTTGCTCTCTTTCTTGATTAATGACACACGTTTTGAGTAGAAATAAACCTGATTTTCTGAGAATAAGAAAATACAGCCTTCATAATTGGAACTGCGATAATTACCATCCTTACCTAGTTTATACCAACTTTGGCTCGAAATGTTGTGGAAATCATAACCTTCAAAAGTAATCGGTTCGATTAATTTAACTTCATCCTCGTCAACACCTAATTTAGACAGAGCTTCACTTTTGATATCTCCAACTGTGCTGTGGGCTATTTTATCAAATTCATCATCACTTGGTCTACCAATGAACTGTAATGCAAGAATCAGAGCACCAACAATCAATACTACCACTCCCACAACAGGAGAGATGAAGAACAGAATCAATCCGATGATAATCAGAATGATTGGTAATTTAAGTTTTAACGGTTTGAAATATTTTTCATTTCTTTTATAATCCAAGGTTCTCACCTATAATATTTATAACGGTGATAATTATATATAAATATATCTCATTATGTCCCAAAAAGTAATTGATTTAAAATGTCCTGGATGTGGTAATCCTACAAATACTGGACAAAGGTTTTGCGAGTTCTGTGGAAGAGAGGTTGTAATCTCATCTTTTAACAGCATTGTAGATATGCCAACACCTCTTTTAAACAAGTATGCGAAGTCATACAACCAATTTCTCTCAGAAAATCCAGACAACCTTGAATTAAATACAACTATTGCATTGTGTTCACTCAAATTAAAACTCTATGAATTGGCGCTCCCACGTTTTGAAAAAGCAATGGAAGATAACTTTGAAAATTCAGAGGTATTTTTCTATGCTGCAGTCTGTTTATTAAGAGGTAAAAAGGCATTCTTAACTCATATGTCTGATATTAAAAAAGCTACCGACTACATTAATGCTGCAATAATGATTGAGCCAAGAGGCATCTATTACTATCTCTTAGCATACATAAAGTATGATTTTTATCACAAAAAGTATTTGAAAATAACTCCTGATTATCAAGAAGAACTACAGAACGCACGTAATAACAATGTTAGTTATGCAGATATACAAACATTATTTAATTTTTTAGGAGTTGCTATACCTCCTGAGATTACTCTATCATTTGAATAGAGAAAAATTCCTTTTTTGTTTGTTTAAATCAACGTGTATATATCACATTAATAAATATTAATGAGAATTTCTATTAACCTATTTTTTATGAAAATCTAAAGTGGATTTGGTTTTGAAACTAATATCAGCTAAAAAAATAGTTCAGATTTATGACAATGATATACTGATATTGAGGTTATTTTTTAATATATTTGTCGTTTTTTTTGATTTATACTTTATTTTGTATTATTATCAGTTGATATAAATTATAACAGAGTGCTGCGAACATATTTTTCACCCTCACTCTGGGTATTGTTGTTACTTTGACAGCCCCCGCATGAAAAA
>JAQVBA010000003.1 GCA_028690555.1 Acholeplasmataceae bacterium
GGTTCTTGCCAACCAAAAGCACGGTAAACCATGATTTGTTTAGGTGTATTTGTGATATGTTCCTCTCCCCGTAAAACATGACTGATTTCCATTAAATGATCATCAATCACAACAGCAAAATTATAGGTTGGAATTCCATTATCTTTTAAGATAATCCAATCTTCAACATCTTTACTCATAAATTTGAGTTCACCACGAACGATATCATCAAAAACATAAGTTTCATCTTTTGGAACTTTAAAACGAATTGCATATTGATCGCTATTTTCGCGATAATCTTTATAAGCTAATCCTTTATCTAAAAGTTCATTGGCATAGTTTTGATATAATTCAAGTCTTTCAAGTTGGCGATAGGGTCCATACTTGCCACCTTTATCTGGTGATTCATCCCAATCGAGCCCTAACCATCTTAAATTACTTAATTGTGACTCTTCGCCACCTTTAACATTTCTTAAAACGTCTGTATCTTCGATACGAACAATAAATTCACCACCGAAATGGCGTGCAAATATATAATTGAATAAAGCACTACGTGCATTTCCAATATGTAGTAGTCCCGTTGGACTTGGTGCGTATCTTACGCGTATTTTACTCATAGAGTATCCCACCTTTTGTCTTAACTATTATACGATATTTTTGATGATTCAAACAATGACTATGTGATATTTCACTCATATTTAAAAGATCCTTTATAACCAATCTTTTTTAAATAATGATTTGTCTGGCGTCTCGTCTTAAAGACAATCACCTTGTCTTTGTAATTTTCTTTGATTGATTTTAATAATTCTTTGGAATTCTTCTTTCTTCCGCTAAATAATATCCACCAAATAAAACTTAGATTGAGTCGTTCTTTACATCCTTCAGCAATCGAATCCCGGTTTTGATTGTGGAACTTGATACGTCTAAAAATCGCTCCATATAAACATTTAAAACGATTAAAATCAAAAATGAATATTTGATCTGCAAGATCAAATCGCTCAGTTGCCATTTTACGATATAAACCATCGATGATCCAATCATCTTGTTTCATGAAATCTCTGATCTCTTGTTCAACCACCTTTTTATCACGTTCTACCCAATTTGGTGCAAAGAAGATTCGATCAATATGTAAAATTGGAATATTATAACAGTTTGATAAACGTTTAGAAAATGTAGATTTACCAGAACTTGAGTAACCAATTACCATAATCTTCATTGAGAATCCCTCTTCATCATCAAATTTTTAAATAAATGTTTTCTAATTTTTTTTGCTTCCCCTTCTTTAACAAATAGAAAAGCTATGAATGCAAGTAAAACGAATAATGTCGCATATGGAAATAAAATTAAGCGTCCATAACGATCCATCAATATACCTGACAATATGGGTGTAGCAATCTGAGCAGTCATTGAAGCTGAGTAATAATACCCCGTATAAAGACCTGAATTGCCACCACTTGCAAGTTCAACAACCATAACATAAGTGTTAATCGAAATCATCGACCAACCCACACCAGCTAAGAAAACGATGCCTGCGGTTTGCCATGCTTGTCGTTCTTTTAGAAAATAGATCGATCCAAAGGAAAGTATTACAATAATCATACCTAAAATAATCGTTCTTCTACGTCCAAGTTTTAAAGATAATATCCCAACTGGGACGATCATAATAATAACAAGTGCCTGTGCAACAATAAATGGAAAATCAAAATAATTCATATTCAGTACTTTAGGAAGATAATCTGCAAGTTTACTCATCACCGCATTATAACCCATAAAGAGCATAAAGATTGAGGTAAGCAAGAAGTAAAGCGATCTTGCTTTACGTCTTGATAAATGTTTCATTGAAAATTGTTTTCTTATCGGTGCTTTTTGTTCTTCTTCTTCGATGATGATGTTTAATTGTTTTTCTAATTCAACACGATCTTTAACCCATTCGGGTTCTCTGACTTTCCATAAGAAAACACCTAAAGCAAGTAACATAATGATTCCGATGAGGATAAAGACCAATGCGTGATTATCGTAAGCATGTCGATTTAATCCGCTTAACATGATGATATACACACCCAAAATGCCACCTACGGCACCCATAAATGTAATAATGGCGTTTGCTTTCGACCTTAAAGGTTTAATTGTAATATCAGGCATAAGTGCAACCGCTGGCGATCTAAAAATAGCCATCGCAACGAGTGCAACAAAAAGCGTCGATATGAAAATGATCAAAGTTGACGGATCTCTTGAAGTCACTTCCCATGCTCGAGTTGATAAATACCCATAATATAAATCTTTAATTTCATAAAGCTGTCTTGCTGATAATTGATCACTAGCCCTAGCTAATACCGATAACATGCCGTCATGTGTTGTCTCATACCAAGATTCGTATTGATTTAGACTGATATATCCTTCGTCTAGGCTATCCAATCTTTCATCTCGCATATTGTCAATAACAATAAACCAATGTGTTTTTTCTTCTTCTAGTTCAACAGACTCAAACGCAACATCATAATGTGTTTCGATAATATCTGTCATTTTAATTTTTTCAGTTTGAATAAAATCAGCATACGCAAGTCCCATAAATGCAAATGCTGCAATGATAGTCCCTACGATCACATAAGGGGTACGTCTTCCAATTTTTGCATTTGATCTATCGGATAAAGACCCAAACAGTGGTAGCAAAAAAACAGCCATGATGTTATCAAGTGCCATAACGATTCCTGACCATGTTTGTGTTAGACCGTATTTATCGATCAGTGTTCTAGCAATCAACATATCATAGGTTTGCCAAAACATTGAAATGATGAAAAATACGATGCCGATATAAAATGTCCGTTTGTAATTTAATCTCATATGCCCCTCATCAAACGTCTAGTCATATTATATCATAAAAAAGAAAGGACCCAAGGGGTCCTAAATCGATTAACGCTTTGAGAATTGTCCTGCACGACGTGCTTTTTTCAAGCCGTACTTTTTACGTTCTTTCGAACGAGAATCTCTTGTAATTAATCCTGCTGGTTTTAATGTTGCTCTAAGTTCTGGGTTGACTTCTAAAAGTGCGCGAGTAATACCTAAACGGATTGCTCCAGCTTGTCCAGTTAAACCACCACCATAAACGTTAACAGAAATGTCGTATTTACCTTCATTTTCTGTGATTGCAAGTGGCTGTAAGACGTCTAAGCGGGTTGCAGCAGATGGAATGTAATCTTCAAATGTTCTTCCGTTAATCACGAATTCACCTTTACCATTCGAAAGAATGACGCGAGCGACTGAACTTTTTCTACGACCAGTTCCTAAATATTGTACTTTATTCTTTGCCATGTCTTACACCTCCAATTTTTCTGGTTGTTGCGCTTGATGTTTATGTTCAGGTCCAGCATAAACGAATAATTTATCCGCCATTTGCTTTCCTAAACGTGTATGCGGTAGCATACCAACAATTGCTTTTTCAACCATACGTGTTGGAAATTTAGCCATAACATCTTTAGCTGCTGTGCTGGAAAGACCTCCATTATAACCTGAATGGCTATAATACATCTTTTGATCCCATTTTTTACCAGTTAATGAAATTTTTTCTGCATTGACGACGATCACATAGTCACCACAGTCTACATGAGGAGTGTAGGTTGGTTTATGTTTACCTCTCAATACGGTTGCGACTTCAGTTGCTAAGCGACCGAGAGTCTTGTTTTCTGCATCGACTACAAACCATTTACGTGTGACGGTTTGCGCGTTTGCCATATATGTTTTCATGCGTTTTCTCCTTATATTCTTTGGGTTGAAATAAGGGCTATAAAGTGGATAAAACTTATGTACCTTAGTAATAATACTATATTACATAGTAAAAGTCAACAGTTTTAATACACAAACAATACCCTTAAATGATGCTTTTAAAATCATTAATTCTTTAGATTAATTTACTCGTTTTCGACAATAAATACAGATCCATCCTGAAGGTTTACAAGAATTCTTTCTTGCTGAGAAGTTGGGATATTTTTACCAATATAATCCGCACGAATAGGTAATTCCCTATGCCCGCGATCAATCAAAATAGCAAGTTGAATTTGATTGGGTCTCCCATGGTCATTTAATGCATCCATAGCAGCTCTAACACTTCTTCCTGTAAATAGAACATCATCGACTAATATAACACTCTTTTGATGGATATCAAGACCTTGTAAATCTGCTGGATTTTTTGGATAAATATCATCACGATAAGGATGAATATCTAATGGAAAACATGGGACATCGATATCTGCAAAACGCTTCAAGTTTTCTTTCAGCATTTGTGCAATTGGATAGCCCTTTTTTAAGATACCAATTAAAACAATATCATTTAAGTTAGCATTTCTTTCAATGATTTCATGAGTCATTCTTTTTAAGGTTCTTGAGAGTTGTTCTTGATTCATAATTTCCTTCATACTATCACCATTTACATGATATCATTTTTTATAATTTTTAGGGTTGTAATTCAAAACTTTCATGATATACTTGTAACAGTAAAGGTCCTTTAAGTTATGCCCGTGAGCGTAATAAGGTATCAGAAACACTATACCCTAAACCATTTAAAGGACACGTTTGTGTCCTTTTTTCATGGAGACCTTTCTAAATTAGAAAAGGAGAATACAAATGAATCAATCAGGTTTAATCGTTGGTATTTCAGAAAAGCCGAAATCTCTTGGCAGTTGGATTATCTTAAGTCTTCAACATGTATTTGCAATGTTTGGAGCAACCGTCTTAGTTCCCTTATTAACCGGACTAGATGTTGGGGTCGCTTTAGTTGCTAGTGGTATTGGTACACTCATTTACATTGCATGTACAAAAGCAAAAGTTCCAGTTTACTTAGGAAGTAGCTTTGCATATATTACAACCATTCAGGTTGCGATTGCATCGAATGGCGTTGGAAGTGCATATGTCGGTTTAATGATGGTTGGATTAGTTTACGCAATCGTGGCAACCATCATTCGATTTGTCGGTAGTGATTGGTTAAGAAAATTGTTACCTCCTGTCGTGATTGGTCCAATGATTATCATTATCGGTTTATCATTAGCACCGGTCGCAATCAGTAGTGCGGGTTTAGATGGTAGCATGACATGGAGAGAACCTGTGGTTGCACTCATTACATTCTTAGCAGTTGTTCTTCTATCGATTAAAGCACGCGGTTTCTTAAGAATTGTTCCATTCCTAGTTGCAATCTTTATTGGATACATTGCAGCAATCATCTTCGGTTTGGTAGATCTTACAACTGTATTTGCAGGTTATAGTTTCTTACAAATCCCTAATTTCTCATTTGTCGGTACTTATGAATTTGATTTCAGTGCAATCTTAATTTTCTTACCACTTGCGTTTGTTACAATTTCTGAACATATTGGTGATCATGTGGTCTTAGGTGAAATTACTGGCCAAGATTTTATTGCAAACCCTGGATTACACAATACATTGATGGGTGATGGAATTGCAACATTTGTCTCAGCGGCTATCGGTGGACCTGCAAACACAACTTACGGTGAAAACACAGGTGTGATTGCGGTAACTAAAGTAGGTTCTGTATGGGTAACTGGTTTAGCTGCATGTTTTGCGATCTTACTCGGTTTCTTTGGATGGATTCAAGCATTCATTAATTCTATTCCATGGGCAGTCATTGGTGGCATGACCATCATTTTATACGGTTTGATTGCAGCAAATGGTGTTAAAGTATTGATTAAAGATAAAACAGATTTATCCGATATGAGAAAGCTCATTGTTGTCTCTACAATGCTAGTTATTGGTCTTGGTGGTGCATATTTAAATATCACATCAACTTCTGGATTATCTGGCATGAGTTTAGCAGCAATTGTTGGGATTCTATTGAACCAAGGAATTAACCTAATTGATCGTTCTAATCACAAAGAAAAATAAGAAATTTCTAAATCATCACAACAAAAAAGGGAATCCGCGGATTCCCTTTTGTATTGTATAAATTGTTTATACGATAGCGTTAATTGTAAAGTATGCGATAAATGCTAATGCTAAAACATACATCATCCAAGTGACTTCTTTTGAACGTTTTTGGACGAGCATCATTAAAACATATACTACGAAACCAAATGCAATACCATTACCAATTGAATATGTAAGAATCATTGTAATAATGGTAATAAACGCTGCAGCAAGTGTTGGTTTGTCACCCCATTCAATGCCTTGAAGTTGACTAACCATTAAGATACCCACTAAAACTAAAGCCATGGATGTCACTGCTGATGAGTTAATGAATACACTAAATACAGGATATGCAACAATACTAATTAAGAATAAAAGTCCTACAACGACTGAAGATAATCCAGTTCTAGCACCTGATTCAATACCTGATGTTGATTCAATATATGATGTTACAGTGGATGTTCCAACCATAGAACCAACGACTGTACCAATAGCATCTGACATTAAAGCGCGATCAATATTTTCCATCTCACCTTTTTCATTGAGTAAGCCTGCAGGTTCAGCAACAGAAATTAAAGTACCCGCTGTATCAAAAATATCTAAATATAAGAAAGAGAAAACAATAAACCATAAATTAGGATGACTAAATACACTGCCTAATCCACTTCCAAATGCAAAGAAAGTATCACCAAATGTATTTAAATCTGTATATCCACCAGTAAACGATGGCATACCAGCAACACCAATCCAACCAAGAATTAAACCAACGATTGCAGTAATTAAAATCGATAAGATGAAAGCAAACTTAGAGATTTTATGTTTCACAGCAAATAACACTAATGCGAGCATAATACCGAATAATGCGAGTAAAACTGTGGGGTTCGAAAAATCACCAAGTGCTACGAACGTAGCGCCATCTGCAACAATGATTCCAGCATTCTTTAAACCGATGAACGCAATAAAGAATCCAATACCAGCACCGATTGACTTTTTCAAACTTGCAGGTACGGCATTAATAATTGATTTTCTAAGTGGTGTAAATGAAATGATTAAGAAAATCACACCTGAGATAAAAGTTGCAGCAAGTGCTTCTTGCCATGAGTATCCAGATCCTAAAACCACTGTAAATGCAAATAAGGCATTAATCCCCATCCCTGGCGCAAGTGCGATTGGATAATTTGCATACAAGCCCATAATAAGAGTTGCGACTGCAGATGCAATTGCTGTTGCAATAAACACACCACCCGCTGGCATACCTGCAGCACCTAAGATGTTAGGGTTAACTGCTAAGATGTAAGCCATTGCCAAGAATGTAACGAGACCACCAATCACTTCTGTACGAATGGTCGTACCTCTTTCTTCAATCTTGAAGAACTTTTTAATTCTTTCCATGCATAATCTCCTTTTTATTTTTTTTGTATTCACATGCACAATAAAAAAACAAAAACCACAAAAATTATGTGGTTTCTACATATGAAAACAAAAAGAAACGTTTTCATATCGTAGTCGCAATTTTTACGGAATCGCGGTAGAAACTTGACCTCCACATCAGGTCGATTATACGATACATTGAATACGGTGTTATTATAACAAGATGAGCCTATAAAGTAAATATGTAGTTGGTGTTAAATTACAAATTTTTACGATTCTTTAAAAATAAAATTCGGTAATTGATAGCAAGCAAAATTGAGCTTACACCAATCGCAACCAAAAACCCCACCCATTGATCCATAAAAGGAACTAAGAGTATACCTCCATGAGGAAATGTCGTTTTTGTTTTAAATAATGCAACGATGAGTCCAGCTAACCCACTAAATATCATAAAAGTCACGCGTTTTTTCTTGATCTCTTGATTTAAAAAAGGTAATGCACCCTCAGTCATAAATAATAAACCATTTAAATAATTGCTTTTAGCTTGTCTTTTTTCATCCTCAGAAAAATATTTAGAAGAAAATAAAGATGCGAGAGCAATTCCTAGTGGAGATATCATGCCACCAGCCATAATAGCTGCCATCAAAATGGAAGGTTCATTATATTTTAAAGATAAAACACCAATTAAAAATGCAATTTTATTAACCGGACCACCTAAATCATAGCTCATCATTGCTGAGAATATAACAGCAAGTATGACAATAACGATATAGGGTAATTCAAAATTTGTAATATCTATAAAAAATGCTTGAATCAGTAAGTGCCAAAAATAAATTAAAGGGATCGAAATACCGATGGTGATAAGTGGCATGATAAAATTGGAAAATATTGATTTAATACTTAAGCTCGTTTTAGATGCGATTATTTTAATACCTAAAATTATGTAAGCTCCTAAAAAACAAAATATAAAAAGAGATACATATCCTAGATCAAAATGATATATTAAAAAACCAATAACTAACCCAGGAACAATCGCGGGGCGATCACTTATCGAAAACATCAAAAACGCACTAAATATGGGAAAGATTAACATCCATAAAAATTCGATGATTGGGGTCATCAATTCCGTTTGCTGATCAAGTGAAAAAAGTGGACGTATGATGATCATAACTCCACTAACAATTAATAAAGGGATGATGTGTGATAAACCGGCTAATATAGGTGGTAAGAGATGTTTTTTAATCATAATCAATCCTCAATAAAATATTTGATAATTTTTTTAGGGTGTTTAATCGCCTCATGAGTGCTTACTTTAATCAGCTTTTTATTCATAAACCGTTGCTCATCGATCACAATATCTGATGCGATGATGACACCTAAGGAATCATCGATATCTCGATAGCTTAGTTTATTTTCGACACCAATTGCCCCATGTGTTTCAATCTTTACTTCAACATGAAGTGATTTTCCCGCTTCTTTTAACGCTTCAGCAGCTAAATACGTATGAGCTATACCTGTAATACACGCTGAGATACCAACGATTTTTTTCAATCTAATCACCTACATTTGCTTGATGGATTATATCAAGAATATCTTCTTTGGATTTTGCATTTAAAAGCTTATTTCGAAATGATTCATGCATTAAGTGCCTTGATAACCAAGCAAGCGTTGTTAAATGTTGTTTTGAATTTGAATCGGGCATGGCAATCATAAAAACTAAATATACCGGTTTACCATCAATACTATCATAGGAAATCCCTTTTTCGCTTTTGCCAAAACATAATGAGGGGATCTTAACATAAGGAGATTTGGCATGAGGAATCGCAATGCCAAAACCAAAACCAGTAGTTCCCAAATTTTCTCGATCATAAACATCTTCAATAAATTGATGATAATCAGAAATTCGATCATGCCGATGTAGTAATAAAGCAAGTTCATGAAATACACCGTCTTTAGTACGTGCATTTAATGATAAATCAATTAAATTAACATCAATCAAAGTCTCAATCATGGCATAATTCCTCAATTTCAATAAACTTAAACATATCTTCTACCTTGGTTTGATTATACCCGTTTTGTTCAAAGATTTGAAGTGATGCACAAGCAATTCCATACTTCAATTTATCGATAATTTTTAATCCAGAAACGTGTCCATAAATATATCCTGCTACAAAATGATCGCCTGCACCAAATAATCTTTTAGGAGATCCTTTCACTGGTTTTGCATAATAGATATGGTTTTTATCGATGAAATATCCGCCTTTTTCACCACATGAGACAAAAACGGATTGACTGCCTTTTTCAATCATCATTTTCGATGCTTTCACGATATCATCAACATCATGAACTTCTTGTTTCAAAAATTGAGATAACTCAGCAAGATTAGGTTTAATTAATAAAGGCTGATAACTTAATAGCTCATCATATAAATCGCCTGGCACATCTAAAACGATGTCGATATTTAGATATTTATAGCGTTCTAAGATTTGTTTATAAAGATTAAAATTAATTCTTGGTTGACTTCCAGATAAAATCAAAACGTCACCGTCTTTCAATTCATCAAGAAAGTTTAGTAGTTGATCGATTTCATATGATGAAATGCGCGGAGATTTTCCAGTAACATCTGTATGTTCATTGATTTCATGAATTTTGATATTAATTCTTGTCATATCCGTAATGGTGACAAATCGTGATTCAAATTTGTCATTACTCAGTGATTCACGCATGAAATTCCCCGTGAATCCCCCTAAAAAACCAACAGCAATTGAATCTATACCGAAATAACTTAATCCCCTAGATACATTAATGCCTTTGCCCCCTGAAATAAAGTGTTGTTCCTCGGTGGTATTAATCGTTCCTAATTTCAATGTATTAAGTTCAATTTCATAATCAATTGCAGGGTTTAAAGTCAACGTATAAATCATAGGAATCTCCTTATATATCATATTTAGCATACCACGAAGAAGGCCATATTTAACCCTTTAGAAATCAAAAAGACCTAGGAGGTCTTTTTTATTTATCTTTCTTTTGATCGAGAATAGATTGAATTTTTAAATCCAGGTCATAGCGTTCAAATAAAGGTGTTCCCCTACCCAATGTTTGTGAAGGATATCCTCCAAATTCATTTAAAGATTCAAAACTTAAATCTGTTATATTTAATTGTTGTGCGATTTTTTCTGCGGTTTCAGGAATAAAAGGTTGTAATAGAATCGCAATAAAACGAATCGTTTCAACTAAATGATAAAGCACATGATTTAATTCTTCTTTTTTATGCGCATCTTTAAATAATACCCAAGGTTCTGATACATCAATGTATTTATTGGCATATCGAGCGAGTTGAACGATTTCTTCAAGCGCATCTGACACTCTAAGTTCATCCATAGATTGTCTGACATGTGGTAAAACTTCTAATGCTTTTTCTTGTAAACTCAATTCAAAAGGTTCAGCTAGAATCGTCTTTTCAATGACACCTTGACGATACTTATGTGCCATACCAATGGTACGATTGACTAAGTTACCAATGGTATTCGCTAAATCACTATTGTTTCTTTCAACAAGTAATTCATAGGTGATATTTCCATCTTGTGCATAAGGGATTTCATGTAGCACATAATACCGGATAGTATCCACACCAAAATGCTTCACAAGTTCATCTGTATATAAGACATTACCTGTCGATTTAGACATTTTATTTTTATTGGATAAAACCCAAGGATGACCAAATACTTGTTTAGGTAATTCTAACCCTAAAGCCATTAAAATAATGGGCCAATAAATCGTATGAAATCTCAAAATATCTTTACCAATTAGATGAACATCTGCTGGCCAATATGCTTTAAATAAATCACTATCTTCTTGATCTGGATGATAACCTAAACCTGTGATATAGTTTGATAAAGCATCAATCCATACATAAACAACATGATCTAAATCAAAATCAACCGGGACACCCCATTTAAATGATGTTCTAGACACTGATAAATCAGGGAGTGGTTCTTTTAGAAAGTTTTGAATCATTTCATTTCTTCTTGATTCGGGTTCAATAAATTTGGGATTGCTTTCAATATGATTAAGAAGTTTTTCTTGATAAGGTGCAAGCTTTAAAAAATAAGCAGCTTCTTTTGTCCAAACCGGAATATCCCCATTTGGTGCTTTTCCATCGACAATGTCTTTTTCTAAAATGAAAGCTTCTTCACTAATTGAATACCAACCTTCATATTCACCAAGATATATGTCTCCTTGATCATAAAGTTTTTTAAAGATTGCTTGAACTGATGAGACATGATCTTGATCTGTTGTTCGAATGAAACGATCATAACTGACATTCACTTTATCATAGATCCTTTTAATTTCAGAGGATATGAAATCAACATATGCCTTGGGTGATAGTTCATTTTCTTTGGCTTTACTTTCAATTTTTTGTCCGTGTTCATCTGTTCCAGTTTGAAAAAGAACGTCATAACCATCGAGACGTTTAAACCTTGCAACTGCATCAGCAAATATTGCTTCATAAACATTCCCAATGTGAGGAATAGCTGATGCATAAGCAATTGCAGTTGTAATATAATACTTCTTTTTTTCCATAAGATTCTCTCCTTTATAAAATAAAAATCGTCCAAAAAACATCTAAGGACGAATCATCGCGGTACCACCTTAGTTCTAGATAAAAAAATCTAGCACTCAAATGCTTTAACGCAGCACATACGTTTAACCTACTTATCGGCTAAAAGGCTCAAAAACCATGTTCACATACTTTAGGGTTCGTTTTCACCATCCACGAACTCTCTGATGTCCTAAAAAGCATGTTACTCTTTTTCTCATCGCCTATACACTAACATTATAACGAATTATCAATCAAAATCAAGTGATTTATTGTTCTATTTTATAGATTCGATAGATATCACTTTTTGACATCTTCCGATCTTTAGCAACAAGTTTCATTGCTTCTTTTTCATCATATCCTAAATCTATATACTGCTTGATATGATCAACGATAGAAATATCAAAGTGTTCTTCTTCTTTATTACCTTCAATTACAATCACATATTCTCCACGTTGATCAAATGTTTCATGGATTGCTTCATCTAGTGACATGCGGTATATCGTTTCAAACTTTTTCGTTAATTCTCTCGCATATGATACATTCCGCTTTCCGAATATCTCATAAAGCATTTGATTGGTTTTTTGAATTCTAAGTGGTGATTCATAAATGACAAGTGTTTCTTTTCTATGCTTGAAAGATGCTAATAAGGATTTAGCTTCACTTGATTTTCTAGGTAAAAAACCAATAAATGTAAAGGGTTGTATGACTAATCCGGATGTGATAAGTGCAGCTAAAATCGCGGATGCGCCAGGAATCGGAATAACATCAAATCCATGATCGATACATGCTTTGATGATTTCATATCCAGGATCACTAATCCCAGGCGTTCCTGCATCACTGATAAGGGCGAAATTCTTGCCCTCTTCAAGCATTCTTAAAATCATATTTTCTTTTTCGTTCTTATTGAATTCATGATAACTCATCATATGAGTTTCAATGTGATAGTGCTTTAATAAAACACCAGAATTTCGAGTATCTTCAGCTAATATAACATCCACCATTCTTAACACATCCACCGCACGATATGTCATATCTGACAAATTTCCGATGGGGGTAGACACGATAAATAATTTAGATGAATTAGTTTCAAAACTCTTTTGCATTAGTGGCTTACAATCCTTTTGGCACGTTCTCTTAAATCTCTTTCGTTATAAACAAGTCTCATGATTTGTTTTTTCTTCATTTCGTCAATTGAAAACTTTTGACAAATGTTTTCTAAGAAAAAATGTTCGGCTGTGTTGTAAAAATCATCATTCATCGTAATTTTTAATAAATTAAGATATACAATATTTTGAACAGTCGGGTTGTTTTCAGCAAAAAAACTCATCGTTTCATCCAAATCTTTGCTTAATGCAAAATGATATTCTTGAACAATGTTATCACCAACTTCTGCAAGCATCATGTTTAGTAATCTTTGTTCAATTTTATTGGGTTCGCCATCAACAGAGACCATATGCATGGCTAAATCTAAGAATTTTAATTTTTCTTTTCGATTAAGTAGAGATAGTAACATCTTTTTTCCCTCCATAAAGATCAATCAATTCTTTGGTCATGATATGTTTATCATGATACAAAATCATTGGTGGTTCAATAATTAAACCTGGTTTGCCTTTTTTCATGGCTTCAACCAAGATGTGATTTGCTTTTTTATGACTATAGGGATGAACAAATCGAATACGTTTCATTACCATATCATATTTTTCCATCAATCGAGCAATTTCTTCGAAACGATCCGGTCGATGAATCAACGCGATATATCCACCATTTTTTAAAAATGAAGCACTTGTTTTAATCAATTCTTCTAAAGTAAGATTAATTTCATGGCGTGCGATTAAATCTTCTTTGGTCATGGATAGATGACTATCTTCATCCACTTTAAAAAATGGTGGATTCGTAATGATATAATCAACATCTTTATATTTTAACGCGCGAACATCTGACAAAACGCATGATAACTGTGTTTCAAGATGATTGATTTGAATATTTTTTAATGCTTGCTCATAACGATTGGCTTGAATTTCAATACCAGTAATTTTGGCATTTGTTTTTTGACTCAAATAAAGCATTAACCCACCAACGCCCGTACCAATATCTAAAATTTGTTTTGTTCGATATGGTATTTTTGCAAAACTAGCGAGTAAAATAGTATCCAAATTAAAGGCTTGACTTTCGGTTTGCTCAATCCACAAATCAGTTCCAATCAGTGTTCTTAGCATATCAAACTCGCTTTAACTGATTAACCGTTACCCATTCGATTTTTCCATCTTCAGGATAACGAACTTTCACTTTTTGTCCGATAATATTTAAATCAATAACTTGACCTAATCCATTTTCGGTTTGCACATTCTCATTTAAATCAGGCATTAACTCTTTCAACTCTGTATATGTTTCATCTTCATATTTGATACAACATAATAGTTTTCCACAAACCCCAGAAATTTTTTGAGGGTTTAATGCGATGTTTTGATTTTTTGCCATCTTAATTGAAACGGTATCAAATTCACCAATAAACGTGGCACAGCATAAAATCAATCCACACGGACCAATGCCACCAATCATTTTAGCCGCATCACGAGGCCCAATTTGACGGAGTTCTATACGCGTGTGATACACTTCGCTTAAATCACGTACGAGATTTCTAAAATCAACGCGCGTTTCAGATTCAAAATAGATCACTAAGCGTTTGCGATCTAATGTATATTCAGCACCTAACACTTTGATTTCTAGATCGTTTTGATGTGCTAATAACTTCGCTTTATCAACAATCGCAAATTCAAGTGTTTGGTTGTATTCATCTTCTTTAATGTCTTCATCTGATGCCATACGAATAATCGGTTTTAATTCAGAAATTAAATCTGTTTCTTCAATTTCTTTAAGTAAATAAACATTGCCTATTTCAATACCACGTGAGGTTTCAACAACCACACGATCTTTTGGTTTAATATCTAATCCTTCGTATGAAAAATAGTATTTTTTTCCAGCTTCTTTAAACTGGATGAGTGCTACTTTCAAATAAATCACCTCTTTTGTTCTAAAATGTGTGCTAACTCCTCAAGGGCAAGTTCAAGGTTAATATAATAGCTTTGATGCTTTAAAATCGTTTGGATTTGATCAATCAATTCATGGATATCGGAAATTTCCATATGATCACTTTGAATTTGAATATCCGATCTTAAAAATGTATATGTAATATCTTGGTGTATTTTATAATGGACAAGATCTAACAAATATAATAAGATAAGTTCTAAAAAGTTTTTGAAAAAATCGCGATCTTGTGTTAGAAAGGCACTTTTTTCAGCAAAATATAAGGGATACGACACTTCAGGAAATGTCCATTTTTTGATGATTTCCTCGATGATGTTGATGAGTTCAACAAAATTGGGATTTTCAGAGAGTAGAACAGCTTCTTCTAAATCTTTCGTTAAGTAAGGAGCTAATATAGCAACTCTCTCTTCAACGTTACGTTCTAAAAGTTCGTTCTCTAAATCCTTTTCAAGAATGCTTTTTAAATGAATAATCTGGCTTCTTGAACATATAGTCGTTAACACATCATCAATATTCTCAGTGAGTAAAAACCCATATACTTTTTGACTTTGTGGTTCTTCCATAAATTTAAGTAAGCTATTGGCAGCACCTTGACTTATCTTCTCAATACTCTTGATGACATAAATTCTTGGACCGCTCACGAGTGCTGTTTTTGAAAATTCATTTTGGAGCATCAAAATTTGTTCTTTTTTAATCACAAGTCCTTCGGGTTCAATTACCATGAGATTTGAAAGTTTTCTTTCTTGAATCTGTTGTTGAAGATGTGTATTATCTTGTTTTTGTTGAGACAAAATTAAGTATATAACATCATCAACGAGTTGAGATTTTCCGCTCCCCTTTGGTCCACTAATTAAATAAAGATGAGCAAGTCTATTTTTTTTGATGGTCTGTTCAAAAAAATGAAGTGCTTGTTTCATAGTCTCGCCTGTATTTCATGTAAGATTTGATTTTGAATATCTTCGATTGGTTGATCACCATCAATTTTGATGATTCGATTAGGATATCTTTGACAAACCTCAAGATAACCCAATCTCACTTGATGATGAAAATCTTTAGTTTCTTGATCAAGTCTGTCATATTTTTCGCGATTTTCGATGCGTTTCATACCAACTTGTGGATCTAAATCAATGTAAAATGTCAAATCCGGTAAATGTTTTACAGCGTAGGCGTTGATATTTAATACAAAATCAAATCCAAGATTTCTTGCGTAAGCTTGATATGCAAGCGAACTATCTAAAAAGCGATCACACAAAACAATTTTATGTGCTTTTATGGCTGGAAGTATAATTTCATCTAAATGTTGTGCTCTTGAAGCAGCAAGTAATAAGGCTTCCGTAATCGGAGTAACCCCTTCATATTTAGGATTTAAAATGACATCACGGATTGCTTCTGCAATCATGCTTCCACCAGGTTCACGTGTTGTGATTACTTCGTGGTTCTTTCTTAGAACTTCTGCAATTTTTGCCATTAAAGTTGTTTTCCCAGTTCCTTCGCCACCTTCAAATGTGATGAACATCTTTTTCACCTCTTTTTATTCACTATTAATAATTTATTTTAACTAAAAATAATCCTTTTGCTTCTGCAGTTTTACCTGCAAGTTTACGATTCTGTGTTTCTAAAATTTCTTTTATGATTGAGACATCTAATCGGTTTAATCCAATTTCAATCAAAGTCCCCATCATCGATCTCACCATATATTTTAAAAAACTATTTCCGTGAAAAATAAATGTGTAATGTGTTTTTGTTTCCTTTAATGTAATCTCATGGATTGTCTTCATAGTGGGTTTGCCCTTAACATATTGACAAAAGCCTTTGAAATCATGGGTTCCTTCTAAATCTTTCAAAGCAATTTTCATCCGCTCAATATCCATATTTTTAATATACACTTCATATCTTGCAGTAAATGGTGTTGAGGGTTGTTTAGCAATGACGTATTTATAAACTTTAGATTTTGCACTATGCCGTGCATGAAAATTATGTGCCACTTGTTTAACTTTTAAAATGCGAATATCTGACGGCAATCGATCATTTAAAGCCCTTACCCAAGTTTGAGGGTCGATATCTAATGGACTATCAAAATGAAAAGTTTGTCCTAGAGCATGGACGCCTTTATCTGTGCGCCCTGCACTATGAATTTGGATTTCCGTTTGTGTCATTAATCGAAAAGCTTTTTCGATAATATTTTGAATTCCAATACCATTAATTTGTCGTTGAAATCCATTATAATTCAAGCCGTCGTAGGCAACAGTTGCTAAATATCTCATATTAAATCGTTTTAACTACGATGATAATCGCTAAAATAACAAATGATATAAATAATGTCGCTAAATCAGAAAATCCAATACGATATTCATCGATTTTTGTACGCTTAGCTCCAATGACATATCCTCTTACTTCCATAGCATTCCCCAAATCTTCTGCGCGTTTAAATGAAATGACAAACACCGGAATCAATAAAGAAATGATTTGAACTACTTTTTCTTTAAATTTGCTTTCTTTAAAATCAACACCTCTAGAAGCTTGAGCTTTCATGATTTTTTCAGTTTCTCCAAGTAGTGTAGGAATATATCTTAATGTTAAGGATAACATCATTGCCATGACATCTACTGGAACTTTAATGACTTTTAACGGTCTAAGTAGTGCTTCAATGGCAAAATTCAAATCCGTAGTCATGGTCGTAAAAGTTAATAAAGATGTCATTATGATCACATTAGTTATTCTCACAAAAATAAATAAAGCTCTCATTAGACCATCCGTATGTATATCTAATGTATATGAAGTAAATGGAACATAAGGTAGATAAGCTTGTAACACAAACACCATCAAAACAGCAGCAAAGAAATATATGATTTTAAATCGAACATACTTTTTTGACCATTGATAAAAAACAATGAATATGATAATTCCAAGTACAGATGTAAGTGAGATGTACATAGGGATTGAAGCTAAGATATCTCCAGTTTTTACATAAAAGACTTGAATCACAAATGTGAATGTCAATAAAAAGACAATCGGTTTAAGTCCATTAAGAACTTTTCGAATGGGGATGCCTGTTGAATATGTGAGTGCCATCACACCTAAAAAGATTACTCCCATGGATACGAGCGGGATTAATTCATGTGATATCGGTATAAAGAAGGTAGCAACCAATAATACAACCAGACTTAATAGTTTAATTCTCGGATCCAATTTATGGAGCCAAGAATCACCAGGAATATATTGGCCAATCGTAATATTATTCATGGTTAACCTCCTTCAAATATTCAAGGAGACTTGTAAAATCGTATTTAGGAACAAAAGGCAATCCGATGGTTTCTTCGAGGTGTTTTAATATTTTTAGAGGTGTCGGATAGTCTAAATGGTATGAATTAAAATCTGGATGAGCAAATAAATCCTCTTTTTTACCATCAAAAACAATTTTCCCTTCACTTAAAACTATGATGCGTTTTGCATACTCTGAAACTAAATCCATATCATGGGTGATTAATATAATGGTTTTATCTTCTTTTTCGTGAATTTCTCTAAAAATTTCCATGAGGTCTGTGCGCCCTTTTGGATCAAGACCTCTGGTTGGTTCATCCAAAACGAGAATTTCAGGTTCCATAGCTAATATTCCCGCAACTGCAACTCTTCGCATTTGACCACCACTGATTCTAAATGGGGACTGTTCGTATAAAGATTCATCAATTCCAACAATTGAAGCAGCTTTTTTCGCGCTTTCTAGTGCGTGTTCTGAGGTTTCTTTAAAGTTTTTAGGACCAAACATGATATCTTTAATAATCGTTTCTTCAAACAATTGATACTCGGGAAACTGAAAGACAAGACCAACTTTTTGTCGCAAATAATTGATCTTTTCGCTCTTCTTCGGTGGAAGTTGTTGACCAAAAACAATGACGTTTCCTTCATTAGGAAGTAAAAGAGCATTCATATGTTGAACGAGTGTTGATTTCCCGGATCCTGTATGACCTACAATTGCTATAAACTCACCTTTAGATTCGATGTTTAAATTAATATTTTTTATGGCATCATAACTTTTTTTGAAGCCTTTATAGGCATAGCCTACATTTTTGAATTGTATGCCCATAGCGCCTCCAAAAGTTTTTTATCTTCAGGTTTTTGTCGTACTAATTCATTGAATATTGCAAGTTCAAATGGTAACTCTAGATGCGAAGATTTAAGAAGATCTTCCTCTTTAAAGACATCTTTGGGTAATCCTTCTAATATGACTTTTCCGTCTTTTAAGACGATTAAATGATCGCTTTGTGCAGCAAATGAAAGATCATGCGTAATCGTAATAATCGTTTTGTTTAAATGTTTATTTAAATGTTTAATCAATTCAATAATTTCTAATGTTCCTTCGGGATCTAACATAGAGGTTGCTTCATCCAAAATTAATATATCTTGTTCCATTGCTAGGGCACCGGCGATTGCTACTCTTTGTTTTTGACCACCAGACAGTTGATGTGGTTCTTTGTCTAAAAAATCTTCCATGTTCACTAATTTTGCATATTGCATAATCTTTTGTTTCATTTCATCATGTGGTATGCATTGATTTTCTAAACCAAAAGCGATGTCATGTTTAACGGTGACACCTACAAATTGATTATCTGGATTTTGAAACACTATACCAATCTTTTTTCTGATTTTTGATAAGTTTTCTTCATTAAGCACTAATCCATCAATTGTTATTGAACCTTTAGATGGAGATAGTAAACCTACCATAAGCTTTGATAAGGTTGATTTACCAGAACCATTATGGCCTAATATCGACGTCCAAGACCCTTTATCTATGTCTAAAGATACTTCAGATAAAGCATCATCACGTCTGTTATATGAAAAGCTAACGCCTTCTATTTTTATCATGAGTTCACCTACATTTCGTACCTTAGTATTATATCATGTAAAGGCTTATTTTATAAAGTGATACAGCGTTAAATCCAAAAAACTCCTTAAAAAGTATTAACAAAGTTAAATGAATTGATTTAAACGCATATCTCAAATTTTAAAGTGGGTAAATAAGTGGCTTTTTGTAAGTAAATTATTTATAATAACTATAGCATTCAAAATTAGGAGAGATAAAATGGTCATTCATTTAACAAAAGAAAATTTTAAAAATATCGTATTAGACACTGATAAACCCGTATTAGTTGAATTTTGGGCAACCTGGTGTTCCCCTTGTCAACGCTTAGCACCAATTTTGGAAGACTTAGCTACTGCTGTTCATCCTCATGGTGTTGTCGCAAAACTCGATGTTGATGATCAATATGAAATCGCTGATGAATTTGGCATTATGAATATTCCAACCATTATGTTATTCAAAGATGGAAAAATTGAAGATTCTATGCTAGGCATCCATTCGAAAGACACATTAAAATCATTCATGGGACTATGAACCAAGTTATTATTATTGGAAAAGGTCCTGCAGGGATATCTGCAGCAATTTACTTAAAACGAGCTGGAATCGATCCAATCGTCATCGGAAAAGATTTGGGTGCATTAGGTGATTATAAAAGCACCATAGAAAATTACTATGGTTTTGATCAACCCATTGATGGAAAAAAATTAATCGAAGATGGTATCAAACAAGCATCTTTTCTTGGTATTCAAATAATAGATGAAACGGTGATTTCAATTAAAGATAACATCGATCATTTTTCTGTCATTACTAAAACAAGTAATTTGCAATCAGAAACAGTATTGCTTGCAACCGGAAAAACGAGAGAAAATCTTTCGATCCCTGGCTATCGAAAATTTAAAGGAAAAGGCATTTCGATGTGTGCTACTTGTGATGGCTATTTTTATCGAAAGAAAAAAATTGGCATTGTGGGTTGTGGCCATTACATGAAGCATGAACTTGAATACTTAAGTCGTATGACAAAAGATATCACAGTATTTACTCACGGGAATGAACTCGATGAGGATTTAGGATTTCCAATCATTAAAGAACCCATTCTTGAATTTGGTGGTATCGATAAAATTTCTTATGTGAAAACAAAAAATGGTACTCATGAAGTTGATGGGTTATTCATCGCCTTAGGAGCACCAAGTTCTATAGAATTTGCAAATCAACTTGGTTTGATCGTTGAAAAAGGAAACTTGATAATCAATCAAGAATACCAAACAAATGTTCCTGGAATATTCGCTGCTGGAGACATAACGGGTGGGAAACTTCAAATCGCAAAAGCGGTTTACGATGGTATGGAAGTTGCTGATTATATTTATAAATATTTAAAATTTAAAAAGACGAAAACGGCCTAAATAGGCCGTTTTTTATAGTTTTGAATCATCAACTGAATCGAGATATGCTCGAATTGGTTTCACAATTTCTTTAACAGTTCCCTTAACGAATGGGTTCTTCAGATTTGCAGATTTTAATAATCCTAAGAAACTCTTTGATCCTCCAAGTTTACATAAAGCTAAGTAGCTATCCAATGCTTCTTTTCTATTGGCTTGATGCTTAATCCAATATTGGAATGCACAAACTTGAGCGAGTGTGTAATCAATATAATAGAATGGAGAGGCAAATATATGACCTTGTCTAAACCAGTAAGTTCCTTTTTCCATAAATAGATCATCACCATAATCTTTAAATGGAAGATATTTCTTTTCTAGTTTTCGCCATAACGCTTTTCTTTCATCAGGTGTTAACTTTGGATTTTCATATACGCCATGTTGGAATTCATCCACTAATACACCATATGGCAAGAATGATATAGCTCCAGCTAAATGATTAAATTTATATTTAGCGGTATCTTCTAGAAAGAAATTATCAATCCAAGGCCAAGCTAAGAATTCCATACTCATTGAATGAATTTCTGCAGCTTCCATGGTTGGCCAACGATATTCTGGTAACAAATTTCTACTGGAGAATACTTGAAAAGCATGTCCTGCTTCATGAGTTAATACATCGACATCGTGTGATGTACCATTAAAATTCGCGAAAATAAATGGTGCATTATAATCTGGTAAGAATGTGCAATAACCGCCACCTTGTTTACCTGGTTTGCTATCTAAATCAAGTAATTCATGCTCTAACATAAATTCAAAGAATTCATGGGTTGCTGGAGACATCTCTTGATACATTTTACGTGCGCGCTCCACTTGCCATGCCCGATCTCCCTTTGGTGTTGGGTTACCAGATAAGAAAGATAACGCTAAATCATATGATTTTGGATGTTCAATGTGAAGGCGTTTCGCTTTTCTTTCGGTCAGTTCATTGACAAGAGGTACGATATCTTCAAAGATTTGATCGCGATAATTCTTAACATCTTTAGCATTATAATCAGTACGTCCAAAACGATCATAACCCATTTGAACAAAGTTTTCATAACCTAATTTTTTAGCCATACGATCTCTAAGTTTTACCATATCATCATAGATACGATCAAACTTTTCTTCGTTGTCAGCAAAGAATTTAGACACAACAAGTTGTGCACGATGTCTTGTTTCACGATCTTTATGTGTCACAAATGGTGCCATTTGGCTTAAATTATAAGTCCCACCATCAAATTCGATTTTTGCAGAAGCAACCAATTTTCCATATTCGGTAGATAATTTGTTTTCTTGTTGTAAGTCTTCAATGATTTCAGGTTTAAAGACTTTCAATGATAATTCAGCACGTTCAAAAAGAAGCGAACCTAATTCTTCTTCTAATGTTTTACGATGCTTTGATTTCAAGAGTTTTTCAGTAAACATTTGTTCATACTGACGTAAGTATGGCATGTTTTCATCAAAAAACTCTTGCTCTTTTTCGTAGAATTCATCCGTTGTATTGATTGAATTACGAATACCTACAAGTTGAGCTTGTGTTCCAAGTGAATCATTTAGCTTAAAATAGGCGTGAATTGCTTCTAACTCTTCTTCAAATGTTTTATTTGATCCTACGATTTCAAGCAATTTTTCTAATTCTTGCTTTACGGCATCAAGATTTGGCCGTTCATACTTAAATTCTGAAAATTTCATCTGATATACCTGCTTTCTCTTAGTGTTATTATACTATGTTTACCCGTGAAATAACAACCTTCTATATACCTCAAATCAGCATAGAACCTCTTAAATTAAAAATTTAATTGTGATATAATAAGTGCGTATCAAGGAGGCATATAATGAATTATAGAGAAATGAAAGATCGTGCAAAAGCACAATTAAAAGTAAGATATTGGTATGTTTTTCTCCTTACATTAATCGTAGGAATTATTTCAGGAGCAAGTATACCTTTGATTATCGGTTTATTAATTATGGGTCCTTTGACCGTTGGATTATCCTATGCATTAATCCACGTGGTCGAAAATCCAAATGGTAGTGATAATTATGAACTATTGTTTGAAGGTTTTAAACAAAGTTTTGTCACATCCTTCTTAGCAATTTTATTGGTTCGCTTATTTACATTTCTTTGGTCACTCTTATTTGTAATTCCAGGAATTATTAAAGGACTTTCTTATAGCATGACAAGTTTTATTATCGCTGAAAACCCAATGATAGATCCAATGGATGCAATTGCGAAAAGCCAAGAGCTGATGCGAGGACATAAATTTGAACTATTTATGCTTCATCTAAGTTTTATTGGATGGTATTTGCTTGGAATCATTACATTTGGAATCGGATTATTCTTTATTATCCCTTACGTTCAAACAGCCATTGCAAATTTCTATGTAGAACTACGTGGTAAAAAAATAATTGATGCATTGATTGAAGAATAATGATAAAAAAACAAGCCAAGCTGGCTTGTTTTATTTTTAATTAAACAAATTCGATAATTGCCATTGGCGCAGCATCGCCACGTCTTGGCACAGTTTTGATAATACGTGTATATCCGCCTTCGCGATCTTTATAGCGTGGTCCAAGTTCAGAAAAGAGTTTTTGAAGGGCAGTTTGTCCTTCTTTTACTTCCTCAAATCGAACGGTTTCAGCTGCAAGTCTACGTGCACTAAGTGAACCGTCTTTTGCAAGTGTAACCATGCGTTCTGCAATTTTTCTAAGTTCCTTAGCTTTTGCTTCCGTAGTGACAATACGTTCGTTGATAATAATATCTGTTACGAGGTCACGAAAGAGCGCTTTTCTTTGATCGCTTGTGCGTCTAAGTCTACTATAAGCCATGATTTACTCCTTCTCTTCTTCATCTAAATGAAATTTAGATTCTTTATTCGATGTGTTTTCAAATTCTAAACCATGTTCAGCAAGTTTTTCTTTCAATTCTTTGAAAGATTTTCTTCCTAAACTACGGAAACGCATGACATCTTCTTCAGTCAAACGAATAATTTGAGCAACTGTATAAATACCTGAGCGCTTTAAACTATTGAATAAGCGAACAGATAAATCGAGTTGTTCAATCTTCATTTCAAGTTTCTTATTTGCTGGTTCCTCTTCTTGTTCATAAATGAAATTAGACGAAGATGCTTGTTCACTGATTTCAACAATCACGCTGAAATAGTCAATAAGCATTTTTGATGCGAGTGCAAGTGCATCTTTCGCTTCGATTGCCCCGTTTGTTTCAATATCAAGCGTGAGTTCATCAGCATCTCCTCTTGTCTTTTCAACATGATAAGACACGCGAGTCACCGGTGTGAAAATAGAATCGATGGGGATAACGCTTTTTTCATTTTTGCTATAAGTCTTGTTACGATCTGCATTCACATAACCAATACCACGGCGTACAGAAACAATCATTTGGAGTCTTCCATTTTCAGAAAGATTTGCAATTTCTTGCTCCGGATTGATGATTTCAACACCATCGACATGATTAAAATCAGCTGCGGTTATTTTACCTGGTCCAACAGCATAGAGTTCAAGTTTTTGTTCAAAGTCAGAATCTGATGATTCAACTTGGAAAATAACCTTTTTTAAATTTAATACGATACCCATGACGTCTTCAAATACGCCATCGATGGTCGAAAACTCATGCTCAACACCATCAATTTTAACATTGACAATGGCAGCCCCTGGAAGTGATGACAATAACACACGTCTCAGTGCGTTGCCAAGTGTAATCCCATAACCTCTTTCTAAAGGGCGAATGACAAAACGACCTTTATTACCGTCAACAGATATTTCTTCTACTGCAGTTGGTTTTTCAAACTTTAAGTCTTTCACTAGTTACCCCTCCTTAAGATTATCCACGCGGACGTTTTGGTGGTCTGCATCCATTGTGTGGTACTGGTGTGACATCCTTGATTGCTGTGATTTCTAAGCCAGCTGCTTGAAGCGAACGAATTGCTGCTTCGCGGCCTGGACCTGGACCCTTAACGGATACTTCAACTTTAATCATTCCATTATCCATTGCAGTTTTTGCAACAGCTTCAGCTGACATTTGCGCTGCATATGGTGTTGATTTTCTACTACCCTTGAAGCCTAACGCACCTGCGCTGCTCCAAGCAATCGCATTACCATCGACATCAGTGATTGTAACGATTGTGTTGTTAAATGTTGTATGGATATGTGCTACACCAAGGGGAATATTCTTTCTAACCTTACGTTTAGTTGTCTTTTTACGTGCCATGATCTATTCCTCCTTACTTCTTCTTACCAGTGATTGCCTTTGGTTTACCTTTACGTGTACGTGCATTATTGCGCGTGTTTTGTCCACGAACTGGTAATCCTTTACGATGGCGAATCCCACGGTATGAACCGATTTCCATTAAACGTTTGATGTTAAGAGTCACTTCACGGCGTAAATCACCTTCAGTTACATACTTAACGACTTCTGTACGGATACGGTTTAATTCATCTTCAGTTAATGCTTTAACGCGAGTTTCTTCACTCACATTTGCATCCTTTAAAATTTGTTTAGCAGTGGATAATCCAATGCCATATACATAAGTTAACGAAACCACGACGCGTTTGTCGCGTGGAATGTCAACGCCTGCTATTCTTGCCATAGTTCCTCCCTATTAACCTTGTCTTTGGTTATGTCTTTTATTTTTCTTATTAATGACGTAGATTTTGCCTTTACGCTTTACGATGATATCGTCTTCACTTCTTTTTTTAACTGACGCTCTTACCTTCATGTGCGTGCCTCCTTATTTACGGCGGTATGTAATTCTACCGCGAGTTAGATCGTATGGTGATAATTCAACCGTTACTTTATCACCAGGTAAAATGCGTATGTTATTCATGCGGATTTTACCAGAAACGTGAGCCAATACAATATGGCCATTTTGAATCAGTTCAACTTTGAACTTTGTATTTGGTAGAATTTCAATTACTCGAGCTTCTACTTCAATTAAATCTTGTCTTGCCATAGATTCACTCCTTCTTTAGTGTTGTTAATATGTCATATCCAGTCTCAGTAATCACAATCATATGCTCAAAATGAGCACTTGGTTTGCGATCTGTTGTTACAGTTGTCCAGTTATCGCTTAAAACCTTGACGCGTTTTGTACCGAGATTAACCATCGGTTCTACACAAAATGTCATCCCTGGTTTTAAGATTGGACCTTGATTTGGTTTCCCAAAATTTGGAACATATGGCTCTTCATGTAATTCACGTCCGATGCCGTGACCGGTAAATTCTTCAACGATTCCATAACCATAAGGTTTAACAAATGATTCAATCGCAAAAGAAATATCAGAAACATGATTTCCAGGTTTTGCCTGTTCTAAACCAACATACAGTGCTTTTTCTGTGACTTCTAATAATTGTTTAATCTCTGGGCTGATTTGACCCACTGCATAGGTTGTCGCTGAATCTGCGTGATAACCTTTATAGTTCACGCCGAAATCCAAAGTAATAATATCGCCTTCTTTTAAAACATCTTTTTTAGAAGGGATGCCATGAACAACAACTTCATTAATTGAAGTACATAATGATCCTGGAAAGCCATGGTAACCCTTAAATGAAGGGGTTGCTCCAAGATTTTGAATAAAATTATAAGCGAGTTCATCGAGCTGAAGCGTAGAAATACCTGGTTTTACATGTTTTTCTAGCATTTGTCGTGTCAGTTCTAAGATGTGTCCTGCTTCACGCATCAGCTCAATTTCGCGTTGTGATTTAATTTGAATCAAACTTACTCACCTAATGCTTTCATAATCAGTGCATTGACTTCTTCAATAGTACCTGTACCATCGATATGAAGCACTGCACCTTTCTTTTCATAGTAACCAATCACAGGTTCAGTTTGACTGTAGTACACGCCCAAACGTCTCTTAATGGTTTCTTCCATGTCATCAACGCGTTGGATGAGTTTTCCACCGTCTTTATCGCAAATGCCTTCAACTTTTGGTTTTAAATTCGTGACATGATAAACTGCACCACATGTTTCGCACACGCGTCGTCCACCGATTCTTTCAATAATGAGTTGATCGGGAGCTTTTAAGTTTACCACAGCATCGATTTTAATTTTTGATTCAGCAAGATAACCATCGAGTGCTTTTGCTTGATCTGTGTTTCTTGGAAAGCCGTCAAGTAAGAATCCGTTTTTTGTATCGTCTTGTAACAAACGATTGTAAACGATGAGGTTTGTGATTTCATCAGGAACAAGTTCCCCACGATCAACATACCCTTTTGCTTTCTTCCCAACTTCCGTTTGGTCTTTATAAAGTTCTCTAAAAATGTTTCCAGTGGAAATGTGAGGAATGCCATAATGCTTGCACAAAAGTGCCGCTGCAGTACCCTTACCTACGCCAGGTGGGCCCATAATAATCATGCGCATATTAAATCCTCCTTTTTATTTAAAGATACCCGTATACTCTGCTTGAGATGCATCTGTTTCAACTTGTTGTGTGGTTTCAATCGCAACCCCAACGATGATGAGTAAACTTGTACCTCCAAGCGTAATCGCTTGTGCTTCGGTGCCTTGAAAGCCAAATACTATTGCTGTAATAATTGGCATTACAGCTAAGACAACGAGATAAACTGTACCGATAACAGTAATTTTAAATAATAATTTTGCAACAAAATCTTTCGTATCTTCACCAGGTCTTACCCCGGGAATATAAGCATTTGATTTTGATAAGTTATTCGCAATTTTCTCAGGATTGATCGTTAAGAATGAATAGAAGAATGAGAAAATCACAATTAAGATAACAAATAAGATAAACCCAATTGGTTTTTGTGAACTGAAAATATTTTCAATCCATGCTGTCAAGTTGTTACTTGCTCCAGAAAAGCCAATGATGGATAGTGGAATCGATAAAATCGTTTGAGCAAAGATGACTGGAATCACGCTTGCACTATTAATCTTCATTGGAATATTTGAATCAGATTTTCCTTGACGGTTTGCATATTGAACCGGAATCTTACGTGTTGCAATTTGAATATAAACAACACCAAATAGAATTGCGAAATATAATAAGATAATCAAGATAAAGAATACAACATCCCATCCTGATGGACCACCAACAATATACTTCGTCCATAATGTTGTCCACATTGCTGGTAAGCTTGTTACAATCCCAGCAACAATAAGTAAGGATACACCGTTACCTACGCCTTTTTTAGTGATTAGATCACCAAGCCAAATTGCAAGTGCTGTACCACCCATCATCACTAACGCCATGTAAATATAGAATACATAACGGAATTGTTCAACCACAGATGCTTCGATTGATGGGATGATGACACTACCATTCACACTAATCCCAATGATTAGTGCAAATCCTTGGATAAATGCCATAGCTAATGCTGCATAACGTGTAATTTTGTTTAACTTTTGCTTTCCTGTTTCACCTTGTTCACTCCACTCTTTAAACTGTGGAATGACCATTTGAAGCATTTGGACTGCAATGGATGCTGTGATATACGGCGAGATACCAAGTGCCATAATTGAGAAGCGTTCAAGAGCTTGACCACTAAAATTATTTAGAATGGCAACAAAGCTACCGCTTGCTTCCATGAAGGCCACAATGGATCCGGTGTCAAAAAGTGGTACTGTAATATGACTTAAAATTCTAACAATTAACAAGATAAACAATGTGAACGCGATGCGTAGCATCACTGTTTTGTTACTTAGAACTCGTTTAATTCGTAACCACACTTTAGATCACCTCTACTGTTCCACCGGCTTGCACGATCGCTTGTTCAGCTGCTTTCGAAAATACGTGGGCTTTGACCGTAAGTTTCTTCTCAAGAGTACCATTTGCAAGTACCTTAACGCCTGAGTTTAATTTCTTTAAGACATTACGAGCAATTAATGTTTCCGGTGTAATAATTTCGCCGTCATTAAATTGATTTAAATCTTTAAGGTTAATCACAGCGTATTCCTTGCGATTGACATTCTTGAAGCCTCTTTTAGGGAGTCTTTGGAAGAAAGGAAGCTGTCCACCTTCAAATCCTGGGCGCGTACCGCCACCAGAACGAGCGAGCTGTCCTTTATTACCTTTACCGGAGGTTTTACCGGTTCCACTACCTGGACCTCTACCAAGGCGTTTCCGATTTTTACGGGCACCTTCAACGGGTTTTAATTCGTTTAACATGGTTGACCTCCTACTCTACTTCTTTAATTTCAACTAAGTGTGCAATGGTATTAACCATACCAAGGAGTGCTTCATTTGTCTCCTTAACAACCACTTGATGAATCTTTTTTAAACCGAGTGCATGTGCTGTTTTAACTTGATTTGGCTTGCGGCCAATTAAGCTTTTTTTAAGTGTAATTTGAATTTTCATTATGCTAACTCCGCGATGTCAACACCACGTAGTGCAGCAACTGTTTCAGCAGTTCTTAATTCTTTAAGACCTGCAAATGTTGCACGCACCATGTTGATTGGTGTGCTTGATCCAAGAGACTTGGATAAAATGTCATTAACACCAGCAAGTTCGAATACAGCACGAACGGCCCCACCAGCGATAACTCCAGTACCCTCAGCAGCAGGTTTTAAGAAAACCTTACCAGCACCGTAATTTCCAGTGACTGCATGAGGGATAGTTGTTCCAACGATTGGAACATTAATCATATTAGTTTTTGCATCTTCAATAGCTTTTTTAATTGCATCAGGTACTTCAGCAGCTTTACCTGTTCCAAAGCCTACTTGACCTTGTTTGTTGCCGATTACAACTAAGGCTGCAAAACGGAAGCGACGGCCACCTTTAACAACTTTAGTGACGCGGTTAATGGAAACGACGCGCTCTTCGAATTCTTTTTCAGCTTGATTTTCTTGATTGTATCTATCTCTAGCCATGTACGTTTTCCTCCTTAAAATTGCAATCCTGCTTCACGAGCAGCATCAGCAAAATCTTTAATGCGTCCGTGATAGAGATAACCACTGCGATCAAACACAACTGCAGTAATTCCCTTAGCAAGCGCCTTTTCGGCGATTAATTTACCAACTGCTTTCGCAGATTCAATGTTTGAATGCGTAAGCCCTGCTTCTTGACTACGAGCACTAACTAAGGTTGTTTGCTTCACATCATCGATGATTTGCGCATAGATTGCTTTATTTGAACGATACACTGAAAGTCTTGGACGTTCAGCTGTTCCAGTTACAATCTTACGGATACGAAGATGACGCTTTTGACGAGTTTCATTTTTAGATAATTTCTTAATCATTTTTCATATCCTCCCTTACTTAGCAGTCTTTCCAGCTTTACGTGGAACGTATTCATCCACATAACGAATACCTTTACCAAGATATGGTTCTGGTTTTCTCGTACTACGAATCTTAGCAGCGAATTCACCAACAACTTGTTTGTCAGCACCTTCAATAATAATATCCGTATTCTTTGGAATCGTAACTGTTATTCCCGCTGGAATTTCTAAATTAATGGGGTGTGAATAACCCATACTTAAATTCACGACATTGCCTTGGAGCGCTGCTCTATAACCAACACCACGAATTTCTAATTGCTTTTTAAAGCCTGTTGATACACCATGAACCATATTTGCTAATAAAGCTCTCGTAGTTCCGTGTATTTTTCTTGTGAAAATTTCATCATTTGGACGACTTACCGTAATGGTAGAGCCTTCCATTTTGATATCTAACATCGAATTGAATTGGAATTCAAGTTGACCTTTAGGACCTTTAACGACTGCGTAGTTATCATCACTAATCGTTACAGTAACTCCGGCAGGAACTTGAATCACTTTATTACCTATACGTGACATAATATCCTCCTTAAATTACCATACGTAAGCGAGCACTTCGCCGCCAATTTTTGCTAAACGTGCTTCACGATCCGTTAAAATTCCCTTTGATGTTGAAATTAGAGCAACCCCTAATCCGTTTAACACTTTAGGTAAATCTTCAACAGCTGAATATACACGAAGTCCTGGTTTCGATATCCGTTTTAGTCCTTTGATCACGCGTTCTTTTGACGCTGTATATTTCAAAGTGACTACAATTTTGCCTTGTGCTCCATCTTTCATAACAACGAAGTCGTTGATGAAACCTTCTTTTTTAAGCACTGATAAAATATCAGATTTTAAACGAGAAGCTGGCATTTCTACTTTCTCATGACGCATTCTATTTGCGTTACGAATACGCGTAAGCATATCCGCAATTGGATCAGTCATAACCATTTTTCTTCCTCCTCAATTACCAGCTTGCTTTTTTGACACCAGGGAGTTCTCCCTTATGTGCCATTTCACGGAACTTAATACGTGACAAGCCAAATTTGCGCATATAGCCGCGTGGGCGACCATCAATCGCATCACGGTTTCTTAAACGAGTTGCTGAAGCATTTCTAGGAAGTTTTTGAAGAGCTTGATAGTCTCCTTTTTCCTTTAACTCAGCAATAATATCGCGATAGCGTTCAACGATTTCACGACGCTTCATTTCTTTAACAATTTTTGATTTTTTAGCCATAGTGCGCCTCCTACTTCTTAAACGGCATGCCAAGTTGTGACAATAATGCGCGTCCTTCTTGGTCAGTTTTTGCCGTTGTAACAATGACGATGTCCATACCACGAACTTTTTTAACTTTGTCTAAGCTGATTTCTGGAAAAATGATTTGTTCTTTAATACCTACAGTGTAGTTACCACGACCATCAAATGCGTTTGAAGATATACCTCTGAAGTCACGCACACGTGGAAGTGCAATGTTAATCAATTTTTCAAGAAATAAATACATTCTATCGCCACGTAATGTGACTTTTGCTCCGATTGCCATTCCTTCTCTAAGTTTGAAGTTAGAAATTGAATTTTTAGCTTTCGTAATGAGCGGTTTTTGACCAGTGATGGCTCTAAGTTCTTCCACAGCATCATCTAATACTTTTGGATTGAACACAGCATCACCCACGCCCATGTTCACAACGATTTTTTCAATCTTTGGAACTTGCATAGTAGATGTATAGTTGAATGCCTTAACGAGTTCGGGTTTGACAACGTTTTCGTATTTTTCTCTAATTACTATCATTGTTCAAACTCCTTATTTATCAAGGCTTTCGCCTGATTTTTTCGCATAACGTACCTTTTTACCATCAACTTCACGATAACCCACACGTGTAGGTTTGTTAGTTTTTGGATCTAAGATTGCAACGTTAGAAACATGAATTGGTGCTTCTTTTTCAATAATGCCGCCTTTATCATTCGCTTGTGTTGGACGTTGGTGTTTTTTAATAATGTTTACACCTTCAACTAACACGCGTTCAGTTTTTGGATAAACTTTTAAGACGCGGCCGGTCTTGCGAGCTTTTTTACCTTTTTTATCGGTTACAAATTGATCGCGTCCTGCAATCACTGCAACTGTATCTCCAGTTTTGATATTCATGACGAGACCTCCTTATAATACTTCAGGAGCTAAAGAGACGATCTTCATGAAATTCTTTTCTCTTAACTCTCTGGCCACTGGTCCAAATATACGTGTACCACGTGGGTTTAAATCATCCTTAATAATCACGGCTGCATTATCATCAAATTTGATGTAGGATCCATCAGGACGACGAAGTCCTGAAACGGTACGAACGATGACAGCTTTTAAAACTTCACCTTTCTTAACCATCCC
Source organism: Acholeplasmataceae bacterium (assembly GCA_028690555.1). Classification (GTDB taxonomy): domain Bacteria; phylum Bacillota_I; class Bacilli_A; order Acholeplasmatales; family Acholeplasmataceae; genus UBA6181. The sequence continues at coordinate 32,778 of JAQVBA010000003.1, forward strand.
TGCAGGGGCTGCTTTTTTAACTGTGACGACAACGACGTCACCGATATTCGCATAGCGACGGCGGGTACCCCCTAAAACCTTGATCACAAGGACTTCTTTAGCACCGCTATTGTCGGCAACTGCTAATCTACTTTCTTGTTGAATCATTTTGGGTATCCTCCTTATACGATATCGGCTTTAGCAATAACTTCTAAGAGACGGAATCTCTTGGTTTTTGATAACGGTCTAGTTTCCATAATGGTTACTTGATCACCGATATTTGCTAAGCCCTCTTCATCATGCACGTGGAATTTCTTTGATACCTTTACGCGTTTTCCGTATAAAGGTGATTTCTTGTATGTGTCAACAACCACGGTAATCGTTTTATCCATTTTGTCAGATACAACTGTTCCCGTATATACTTTTCTTTGATTACGTTCCATGGTATCCTCCTTATTCAGCACGTTCACTGATGATTGTCTTCATTTGTGCAATCGTCTTCTTAACTTGACTAATACGAGCTGTATTTTCAAGCTGTCCTACTGCAAGTTGAAAGCGTAGGTTGAATAACTCAGCTTTTAGCTCGACAATTCTTTTTTCAAGATCGGGTGTACTGATCTTTCTAATATCTGTCGCTTTCACGCTTGCTCACCTCTTTTAACAATCTTTGTCTTGATTGGTAATTTATGTGATGCTAAACGGAGTGCTTCTTTTGCAACTTCTTCGCTGACACCGTTAACTTCAAACATGATTTTACCTTCTTTGACAACCGCTACCCAATGGTCTGGAGCACCTTTACCGGAACCCATACGCACTTCGAGTGGTTTTTTAGTTTTTGCTAGATGTGGGAAGATGTTAATCCATACTTTCCCTAATCTTTTCATATGTCTCGTCATCGCGATACGAGCCGCTTCAATTTGGCGGTTTGTAATCCAAGCACCTTCTTGAGCAACGAGGGCAAAATCACCATTGAGAATTTCATTTCTTCCCTTAGCTTTTCCTTCATAACTCACACGGTGAGGACGACGAAATTTCGTTCTTTTAGGCATTAACATGATTATTTGCCTCCCTTGCTATCACGACGAGGTCCACGATCACGTCTTGGACGATCTTGGCGTGGTGCTCTTTCGTCTTGCTTTCTTAAGTTTTCTTCGCGTGTTTGGCCTGGTAAAACTTCACCATTATAAATCCAAACTTTAACGCCAAGAATCCCATAAGTTGTATGTGCTTCTGCAGTTGCATAATCAACGTCTGCTCTAAGTGTATGTAGTGGAACTTGTCCTTCTGAATACCCTTCACTACGTGCAATTTCAGCGCCACCTAAGCGTCCAGAAACCATGGTTTTAACACCTTTTGCTCCTGATTTAAGTGCTCTTTGCATCGCAATTTTTTGTACACGACGGAAAGATGCGCGGTTTTCAAGTTGTTCTGCAATACTTTGTGCAACAAGTGTCGCAACCCGTTCCGGGCGTCTCACTTCGACAACGTTAAAAATAATTTCTTTTTTAGTTAATTTTTCAAGAGACTCGACTGCCTTCTTTTTCGTTTCAGCATCTCTACCAATAACGATCCCTGGCTTTGCAGTGTGAAGTGTAACTTTAACGCGGTCTTTTCCGCCTTTACCCTTAACACGTTCGATTTCGATGTTAGAAACAGCGGCTTTCTTGTAAAAATCATTAAGGTATTTGCGGATATTCGCATCTTCTTTGACCAATGCTGGTACATCTTGCTTTTCAGCATACCATTTTGATTCCCAAGTGCGGATGATTCCGAGTCTCATACCAATTGGATTAACTTTTTGACCCATGCTTCTTCACCCCTACTCTTTCGTTGCCACAACGACTGTAATGTGGCTTGTTCTCTTTTGAATAATGTCGCCTTGACCTTTAGCTCTTGGTAAAAGTCTCTTTAAGCGAACACCTTCGTTCACATATGCTTCTTTGACATAAAGATTATCAATATTCTGGTTGTTGTTGTTTTCTGCATTTGCTACTGCACTGTTCAACACCTTGAGAATAATTGGTGAAGCTGCACGTGGTGTAAACATTAAAATCGCTTGTGCTTCTTTAATATTTTTGCCACGGATTAAGTCAATGACTAATCGAGCTTTACGTGGAGCAATGCGAACCGTTCTAGCTATAGCTTTAGTTTCCATCATTTTCTCCTCCAATTACTTCTTCTTAGCTTTCTTGTCTTCTTTACTGTGTCCATGATAAGTACGTGTTGGTGCAAATTCACCGAACTTGTGTCCTACCATATCTTCTGTAACGTAGACAGGAATGTGTGACTTACCATTGTAAACGGCAACCGTATGTCCAACGAAATCAGGGAAAATCGTCGAACGACGTGACCATGTTTGAATTACTTTATTTTCATTTGCTGCATTTTGTTTTTGAACCTTCTTAATTAGATGGTCATCACAAAATGGTCCTTTTTTTAATGAACGTCCCATGTTTTCCCTCCTACTTCGTACGACGACGAACGATTAAATCGTTTGACGCTTTCTTATTGTCGCGTGTCTTCACACCGCGTGCTTTCTTACCCCATGGAGTCATTGGTGACTTACGACCGATTGGTGTACGTCCTTCACCACCACCGTGTGGGTGATCATTTGGATTCATCACTGAACCACGAACTGTTGGACGAATGCCCATATGTCTTGTGCGACCAGCTTTACCGATATTTACAAGTTCCCAAGATTCATTACCAACAACACCGATGGTTGCGCGGCAAGTACCTAAGATTCTTCTAACTTCGCCTGACTGTAATCTAACTAATACATATTTGTCTTCACGTCCAAGAATTTGAGCAGAGTTACCTGCACTTCTTGCAATTTGTCCACCACGTCCTGGGCTTAACTCAACATTGTGGATAATGGTACCAACTGGAATATTCATAATTGGTGCTGCATTACCTGTTTTAATGTCAACTTGTTCGCCAGATACGATTTCGTGTCCAACTTCTAGACCTTTAGGTGCTAGGATATATCTTTTTTCACCATCTACATAATGGATAAGTGCGATGTTTGCACTACGATTTGGATCGTACTCAATCGTTGCTACTTTACCAACGATGTTATCTTTATTACGCTTAAAATCAATTACACGATATTTTCTTTTCGCACCGCCACCGATGTGACGTACAGTGATCTTACCTTGATTGTTACGACCGCCTGTGCGAGAGAATGGCTCAAGTAGTGATTTTTCAGGAGTAGATGTGGTGATTTCTTCATAAGTGAGAACACTCATGTTACGACGTCCATTGGTCGTCGGTTTGTACTTTTTAACCGCCATTTGGTTAAACCTCCTCTAATATTTCACTTATACTGTGAAGGCGTCAATCTTGTTACCTTCAGCCAACTGGACAACAGCTTTTTTATAAGCTGATTTATATCCTTCGTATTTACCCATTCTTTTGAACTTTGGTAATACGTTAACAGTGTTTACCGCAATTACTTTTACGTTAAAAATTGTTTCAATTGCTTTTTTAATTTCAACTTTGTTTGCTTTACGATCTACTTTGAAAGTGTATTTATTTTGGCTTTCAATTAGCTTTGTAGATTGTTCAGTGATAATTGGGGCTTTTATGATGTCGTAGTACTTAGTCATTTCCTAATACCTCCTCTAAAGTCTCAATAGCGTCTTTAGTTATAATGAGGTTCTTGCAATTCAGGATGTCATAAACGCTCACATGATTCACTTGAGAGAATGCAACAGAAGGAATATTTCTAGCTGCTAATACTTCGTTATCTCCAAAATCTCTTGCGACTACAAGTGTTTTTCCTTCAACACCAAGTGTTACTAACAATTCTTGGAATAGTTTAGTCTTTGGTGCTTCAATTGCAAGTGATTCAACAACTTTTAATTGACCATTTGCTGCATGATATGATAATGCAGATCTTAGTGCAAGTTGACGTACCTTTTGATTCATTTTCACTGCATAACTTCTTGGTGTTGGTCCGAAAACTACACCACCATGACGCCATTGTGGTGAACGTGTAGATCCTTGACGTGCTCTACCTGTTCCTTTTTGTCTCCATGGCTTTCTTCCACCACCAGAAACTTCTCCACGATTTTTAACATCATGTGTTCCTTGTCTCATTGCTGCTCTTTGTGCATTTACGACATCAAAGAGTGCTTGTTGATGGGGCTCAATACCGAAAACATAATCGGATAAGGTTACTTCAGCAACTGTGTTACCTGTTTTATTGTATACATTAACTTTTGGCATGATAACCCTCCCTACTTCGCACTCTTAATTGCAGTTTTCACAATAACAAAACCTTTTTTAGGTCCTGGTACGCTTCCACTGACTAATAAGAGTTGGTTTTTAACATCGACACCTGCAACTGTCAAGTTTTGAATTGTAACTTGTTCAGTTCCCATATGTCCTGGTAAATTTTTACCTTTTAGTTTACCTTTGATTGGTCCCATAGAACCTGGTCCACGATGATATCTTGAACCGTGTGTCATTGGTCCACGAGATTGGTTGTGGCGTTTAATACTACCAGCAAACCCTTTACCTTTTGATGTTCCTGTAACATCAATTTCTTCTCCGACTTGAAACAAGTCTGTATTGACAAGTTCACCGACCGCTAAATCCGCTAATTCATTTTTAAGCTCTTCTTTAAAGCGGATTTCTTTAATGAAGCGCTTAGGTGCTGTATTAGCTTTTTTCACGTGCCCTTGTTCAGGCTTGTTACTTAAATTTTCCCGTTTTGATTCGAAACCAACTTGTGTTGCTGCATAACCGTCTGTTTCAACAGTTTTTTGTTGCAAAACCACATTGTCAGCCACATCAATCACGGTTACTGGAACTAAAACGCCATTTTCATCAAAAATTTGCGTCATTCCAAGTTTTCTACCTAAGATTCCTTTGGCCATTGCCTTACCTCTTTCTTAATTTATTTTTTTAATACGATATCAATACCTGATGGTAAATCAATGTCCATCAATGCACTGATTGTTTTAGGATTTGGATCAATAATTTGAATCAATCTCTTATGAGTTCTGCGTTCGAATTGTTCGCGAGAATCTTTGTTCACGTGTGGTGAACGTAAAACCGTGAATATTTCCTTTTCAGTTGGAAGAGGAATCGGACCTTGAACAGTTGCTCCTGTTCTAAGTGCACTTTCAACGATTTTCTTAGCTGATTGATCGAGTAATCTGTGATCGTAAGCCTTTAAACGAATTTTAATTACATCTTTTGCCATTTTAATAGCTCCTTTCGCCTATAATCTTGTATAGACTTGCTCCATAGAAAAACCTAACACGTAGACAACGGCTATCCGTGTGTCAGCAACCTTCCATTTCACAGCCTCTTCGCGTTTACACACGAGCGTTTCTATTATATACAAAAAGAATGAGGAATGCAACCTTTTTGGTTAATTTACTCATTCTTTTTTGTTATTTTTTCTCTTTATCTTTGTCGTTAAGTGCTTGAAGTTGTCGCTGTTTCATCAATCTTTTCATTCTTTCTTGACGATAAACGCCTATAAATCTTCCTCTTGAATTGCAATACTCTGTAAATGTCTCTTCAATTACTCTAATTTTACTTAAAGGTATTGAAAAATCTGTGAACCCATAATTGATTAATTGCCTAAAAATAAATGGATTCCCAACGACATTTCCTGCAAGAATATGTTTTGTTGGATAGTATCTATTATTTAAATGTTCGTGAATGTCTTTAATTAGTGGTAAAAATAATTCATTAAACTGTGTGATGGATAACTCGGTATATCGATTAAAATGAATCGAATTTTCTTCAACTAAGTTATCAAACCCAATTATAACAAAATCAACTCTAGGAAACTGATTATAAAACTCATAAGCTGCTTCAGTTTCTAAAACATACCCAAACTCTGGAATTCTTAAATCTTCATCGAGATATGCCATGATGACATGTCTTTTCCAATCTGATAACTCAGATGCCATCACAACTTTTGGAATGACGATTTTAACATCTGCTTTAGTGGCTTTAACTGCTTTTGCAATCGCAGTAAAATTATCAAAAAATAATTGATGTTGACTATGAATAAATCCAGTATCACTATGTGCAGCTTCCATATATTTAAGCGGCTTATCTGGTGTAAAGTCAGGAACTTTTAAATAAATCGGCAGTCCATTTGCTTTATTAAAAAAATCAATAAAAAACTCGACTTGATCATCAATTGTCGGAAGAATCCCTCTCGTCATGAAAAAGAATTCCGTATTGAATGGTCCGATACCATCATACCAATTATAACTTGTAATTCGATCTAAATGATTGGCGTTTGCTACTTCAGCATATAGTTTAATTCGATGAGATCCATAACTCGCAATTTCGCCAAACTTAAATGTTAAACTGTAATATTTTTCGTAGAATCTTTCAAGATCTTCTTTATCCGGGTTAAAGGTTATGCGATTGATTTCTCCATTAATAATTGCAATTTCATCATCGGGATATATTAATGTGCACTGTGCGATTGGTATTTCAAATTCTGTCGCTAATCTTCGAATTAATTCTAATTCTTTCTCTTCTTTTCTTGTGATAATCCCTTTAACATTTTGAGGAATATTATGTAAATATTCAGGACGAAATCCGTCACAAACTAATATGATATCCGCTTTTACTTGCTTAAGCATCTCATAGAGAAAAAATGATTCAAATCGTGTCAAAAGATAATTCATAAAAGTATTTAATTGATTGACAACCTCTTCTCTTCCAGAAAGGTAAAATTCTTTAAGCCCGCTTTCATTTCTTCTTATCTGACGCTCAATTTCATTTATAAATAAAGATGGAAAGTAAACTGTTTCTCTTTTTGCTTTTGTGCGACATCTATTCAAAATATCTGGACTTATTAAGATTTCATAAATAAAAAAAGCAAAAAGTTGTTTTAGTTTATAATCACCAGATTCAGTCAATATGAATTTGTGATAAGCTCTGCTTTCTTCACTTTTAATCTGATCTAATTTTGTGATGAGTAATTCAATATCTTGTGAGTATTGAAACTTAATGACGGATTCTTGATCGAAATGAAATATTTTCCCAATGCATAATCCGCCATATACGAATTGGTTATATCGTCGATTTACAGTTTGTTTCCTAGGCATCCGTTTTCTCGTTTCTTTTTATTGTATTTTTCACTAAATGTGCAGCACCTATAATGCCTGCATCATTACCAGTATTTGCAAGTATAAATGGTATATTCCCAGAAGAAAATCTCGCTTCTGTCTTATAATATTTCTCAATTTTGTCGATTAAAAAGGACCCTGCTTTTGAAACTCCACCACCAATAATGAAAATCTCAGGATCAACAATCATTGCTAATATGCTTGAGCTAATTGCGAGGTATTTTGCAACTCTATCAATCACTTGATTTGCAACATTATCTCCATCCTTTGCAGCGTCAAATACTGCTTTTACCGAAAGTTTATTTAAATCAATTGTGGTCTTATTCTTTTTTGCAAGTTGCTTCGTATATTCTAAAATCCCATGAGTTCCACATATTTGTTCTAAACATCCTCTAGATCCACAGCCACATGTCAATTCTTTTTCTTCATATACTCGCATGTGTCCAATTTCTCCACCATAACCCATTGAACCTTCGTGGATATTTCCGTCGATGACAACGCCGCCACCTACACCTGTACCTAGTGTAATTAGGACAGCATTTTTATAGGGTATTTCAAGGCTTTCATTCTCACCAAGTGCAGCCAATGAGGCGTCATTTGATACTGCTACTTTAACGTCTGATGGGAATATTTTATGTAATTCTTTAACTATGTCGATATTACTCCAATCCAAGTTAGGGCAAGCAAAAACATAACCATTTTTAATTGGACATGGGACAGCAACACCAATACCTATCAAATCTTCCATTTTAATTTTTAGCGATTTAATAATGGATTCAATTTCTTTTTTAACATGAATAAAAATGGATTGATTTTGATCTCTTTTAGGTGTTTTAAACTCTACTTTATCGATTAATTCAATTTTTTCACTATCAAATATACCTATTTTTATATTCGTACCACCAATATCAACACCAGCAATATACTTTTTCATACGATACTCTCCTCATTATCATTCTTTAATATAATATCACAAAAAACACCATTCTATATAAAATAAAAGGCACTTTTTCAAGTGCCAAATGTTAATATCTTTGTTTAAAATAATTGCTTATGTTTTCTAGTGATTTCATCAAAGTCTCATCTTTTTCTAATTCTAGATCTTTAAAAATTGATTCAATCATTTCATCATGAAATGCATCATGAATTTTTAAAACGTGTTTAGCTGTGCTTGTTAATTCCAGATAGACTTTTCTTCGATCGGCTTCATCTCTAAATCTATTAACATATCCTTTTCGAACTAAAGCGTTAATGGATGTTGTTAATGTACCTAGTGTAACCCGTAATTTTTGTGCAACATTTCCCATAATAGGAACTTGAACATTACGAATAGCCTCCAAAACATGAATTTCAGTCATTGAAATTTTTACACCTTTTTCTTTTAACACATTAGATTCAATGCTAAGAATGTGGTTAAAAACATCAACTAACAACTCATTAATAACGACTTTAGGGGATACCATATTCTCTACTCCTTATAAAACAATATAGCCTACACCAAGCGTGCCTGGACCTGCATGTGCTCCAACAACTGGGGTTAATGGAACAAGTTGAATTTCAAGATCTGGTTTGGAATTCATTAACTGTTGCTTAATTTCTTTAGCTTTTTCTTCATTATTTGTGTATGCAATAAACATTATAACATGTTTATCCTTAATATCGCTTTGAATTACCTCAATTAAGCGAGCTTGAGCTTTTGCTGTGGTTCTAATTTTTTCAAAAGGAACAAGGCTGCCATCTTTTTGAATATGGAGTAGGGGTTTTATTTTTAACAATGTTCCAAGAAATCCACTTGCAGCAGATAAACGGCCATTTTTTACTAAAAATTTAAGCGTATCAACGAGTACATAAATATAAATATGATCTCTTATTTTTTCAAGTCTATCAATGATCTCAACCATTTTATGCCCGTTTTTAATCATTTTAATAGCTTCTAAAACTAAATATGCTTCGCCATAAGAGACACTTCTTGAGTCAATTACATAGACATTCAGGTCTTGAACAAGGTCTTTTGCTAAGATTGCACCTTGGAACGTTCCACTTAGTTTAGATGAAATAACAATCACAATAATATTTTTGTATCCTTCTTCTTTCATTTCTTCATATACTGATGCGATTTTCCCGGTTGAAGTTTGCGAAGTGGATACATCAATATCCGAATTTGATTCAATAATTTTATAAAACTCTTCTGCTTTAATATCGATAAAATCTTCATATTCTTTTCCATCTAGATTTAGAGTAGATCTGATTAATCGGACTGGATAATCTAACTTCATGTAATCTACTCCGGAGTTTCCACATACAATAATACCTATTTTTTCATTTTCCATAATTGCTTTCTCCTTCAAATTGTTTGAACTTCAAAATTTATTACTAATTAAATGATAACACAGACTTTTTTAAAGTCAACACTTATTACTCTGCTAGTGCTATTTTTTTTAATTGCTCAATAGCAGAAAGTTCATTCTGATGATCAATATGAATTTTTAGAAAATTTCCTAATCTAGCTAATTCTTCATTATTATACAAAATATTATCATTTAATCGAGTGCTGTTGATTCGACTAAATTCCGGTCGATAGATCATGACATAATTAACAACATCAATTTGTGATTGAACCATGTTTGCCAATAATTGTCTATAATTAATAGATTCTTGGAGTTTTTTGGTATATCTCTCTTCACTTCTTTTTTCGTCTTGATTGAACATTCCAAATTCTAAAACAACGATTAGTCTATCGTAAACAATCAAGTAATCTGATCTCATATGATTACCAAACACCAGTGGATATTCCAAAATCAAGTTAATTTGATCAGTTTTGATTCCTTTTTTAAATAATAGAATAAAAAGTCGACGAATTAATAACATCGTATCAAACCAAGTAATGACTTCTTCTGGTTTTAAATCCCATATGGATAATTTTTTACTCTTAAAATCTTGTGAAAGTTCAATAAAATAGGGGTTTTTCTGATATTTAATGACCCTATCCTTCAGTAACTCCTTTTCAATATTCCAGCTAGATTCTTCTAAAAAATTTGAAAACTTATTAAATTCTTCAAAGCCGTTAAATATTCTTAGTGATTTTATTTGCATGTAATTGTCCTCCAATTAATATTAGATCAATTTTTAGGAAATTACTCTTAGTGGGATAAAAATAAAAAAAGCCGTACTAATGGCTTTACGTTGCGATGGTGGTGGCTCCGGGCAGAATTGAACTGCCGACACAAGGATTTTCAGTC
>JAQVBA010000045.1 GCA_028690555.1 Acholeplasmataceae bacterium
TGGTGCCGAAAATAGGACTCGAACCTACGACCTGCTGATTACGAGACAGCTGCTCTACCACCTGAGCTATTTCGGCACTTTTATAAAATATTTTTCTTTAATTCGTTTACTTGCAAATACATCGATTGCTTCCTTATATGTTTGAATCACTACATTACCATTAGTTGAATATTCTCCATCCACATTCCATCTTACATCTGGGTCTGTTTTAATTTCAAATTTTGATGCAACCAAATGAACATCATCACCAATACGTTTTCCCCCGCGCATAAAAGATTGTAAAAGTCTAAAACGCCAAAAAGTCTTAGCACGAAGAAATAATCTAAGTTCAAATAAACCATCATTAAGTTTAGAACTTGAAAAATTGATTAATCTGACTCCGCCAACACGATTAGAATTTAAGCCTAAAACCATCACAGCCTCATAATTCTCTTCTTTTCCGTTATAACAAATCTTAATTGGATAACGATAATCTTTAGAAATGTCTTGCATCGCCTCTATCACATAAGCAATGTATCCATATTTACGTACTCTTCTTCTTGAAACATCATAACTGATTTTAGATAGCATACCAGAGGCTGTAGTGTAAATAAAATATTGCTCATTTAGTTGGTTAACGTCAAGCTTGATAGGGTCTTCATTAAAAAAGATGTTTAGAGATCGTTTTATCGATCGATTAATGCCTAAAATAGCTGCAATATCATTTGCAGTTCCTGAGGGCAGAACGCCTAAAATAGGTTTCACTTTAGATGCCATCATACCATTCACTACTTCATTGATTGTTCCATCACCACCTGCAGCTAAAAATACATCATAACTTGATGCGAATTCTTTTGCTGCTCGCAGTAAATCTTTCGGTGCTTTTGATTGGTAAAACTCAACAGTATGCGGGCTATTATCAAATATTTTTTTAACTTTGGGAAGATAACGATGGAAATTTGATCTTCCGCTCATTGGATTATATAGAATTAAAAATTTCATAGGTAACCTCTAATTGATATTGTATCATATTCTAGTAAAGATGGCTATACAAGGCATAAAAAAGACTGTGCGATTGCACAGTCATATTTATAGATGTATAGGTTTATCAATCGCACCATGAGCCGCTTCCATCACGATTTCAGATAATGTCGGATGTGGATGAATCGTATGTGCAAGTTCATAAGCTGTTCCTTCTAATTCCATCGTCACACCAATCTCAGCAATTAAATCTGATGCGTTATAAGCTAAAATGTGTGCTCCTAAAATTTCCTTATATTGATCATTCACAATAAGTTTGATAAATCCATCTTTTTCATTATCGGCAAGTGCTTTACCACTAGCTTGAAGAGGAAATGTCGATACCTTATATGATAATCCTTTATCTTTTACTTCTTTTTCAGTGAGTCCAATAGTTGCAATTTCTGGTGAACCGTAAACAGCATTTGGAACTCTGTCATAACGCATAATTCGATGATGTCCTAAAATATTTTCAACAGCAATCAAACCTTCAGCAGATGCTACATGAGCTAACATATATTTACCATTCACATCCCCAATAGCATAAACATGTTTAATCGATGTTTCTAACATTTCATTTGTATCAATGGCATTTCGGTTCATCTTAAGATTTAAAGCTTCTAAACCAGAAAGATTAGGTCTCATACCGACAGACACTAAAATCTTATCTGCTTCAATTTCAACTTCATTAGAGTCAAGTTTATACGTCACTTTTTGATCATTAACCTTCGTAACTTCGGTATTTACATAAATCTCGATGCCTTCTCTTTTTAATATCTTCGTATAAGTGTCTCTAATATCATCATCCATCATCGGTAAAATGCCATCCATCTTTTCAATGATGGTCACTTTAGATCCTAAAGAGCTGAATATCGTCGCAAACTCTACGCCAATCACACCACCACCAATGATAACAAGTGATTGTGGTGCTTCTTCAATAGCAAGTAACTCTCTGCTTGTGACTGCAATCTTTTGTTTTAAAGCTTCTTTTAATCCAGGAATTGGCGGGATAATTGGACTAGCACCAGTGGCTATAATTAAATCTTTTGTTTCATAGATTTCACCGTTAACTTCAACTTGATTTGGAGATAGTACCTTACCAAATCCAGAAACAACAGTAACCCCATTTTTCTTTAATAATCCAGCAACTCCAGTTGTTAATCTTTTAACGACAAGATTTTTACGTTTCATCATTAATGGCCAGTCATAAGAAATGTTACCATCAATCATGACGCCATAATCTTTAGCATGCATAATTTGTTTATAGACTTTAGCATTTTTAAGCAAGGCTTTTGTTGGAATACACCCGTGATTTAAACAAATGCCCCCAACGACTTCTTTTTCTATGAGTAAAACAGATTTCCCCATTTGAGCAGCTTTAATTGCTGCAACATACCCTCCGGGTCCTCCTCCTAAAACTGTAATATCAAATGTTTTCATGATGTCACCTCTAATTTAATAGTAACATCATTGGCTCTTTTAATAAAGACTTGATTTTAGTTAAAAATCTTCCCGCATCTGCGCCATCAATAACTCTGTGATCAATGGATAATGAAAGAGGTAGTACATAAGCAGCTTTTATCTCCCCATCAATGACCATCGCACGCTGACTAATTTTACCAACGCCTAAGATAGCAACCTCTGGATGGTTAATGATTGGCGTTCCAGAAATAAGATCAGATGCTCCAAAATTGGTAATACTAAATGTTGTATTTTGAAGTTCATGAAGTTGGACTTTTCGCTCTATAGTGCGATCTGCCACATCTCTAATCTCTCTTGCTAATTCTAAGATACTCTTCTGATCTGCATCTTTGATATTTGGCACAATTAAGCCATCTTTCGTATCTACAGCCATCCCGATATTATAAAACTTTTTATAGACCATTTGTTCTTTAACTTCATCATAGCTTGCATTAAAGAATGGGTATTCTTTTAATGCGAGCACAACTGCTTTAATAATAAATGCCATATAGGTTAATTTAATATTTTCTGCAGCAGCTTGTTCTTTCACACGATTTCTTAAGTCAACTAGTTTATCGATCACGATTTCATCCATAATGGTTGAATGTGGAATAATATCTTTTGCTTTTGTCATTGAATTAACAATTGCTTTTCTTAATTTCGTAATGGGTACGTATTCTACATCACCTTGAACTGAAACAGATACTTTTGTACGTTCAACTTTAGGTGTTTGTTTTTGCTCAGTTGCTTGATAGATATCTTCTTTCATGACTCTACCATGTTCACCTGAACCATTAACGTTTTGAATATCAACGCCTAAATCTTTAGCTAGTTTTCTAGCAACTGGTGTTGCTAAAACTTTTTTAGATTCAACTTCTTTTACAGTGTTTGATTCATCACTTGAAGCCATAACTTCTGAAGTCACTTCTAAAGCACCAATAACACTCGGTGCATTTTCTCCTTCAGCTAAAGGTTCAACTTTTGGTTCCTCTTTCACTTCTTCAGTAGATCCATCATCGATGATGACAATCGTATCACCAACTTCGATAAGGTCTCCTTCTTTGCCACCAAGCTTTTTAACAATACCATCTACTGGTGACGGAAGTTCAGCGTTGACTTTATCCGTTTCAACAACGACTAGTGTTTCGCCTTCTTTAACTTTATCGCCAACCTTAAAATACCATTTTAAGATTTTACCTTCATGAATCCCTTCACCGATATCGGCAAATTTAAAATCATACATACTATACCTCCTTAAAACTGAACAGTACGCTTAATTTCATGCGCAATTCGTTCAGGTGAAACAAAGTGATACATCTCACCCTTAGCTAAAGGTACCGTGATATCAAATCCGGTCACTCTTGCTGGTGCAGCTTCTAAATAAAGGAATGCTTTTTCATTCACAAGTGATATTAATTCAGCCCCTGGACCATATGTTTTAACTGCTTCTTGAACCACAATAAAACGTCCAGTTTTTTTAACAGAATTGATAATCGTTTCTTCATCAATTGGATTAATCGATCTTAGATCAATTAGTTCAACTGATATTTTTTCTTCTTCTAATAATTTCAACGCTTTTTCAGTTTCACGCATCATGGCACCCCATGCTACAACCGTCACGTCAGTTCCTTCTTTAACTACTTTCGCTTTTCCAATCGGAATGCGATACATTTCTTCTGGAACTTCTTGTTTACCAGCACGATAAATTCGTTTTGGTTCCATAAAGATGACAGGATCTGGATCTTCAATCGCAGAAATCATTAATCCTTTTGCATCATAAGGTGTTGAAGGAATCACGACTTTTAATCCAGGAATGTGCCCAAGTAATGTTTCAATGGATTCAGAGTGGTGTTCTAGTGCTCGAATGCCTCCACCCACAGGGAATCTTACAACAAGTGGTAGTCCATAACCACCTCTTGTACGGTTACGATATCTTGCCATATGAGTCACAATTTCAGTGTATCCTGGGAAAACAAAGCCATCAAACTGAATTTCAGCAACAGGAATTAAACCATTAATCGCCATACCAATGGCACTACCAGTTATGGCAGCTTCAGCGATCGGAGTATCAAATACTCGATCCTCACCGTATTTCTTTTGGAGACCAGCAGTGACTCTAAAGACGCCACCTTCATAACCTGCATCTTCACCAAAAACAACAACTCGTGAATCATGATCCATTTTTTGATCAAGTGCTTGGTTAATTGCGTCTAGTATTGTTAATAATGCCATGTTATTTGCCTCCTTTTTCTAAAAAGTTCTTTATAAAGTTATATTGTTCTTTTAATTGTGGTGTCATTTCTTGATATGTGAATTTAAAGATGTCTTCAAGTTCTGCTAACCCCATGGCTTCAACTTTCTTGAATGTATCTCCAACATATTTAGTCATTTCTTCTTCTAGTTTTTCATCAGATTCTTTTGTGATAAGTTTTTTATCCATTAGATACTTTTTGAAGCGAATGAATGGGTCTCTCTTTTCCCACATTTGAACTTCTTCATCTTTTCGATAAAGCGTTGGATCATCCGATGTTGTATGTGGCCCTAGGCGGTAGGTTACCGCTTCAATTAAAACTGGACCTTTACCAGATCTTGCATGATCAATTGCTGCTTTTGTTGCAACATACATCGCTAAAATGTCATTCCCATCCACTTGAAAACCGGGAATACCAAATGCATATGCTTTTTGTGCAAGTGTTTCAGCTTTAGTTGCTTTTGATCTAGGTGTGGAGATAGCATATTGATTATTTTGAATCACAACAACTAAAGGTACATCAAAACTAGCTGCAAAATTGAGTCCTTCATAGAACTCACCGTGAGATGTTCCACCATCACCAATCATCGTTAATGCAACTTCATTTTTCTTTAAGATTTTAGAAGCGTATGCAATCCCAGCAGCATGGTTAATTTGTGAACCGATGATGACATCAATGGGTAACACTCTAACGCCTTCATCAAAATGATTACCCCATTCATTACCTGCCCAATACATAAAGACTTGTTCAAGTGTCACACCGCGATATAGCATCGCATTCATTTCTCTAAATGCTGGAACAAACCAGTCATTTTTTTCAAGTACTGCAGCAGCACCGATTTGAGTTGCTTCTTGTCCTCTATTCGGTGCATAAGTAAGCATGCGACCTTGACGTTGGTATTGAATCGACTTAATATCAGCAATTCTACCTAACATCATCGTCTCATACATTTTCATGAGTGTATCTTTATCAATTTTAGGTTCTAATTCAGGGTGTGTTAGATTCCCTTTTTCATCTAAAATTTCTAATCTTTTTTTCTTGAGCGGATCATAATCTTTAAAATTCATATGATTTTCTCTCCCTTCACAATCACCTTCATTATACTTGAGTGAAGCTTTGAATTCAAAAGCTTTGCTTGAGGGCCTTGTAAAGCAAATAAATAATGTAAAAAGTGTGATTTTTATTATGTTTTTTATAAATAAAAAAAGATAAATAAAAGGGAAATGTTTAACATTCCCCTTGTTTGGTTTATCTTCTTTTTTCTAAATTCTTTTGTAAGATTAAAACCATCTCACGTAATGTTTTAGCTGCGACTGCAGTCGATGCTCCTGAAGGATCTAGCATCGGTGCTAATTCAACAAAATCAGCAGCAACCAACATATTTAATTTTTCAAATTGATCAAATGCCCAAAGTAAATCTTTGTACTGCATTCCACCTGGTTCTGGAGTTCCCGTACCTGGGAATACTGCAGGATCTAAAACGTCTAAATCAATGGTGATATATACCGGTTTATCTTTTAATGCTTCACATACTTTATCTAAACCTTCAAAATCAAATTTGCGCATTGTGACATGACCTGATTTAGCCCAATCAAATTCAGGTTTTTCACCACTTCTGATACCAAATTGATAGATTTTACCATCACCCACAAATTCATGAACATGACGCATGAATGTTGCATGTGATAACTTTCTACCGAAAAATGATTCTCTTAAATCTGTGTGAGCATCTAAATGAATAATGTGCAAATCAGGATACTTTTCAAATACCGCTTTGATGACCGGGTAACTCACTAAATGCTCACCGCCAACCATCATTGGTACTTTATTATCTTTTAAGATCTTTTGTGTCGTCTTATAGATAACTTTTAACGCATCATCGACTGCGCCAATGGGTAGGTCAAGATCTCCAATATCTGCTGTTTTAAACTCATTTAAATCACGGTCTCTGTAAGGTGAATACCACTCAACACCAAAGGAATCCACACGAATAGCATTCCCTGCAAATCTTGTCCCTGGACGGAAACTTGTGGTTGCGTCCATCGGTACACTAAAGATGACGACATCGGCATCTTTATATTCACTTTTACAACTTTGAAACGATAAATCTACTTTATTCATCTTCATATATTTCGCTCCATTTATCCCAATATTCTTTATCAATAATCTTTATATAACCACCCTCAGTATCACTGAGGATGACAGAACCACTTTTTTGATAAAACTCAAAATCATCTAAAATGTCTTGACTAATAATCTCACCAGGAATCACAATTGGAATACCTGGTGGATAAATCATAATCGATTCAGCAGCAATCTCATCTAAAGCTTGATACAAAGGCACATATTTCTTGGGTGCGTGGTATGCTTCTCTTGGTCTCGTATAAGCTTCTGGATAACTAAATTTGACTTTTGGTATAATCGGTCTTAACTTCATTGGTAAATATTTATCAGATAATGCCCATAAAGCTGTAACCAATGCATCTAAGTCTTCTTGTCTCGTTCCTATAGATAATACAGCGAGTATGAGGTGAGTTTCTGCGAGTTCCATTTGGATTTTGTGTTCATCGAATAATTCTTTATAAACATCAAATCCAGTCAGTCCTAAATCAGAGACTTTGACAATGAGTTTCGTTTCATCATAATCATAGGCACCGTTTTGAATAAAATATTTATCATCAATCGCTATAATTCCAGGAATCTTATTAATTCTATCTCTCGTTTTTCTTGCCATATCAATGATTTTAGGAATCGTTTGTTCACCTTCTAATGCCATCGTTTTACGTGCAACATCTAAAGATGCAAGTAATAAACTCGAAGGAGAGGTGCTTTGAATCATATTGATCGTTGATCTTAGTCTTACATGATCGACTCTTGATCCTTGTGAAATGATAATCGAACTTTGAGTTAGTGATCCAACCGTTTTATGGAGTGAACATGAACTCATATCTGCTCCAGCTTCCATTGAACTTTGAGGAAGTTCGGGAGAGAAAGGGAGATGTGATCCATGAGCTTCATCACAAATGACCATCATATCTCTTTCATGAGCAAGTTCGACAATGGCTTTCAAATCGGATGTGACACCAAAATAAGTGGGGTTAATCACGAAGACAGCTTTGGCTTCGGGATTATCTAAGACAGCTCTTTCAACATCTTCATAAGCCATATGATTTGCAATCCCTAATTCGGTATCAATCGATGGTTTAACAAACACAGGAACAGCACCACTTAAAATGAGTGCGTTAATTGCTGATTTATGAACGTTTCTTGGAAGTATAATTTTTTCTTTTGCACGACAGACTGACATAATCATTGCTAAGATGCCCATCGTTGTCCCACCTGTTAAAAAGTAAGCTTTATCGCCACCAAAAGCATCTGCCATCAATTCTGCAGCTTCCATAATAACGCCAGTGGGACGATTTAAATTATCTAATCCTCTGGGTGCATTGGCGTCTAATTTATAAAGCATGTTTCCAGCAACGTCTAAAAGGTCACTTTGAATATGACCAAGTTTATGACCAGGAACATCATGTGAAATGGTGTTGCTCGTCGCGTATTCTAAAAGTTTGGTGAAAAAGGGTGTTTCTTTGTGATCCTTTTCCATCTTCGCCCACCTTTCAAAATGCACATTTATTGTATCATGAAAAAATGATATTCTCCATAGCAATACAAAAAATGTTTGGTAATCTTTCATGAAAATCATATCATCAAAAGATTGCTTATTTATATGTTATAATGAATAAGAAAATGAAAGCCAACTATTTAATATAAGTCAAGATAAAATAAACAAATAGTGGTTATGATATGAAGGCATACTAAAAAGAATGCCTTATGACAACATCTAGATCTTTGAAATTTAAATATGTTAATGAG
>JAQVBA010000046.1:0-3839 GCA_028690555.1 Acholeplasmataceae bacterium
CCATTTTGATCAATATAAATGTCCTCTAATTCTTGTCTTAAAAAACCAAAAGTCTTTTTATGGTCCAATCTTCCAATTAAATAATCCGGTTTTAAGACAAAAAACGGATCCTGAAAGGATATGTAGGGATAATTTTTTAAATCGATGTCACCGACAGTCGATTTATCAATTTTTCGTGTTTGTTTTTGATAGAATTCTAAATACAGATTTTGCATGTTGCCACCTCGTAAGTATTATACCATAATCCAAGGTTTTCACTTTAACCCTAAAGGCTATGAAATCGATGTTTTTTTGAAAAAGAAAAAATGAAACATTTTGTTGTATTTGAAACATATTTTTTATATATTTTGTCGTATAATGATTATTGTCATGAATTAAAGAGGTGCTTATGAAATTCGTTTTAAAAAATATTTTAAAAGATAAAGTGTTTATCATCGCTGCAATCATCATGATTATCACGATGTTTATAATCCCACCATCAGAACTTTATCTATCCTATATGAACTACAAAGTTCTCATCATTATGTTTACAATTATGATTGCTGTTAGTGGTCTTTATGAGACACATCTTTTTGACTTTATCGCAACCCGTTTAGTCATTCAATTTAAAACGATTAAATGGATATCATTAATTCTCATTTTATCGACTTTTTTTCTTGCGATGTTTCTCACAAATGATGCCGTACTACTTACGCTCATTCCATTTACATTATTCATTATGAAACATACGAAACAAGAAAAATATGCACTCATCACCATTATTTTACAAACCATTGCAGCAAACCTCGGAAGTGCACTTACACCGATGGGTGATCCACAAAATATTTATTTATATGCTTTCTATGACATTCCTTTTAAAACTTTTCTTCTTATAACTTTTCCAATCACAGCACTCGGATTTATTTTGATTTCAACGACGGCACTCATCAAAATCCCTAACCATCCTGTAGAACTCAACTTACAAGCTCCTGAAGTCAATTGGAAAAGAGTCGGATTATATAGTTTATTTTTACTCAATGCATTATTTGTCATTTTAAGAATCGTTCCTGAATGGTATACGATTTATGTGACATTGATCTTAGGACTAGTTTATGGAAGACATTTATTTAAACGACTTGATTATGGGCTACTTCTCACGTTTGTCGCATTCTTTATTATTACGGGTAACTTAGGACAAATGGAATCCGTATCAAGTCTATTTAATCAATTTTTAAATACCCCAAGAACTGTCTATTTTACAGCACTTGCTACATCACAGTTGATTTCAAATGTGCCAGCAGCTGTGCTTTTATCAACATTTACAAAACCGATTTATTATCCAGCACTCCTCATGGGAGTCAATGTTGGAGCAATGGGTTCGATTATTGGCTCACTTGCAAGTTTAATCACTTTTAAATATGTTTTAAGAGAATTCCCAAAATCGATTAAAACCTATTTCTTAAACTATACCTTGATCTCCATCATATTTATCGTGATTATCACCAGCGTCTTACTCATACTCATATAAAAAAACCTTCCGAATTTTCGGAAGGAATTTTTTTTATTTCTTTAAATTATAAAATGATTTTAATCCAAGATATTGTGCAGTATCGCCAAGCATATCTTCAATTCTTAATAATTGATTGTATTTTGCGATACGATCTGTTCTTGATGCACTACCTGTCTTAATTTGACCTGCATTGGTTGCTACAGCGATATCCGCAATTGTGGTATCTTCTGTTTCACCAGAACGGTGTGAAACGACTGCAGTATAACCCGCACGTTTTGCCATTTCAATAGCATCAAATGTTTCAGTAAGTGTTCCGATTTGGTTCACTTTAATTAAAATTGAGTTTGCAATTCCTTTTTCAATACCATTCGCAAGTTTTTCAGTGTTTGTCACAAAGAGGTCATCGCCCACAAGTTGAACTTTAGAACCTAATTGTTCACTTAAATATTGCCAGCCTTCCCAATCGTTTTCATCAAGTCCATCTTCAATGGAGATAATTGGGTATTTTTCTAATAAACCTGCATAGAAACTTGTTAATTCTTTGCTTGTGAATTCTTTTCCGCCTTCACCAGCTAAGACATATGTATTCGTCTCTTTATTATAAAATTCAGATGATGCCACATCCATACCTAAGAAAATATCTTCACCAGGTTTATATCCAGCTTTTTTAATCGCTTCAATAATGACTTGAAGTGCTTCTTCGTTAGATCCTAAGTTAGGCGCAAACCCACCTTCATCACCAACACCTGTGTTATATCCCTTGCTCTTTAAAACACTCTTTAAATTATGGAATACTTCAGCACCCATACGAATTGCTTCTTTAAAAGTCTTCGCACCAACTGGTAAAATCATAAATTCTTGGAAGTCAACGTTATTATCCGCATGAGATCCACCATTGATGATATTCATCATGGGTACTGGTAGTTGTTTCGTATTGAAACCACCTAAGTATTGGAAAAGTTCAACACCTAAATAATCTGCAGCTGCTCTAGCAACTGCCATAGAAACACCTAAAATTGCATTTGCACCTAATTTTGATTTGTTTTTTGTACCGTCAAGTTGAATCATGGTTTCATCAATCGCAACTTGATCTGTCACATGAAAACCAATAAGTTCTGGAGCAATTACTTCGTTCACATTTTGGACTGCATTTAAAACGCCTTTTCCTAAATAACGCTTTTTATCACCATCTCTAAGTTCTACTGCTTCATGTTCACCTGTGGATGCACCTGATGGAACAATTGCTCTACCAAAAGCACCTGATTCGGTTTGAACTTCAACTTCAATCGTAGGATTCCCACGAGAGTCTAGCACTTCACGTGCATAAATATCTGTAATGTATGGCATAATTTCACTCCTTTTTTTAAATTTTGCCTGTTTAATAACCATTCTTATTATACATGATATATCTTTCTTTAGAAAGAATATCGATGATAAAAACGCTTACTTGAATTTAATTTTTAAAGTTCCAAGTATTTTAACTTCGGTTTCACTAAAAGAAATACAATTCCAATTAATACACCCTTCATTAAGTTAAACGGTGTATAGCTTGCAAATGCCATCCAAAAGAAGTTACTGAAGGTGAGTGGAATCCCTGCAAATGATGATCCACTATTGATAAATGAAAAGACTGTAAAATGAATGGGCACAGCTCCTTCTGAACCTACAAATGCGAAATAACTTAAATAAAAAGGTGTCCCCATCAAATAATTAAAAGCTAACGTAATTAATGATAGAAAGAATGCTAAAGACATGCTTACAACAACACTTTCTTTTAATGTAATTTTATTATGATTTACTGGAACTTCAATGAGTAAAGGTCTTTCTTTAATCTTTAATATTTTCAAAGCAACTCGATAACCAATGACAATCGAGATTGATGCAACCGCTGCTATAATCTCACCCATCACATCACCAGGATCAAATCCTCTAAATAACCGTCTTGCAATCGTTCTAATAATAATGACATAAAATGTCTCTTTTGTACCAAGAACAAATAATGCAACTAAAATCGCAACATCACTAAAATCAAGTTTAACAAACCCTCCAAAAATCCCTGTAAAAGCAAACGGATTTGGAATTTCAATTAATGCAATCACAATAGAGACTGCTGCAAGTGATACAATGTAAAGCATTTTTTTTAAGCGTAAGTAATTTGACATGTGAAATCCTCCTTTAGAATTAAAAAATCGCCAAATTACTTCGGCGACAAAAAGGAAACGTCAAAATGACATTACTTCTTCCATCCAGACTTTACTGTCGGTCCTTGAATTACACAAGGTCTGCCCTAAGGCTCGCGGACTATACCGCCGGTCGCGAATTTCACGCTGCCCCGAAGTATTGAATTACG
>JAQVBA010000046.1:3939-8529 GCA_028690555.1 Acholeplasmataceae bacterium
TTTTAGGAAATGGTGAATGTTATCCTGATGCATTAGAAGGATTAAAGGTTTCTTATGATCAAGGCGTTACTGATGAATTTGTCGTACCATTTGTTGTCAATAAAAAAGGATTAATTAAAGATCATGATGCGATCATATTTGCAAACTTTAGACCTGATCGCGCGATTCGAATTGCCACTGCATTTTCTAATCCAGAAATGACAAGTGCTTATATGACTCCTGGTAAACCTGTATTTAATGCTGAAAATATTCCAAATGATATTTTCTTGGTTTCAATGATGCATTATAACGAAACCGTCAAAGGACCTTTAGCCTTTGAATTACAAACTTTAGATAACCTCTATGGGGATGTCATTAGCCAAAATGGATTAAAACAATTAAGAATTGCCGAAACAGAAAAATATGCCCATGTTACGTTCTTCTTTGATGGTGGCTCTGATAAAAAACTAAAAGGAAGCACGCGAATTTTAGTAGAATCACCAAAAGTACCGACCTATGATTTAAAACCTGAAATGAGTGCATTTGAAGTTCGTGATAAAGCAGTTGAAGCTATTTTATCGAAGAAATTCGATACGATGATCCTAAACTTCGCGAATCCGGATATGGTTGGACACACGGGATCCATTGAAGCAGCAAAAAAAGCCGTTGAAACCGTTGATCAATGTACAAAAGATGTCGTTGAAGCAATCCTATCCATCGGAGGTGTTGCCATTGTCTTAGCAGATCATGGAAACGCTGAAAAAATGCGTGATGAGTTGGGTAACCCTCACACCGCACATACGACCAATTTAGTTCCTGTCATCATCACTCAAAAAGACATCAAAGTTAACACCGGATCTTTATGTGATGTTGCTCCTACACTTTTAGATATTTTAGGTGTTAAACAACCAAAAGAAATGACTGGAAAGAGCCTTATTATAAGATAAAAGCCCCAAACGGGGCTTTTTTAATCTTCAATGAATTTATGCAATCTCGGTTCATAATTTAACTGATGCATGGTATCAAAAATATCACTTTTGGTAAGAGGTTCTTGATAGACAATGCGTGCAGTAAATTCAATCAAATCAAATTCAAAATGGGATACACCTAATCGATATAATGCATGTTCGATGGTTGATATGCATCCCCCACAAGAAATTCCTTTAAAAACTTCACGAAAATCTAATTCAAGGATGGGCATATAAAAACTTCCTTTTTTTATTTCATTTCTTGAAGATAATACTCAATAATACTTTGTGTTCCTTTATCGCCAAATCCATGGTCTTCTAAGATTTGATATGCTTTCGCAACTTTTTCAACAACTTCCAAATTTAAATTGCCTTTTTCTTCTAAAACCAATTTTAAGTCTTTTAAGTAATGCTTCACAAAAAATCCTGGTTCATAATCTTTAATAATCATTTTTGCTCCATTGTTTTTTGCTTGCCATGAATTTGCAGAGCCACCAGTGATCACATTGAGCATTTTATTTAAATCGAGTCCTTTTTCTTTCGCATAAATTAATGCTTCAGCAACTCCAATGACAGCACCAGCAATTACCGTTTGGTTTGCTAATTTCGCATGCATTCCAGAACCTTCTTTGCCCATATAAGTGATCGTTGATCCCATCACTTTTAACATCGGTAAAATTTTGTTGAATACATCTTCATCGCCACCAACCATGATTGATAATGTAGCATTAATCGCTCCCAAATCACCACCAGTCACTGGAGCATCAATCATATAAAATCCTTGTTCTTTCGCTTTTTTGTAGAGTTTGATTGCTAAAGTAGGTGAGGAAGTGGTCATATCAACTAAAATTGCTTTCTTTTTCGCATGTTTCATCACTTCTTCATAAACTTCTTCGACATCCTTAGGATATCCAACGATTGAGAAAATAACATCTGCATCTTTGACACATGCTTCAATCGTTTCAAATGCCATACATTTTGGTTCTAACGTTTTTGCTTTACTAAATGTGCGGTTATAAACAGAGACATCATAACCCGCTTCTGCTAAATGAAGAGCCATCGGTTTTCCCATAACTCCAGTTCCAATAAATGCTAATTTCATAATGCTTCTCCTTTATGCTATTTTTTTGTTGAGCCATTCAATGACATCCGTGAAGACTTTTTCACGGTCTAAGTCATTAAAAATCTCATGATATGAGTTTTCGTATACGATGAGTTTTTTATCTGAATGAGGGACGAGTTGATGAAGGCGTTCACTAAAAATCACAGGTACGATTTTATCTGCACTTCCGTGTAAGATTAATACTGGAGTTTCATAGTTTTCTAAATGTTTGTTGAAATATCTTACACCACCGACAAACATATTGCCAGCAAGTGAAAATTTGAATACCTTTAAGTTTAGTGGATCACTGACATAATCATTTTCTACTTCTTTAATGCGTGATAATGAGTCATCTGCTAAATCATTCTTCTTATTCACAAATCCAAGCCATTTATATCCGATAAATCTAAAAGGTAATACATCTTTTATGAAATAAGTCGGTGCAGCACTTGATATGATGCCATGAACTGACTTAGGATATTTCACCGCGTAAAGATTCACAATTAAACCACCCATCGAGTGTCCAATTAAAAATATCTTTTTTGCATTTAGCTTTTTCTCTTCAGAAACTAAGACATTTAGATCATCAATAAACTGATGATAACTCTTTAATGCCCCTCTAGCTCCTTGAGATTGACCATGACCTCTTAAATCATATCGAACGACAGTATACCCATCTTCATTCAATTTTTGCGTGATTTCATCATAACGACCTGAATGTTCAGCAATCCCATGTGTAATAATGATTGACGCTTTTGCATGTTCAACTTCATCTCTTTTAACATGAAGTAAAATTCCATTAACTAACATCGTATCCACTCCTTTAATTCTATTATAACGTAAAAAGGATGATATTTATCATGTCTTTTCTATGTTATAATATCGATGAAGAAGGTGATTCCATGAAAAAAATAATATCAGTTATCCTCATTTTAATCACGCTTGGTATATTTCCTTTTTTAACTGTGCGTGCCGATTTTGGACCTAAATCTTCAGTAATCATTGATATCATCGGTGTTGATCAGCCATACTTTTTTGAATTGCTATATGAAGACGAATTACCTATGGAGTCCAAACGAACTGAAGCTTACCTATATGCAACAGAATATCAAGTTGAGCACCCTTTTTTCCCTGAAATGATTAAAGATTTCACTGAAGATGGATATATTTCATCATTTTTATATCGTGGTCGGCCTACTATTCCAAATATCATTGGTGATAACACATTTCGGTATACTTACGTTCCCCCTCAAACATTTAAACTCATTATCGTATTTGAAAATGGTACCTATGTTACTTCTCCAATCATTACAACAAAGCTGTTTAGCAGTCATGTCACATGGGATTTATCACATATTGATATAAGTTATACACAATCTAATGTTGGGACATTAGAGGAAGTGATTCCACTTAAACAAATGAGTTTTGATTTACTGCTTCGCATACTCGTCACAATTGGTGTTGAATTACTGATTTTACTAGCTTTTAAATATCACTTGAAAAAAAGTTATTTACTCGTCCTTCTCGTGAATTTAGTCACGCAAACGCTTCTAACCACATTTATGTTTTCCATGCGATATTTCTTTATGCCATTCTTTGGTGAAATTATAGGTCTAACGTTTGGTGAATTAATTGTTTTCATCGTTGAAGTTGTGATTTTCATGCGCTTCTTAAGAGAAAAATCATCAAAACGAGCCTTCGGATATGCCTTGTTGGCGAATCTAGCATCACTTATTATCGGGTTCATATTGATGGTTATATTTTGGGTATAAGCTTAGACTGACAAAGCGTCAGTCTTTTTATTTTATAAAATAAAACATAATCGAATCATTGCTCTTTAAAAAAAGATTTTCTATTGTATAATGTAAATAGAAAGCGCTTTTAGGAGAGAGAAATGAAATATACTGCACTGTACGAAAAACACCTATCTTTGAATGCGAAAATGATTGAATATGCAGGATTCGAAATGCCTTTGCAATACAAAGGTATTAGCGAAGAACACCTAGCGGTTAGACACCAATTTGGCATATTCGATGTTTCACATATGGGTGAATTTTTAATTGAGGGGAAA
This sequence comes from Acholeplasmataceae bacterium, assembly GCA_028690555.1. Classification (GTDB taxonomy): domain Bacteria; phylum Bacillota_I; class Bacilli_A; order Acholeplasmatales; family Acholeplasmataceae; genus UBA6181. The sequence goes on from JAQVBA010000046.1 coordinate 8,060, forward strand.
GATGCACTTCCTTTTGTGAACTATTTAATCACCAATACGATACTTGAAAATTTTGAAAAAGTAACGTATAGCTTGATGTGTGATGAAAATGGCTTTGTCGTCGATGATTTATTAGTATATCCAATAAATCATGAGAAAATTTTACTAGTGGTCAACGCTGGTAATACAGAAAAAGACTTTGATTGGGTTGTAAAACAAACTAAAAAATTTGATGTCAAAGCAATCAATGCATCAATTGAATATAGTCAAATTGCCATTCAAGGACCTCAGTCGATTGATAAAATCAAAGAGATTATCGGTGAAGATGTCACAGACTTAAAATTCATGACCTATCGGTTTGTAAAAATATTAGGTGAAGATGTCATTGTTTCAAGAACTGGTTATACTGGTGAAGATGGTTTTGAAGTTTATGGACCTCATCACATCGTGACACACATTTGGGATAAAACGATTGAAGCGGGCGCACAACC
>JAQVBA010000004.1 GCA_028690555.1 Acholeplasmataceae bacterium
CAAAAACAAAAGCCTTATTCCATGAATGTGAGTTTTGTGAGTTTATCTTCAAAGATGAATCTTTATATGTTTCCCTAGATGAAGAGAAAAAGACATATGATAAACATGAAAATGATGAAGATAATATCGGTTACGTGAATTATCTTTTTAATTTTTATGAATCGGCGATTAAACCCTATGTAAAATCAGGTTCGATTCTTGATTTTGGGAGTGGTCCAAATCCAGTTTTCCAATCGATTCTTAAAAATGAAGGATACGACGTCACCATCTATGATTATTTTTATGCTCCTAATATAAACTATCGAGAAAAACAATATGATTTAATATCTTCGATAGAAGTCATCGAACACTTGCAAGATCCATTAAAAATATGTCATGAATTTAAATCTTTATTAAAACCAGGGGGGTATTTATCCCTCATGACTTTATTTCATCCTCGCAATTTTAATGATTTCAGAGATTGGTTTTACATTCGTGATGTAACACACGTCTCATTTTATACACCAAAAACGATTAAAATCATCGCGAATATGCTTGATATGGAATTTATTGATACCAATGATTATCGATATGCAGTGCTAAGAAAAAAAGAGATTTCATGAAATCTCTTTTATAGTTCTATATCGTCTCTAACTAATGGCATCGTCATACAACGTGGGCCTCCTCGACCTCTAGATAATTCCGAAGAAGGAATGGCAATCGTTTGTATGCCTTGTTCTTTTAATAACTGATTGGTGATGATGTTTCTTTCATAAACAATGACAACTCCTGGAGCAATCGCTAGAGCATTTGCCCCATCATTCCATTGTTCACGATCTGAGGCTATCTCTGAATCACCTCCACATGGGATTAAAGTGATTTTGCGTCTTAAATGATAAGAGAAGAGGCGCTTGATGGAATATTGTTTTTCATACATCCGTAAAGTTCCTTTTTTAGAACCTGGGTATATTTCATAACAATTCATTTTTCCTAAGAAATCTCCATGAATCAAAAACTTATCATGATCAACTTGAGTTAATACGGTATCTAAGTGCATAAAACTACGTCTTTTAGGTAAATCAATGGCGAGGATTACTTCTAAATCCGTGTTTTTAAATAATGTTTTCGCAATATTTTCAATCGCATCAGGATCTGTACGTTCACTGATGCCAATGGCAATCACGCGTTCATTTAAAACAAGGATGTCTCCACCTTCAATCGATTGAGAATCTGTTCGTTCATAAAAATGCTCTTGATCTTTATAGATTGGATGGTAAGTATAAATATATTCACCATAAATCGTTTCTCTACGGCGTGTACGTTTATACATGCGATTTAAAGTGACACCATTAAATATATGAGAAAAAGGATCTCTTGTAAAATATAGATTTGGCATTGGGTCTGTGATAAATGGATAATCACGAATGTGATCTCTTAAGCTTCTTTTTTTATAGCTTGGGAGATCATCTTTTGTAATCCCAGCCATCGTTTTTAAAATCATTTCTTTGGGTTCTAGTGTCATCAAATAATCATAGACTTTCTTTCTCGTAGATGGGTGAGATACGTTTGATTCTTGGATGAATTGTTCAAGAAATTTTTTCTTGACATCTTTATTGATGATACTTTCAGCAACCAAGTCTTCTAGCATCACAACTTCAACCTGATGAGATCTTAAAATATTACAAAAATGATCATGTTCCTCTTGGGCTTTTTCAAGCCATGGAATATCATCAAAGAGTAATTCTTTCAGCCATTTTGGCGTTAAGTTTTCAAGTTCTTTTCCAGGACGATGGACTAAAACTTTTCTTAATTTTCCTACTTCTGAATATACATGAATGGGCTGCATGAGATTCCTCCTATCTGTCTAAATTAATTATAACACATGGACTTTAAATCGTGGTATGATGATGAGTAGGAAGGTGAAGTTATGAAGCGCTTAAGTGTTGTTACTGGGGCAACTTCTGGAATTGGTTATGAAGTGATGGTTGAGCTTTTAAACCATGATGTCGATGTGATTGCAGTTGGAAGAAACATTAATAAACTGAATGAAATCGAAAAGCGATTTGAGGATAAAATCAAATCGAAAGAATTAATTTTAGTGCGTGGTGATTTATCCGATAATCAAGGATCGATGGATGTATCAAAAAACATCATTGATTTGATTCAAGCCCGAGATGGCAAACTCGATTTGTTAATCAATGTCGCAGGAATTGTCAAATCTGGTTACGAAGAGAATAAGGACCACAATGAATTAACATTTGCGACTAATCATTTGTCGGTATATATTTTAACAGGATTACTATATCCTTTTTTGAAGAAGTCAAAAGATCCACGTGTTTTGGTTGTGAGTTCTTTATCGCATTATCGTGCGTGTTTTGATAAAACAAATCTTCAATCGAAACGATTTTATAATGTTTTAAGAGGATATCAAAGATCTAAACTTTATAATGTCATGTTTGTTTATCGGTTTAGTCGTTTTGAAAAAGATATTAAAATATATGCGATCGATCCAGGACTTGTTAAAACCGATATTGGTGATAAACATACAAATACTATTGCAAATTTTGTATGGCGCATGCGAAGAAAAAGTGGTGTCGATGTAGATATCCCTGCGAAACATATGGTTGATATAGCTATCTTAGATCGTTATTTGATGGACCATGGTAGCTATATGAAACTTGGTAAAAAAACGAAATCATCACGCATTACATATCATACGGATAAACAAGATTTTTTATGGAAAGAGTCAGAAAAAATAACCCACGTAACATATCCTTTTGATGAGGTGTCTATTGAAGAAAGTTGAATTACTCGCACCAGCGGGGCATAAAGATGCTTTAATCGGTGCAATCAATGCAGGTGCAAATGCTGTTTATTTAGCTGGAAAAAGGTTTGGAGCAAGAGCATATGCAAATAATTTTAGTGATGAAGAATTAATCGAAACGATCGAATATGCACATATTCGTGGTGTTCGAGTTTTTGTTGCTATCAATACACTTGTCTTTGATGATGAGGTTCGTGAATTAATTGATTATGCTGATTTTTTAGTGAAGCATCATGTCGATGCACTTATCATTCAAGATTTAGGCATGATTGATTTATTTGTTAAAAGATATCCGGATACAGAAATCCATGTATCTACCCAGTTTAACACGCATAATTTGTACCAAGTGAAAATGCTGAAAGCATTAGGTGTTAAGCGCATTGTTTTGGCAAGAGAAACATCGATTGAAACGATAAAAGCAATCAAGAAAGAAGTGGATATCGAATTAGAAGTCTTCATCCATGGCGCTTTATGTGTCTCCTATTCTGGGAATTGTTTAATGAGTAGTATGATCGGTGGAAGATCAGGTAATCGCGGAGAATGTGCTCAACCATGTCGATTACCCTATCAACTTTATAAAGATAACCAAAAAATTCAAGATACTTCGTATTTGCTTTCAACGAAAGATTTGATGACGATTGATCATATCGGTGAACTGATTGACATCGGGATTGATTCTTTTAAAATTGAAGGAAGAATGCGAAAAAGGGAATACGTGATTGAAACTGTGAAGGCATATAGACATGCAATCGATCATCATTTGGAACAAAAATCTTATAATTCACATGACGATATTGATCGCTTGAAACGTGTTTTTAATCGTGAATTCACGAAAGGTTTTGTCCTAGATGAACTCCCAAGATTGATCAATAATAGTGAGTTTCAAAGCCATATGGGTGTTCCCCTTGGCAAAGTGGTCAGTTATCAAAAAAATCGCGTAAAAATATTACTTGAAGAACCCATTCGAATTGGTGATGGATATCGTATTTTATCAAAAGAACCTTATGGGGATATTGTATCCAGAATTCATTATAAAAATGATTTAGTTAATGAAGCTTTACCACATATGACGATTGAACTCGATGTGAAAGAAGCAGTTGAAATTAATTCTTTAGTTGTTAAAACAACAGATGTCACGATTGAAAATGATGATCTTATGTATTTATCAGAAAACTTTAAGTGTGTATTTATTAAAGGTAAAGTGGTCGCTAGATTCAATGAAAAATTGATGCTTGAAATTTCTGATGGGACAAATGTTATTCATAAAGTATCAGAAGATGTCATTGAAAAAGCACTTCAAAATCCAACATTAGTTGATGAAATTGATTTAAGATTTCGTAAACTAGGAAATACACCTTATGCATTTCTTACTCTAGATATTGAGTCTGATGAAAATATTTTTATCCCGGTAAAAATGATTAACCAGTTGAGAAGAGATGCCATCGATGAACTGACTAATCTTAGAACATTTAAACATGTTGAAAAAAGGATTTTAGATGTAACTTTTGAACCATTAATATTGGATGAAACCCCTCAAAAATTTATGGTAAAAGTCAAAACTCAAGAACAATATGACATCGCGATTTCGTTAGCAATCGAAGATATATTGATTGAAGAACCATTGAAAGTTCCATTCTTTAGAGAAACGGATAGGATGAGTCAAAGACGAATTCAAACCAATCAGAAAAAGACAATTGATAAACCAACCTATATCCATGATATTGGCTCAATTTTGTTAAATAGTCATAATCAAGACCTCTTTGGTGATCAATTTTTAAATGTGACCAATATTTATAGTGCGTATACGTTGTTTCGATTAGGACTCAAAAGAATCACATTAGCTTATGAGGTTTCAAAAGATAGAATGTATCAATTTATGGAACTCTTCGAACAAAAATTTCAAGTTATTCCACCAGTGGATTTAATCGTTTATGGGCGTCCCGATTTAATGCTTACAAAATATTGCCCAATCGCAAAAACATTTAAAACCAATCCTCATTGTCATTTATGTGAAAAAAATCAGTATGCATTAGAAGACAGGTTACATCAAAAATATCCACTGCTTCATGATGGAAATTGTCATTTGAGGATATTACATTCAAAGCCGATTCATTTATTTCAGTATTTACAAGAATTAAAAGCTTCAAAGATTAGTGGACTTCGGATTGATTTGACGATTGAGGATGGCAATCAAGCAAAAGATATCATCAAGTTTTACCAATCTTATGGAAAAGAAAAAAATAATCCCGTGAAGGATTATACGTATGGTAGATTTATGAAATAAGGACTAGCCAATGGCTAATCCTTGATTTTTTATAATTCTTTATGTGTACCGTCACAGAAAGGCTGATTTTTTGAATGTTTGCATCCACAAAGGTGATATGTACCATCCTTTTCTACACTAAAATGTTTAGGTGCAAAACCACTTCCTTTATGTGAATTTAAATCACAAAATGGTTGATTCTTACTTTTTCCACATGTACAAAATAAATACTTTTCTCCTGCTTTTAATTCAACAGCATAAGGTTTCTTTTGAGCAATTACTGGTTTATCCATTGTTTCACCAATCCTTTCTTATGTTCATTATAGTTTTATTTATAAAATTATGCAATATCAAACTAAAACGGATTCTCTGTGTTATAATGATGGTTACCCACGCATATGAAAGAAAGGAAGTGAGAATTAATGAATCAACAAAAGATTGAAGAAAATCGTCTAAATGATTTAAAAAAATATGATGTCGTTGTTAAACGTCTACAAGAAAGAGGCGTTGAATTAAAAGACATCGCAGAATTAACCCTTGGTTTACAACGTCAATATTTACCAGATTTAGCTTTTGATGATGCCTTAGAACACGTTAAAAAAGTGATTATGAAAAGAGAAGTTCAGAATGCAGCATTAACAGGTATCGAATTAGACGTTTTAGCAGAAAAAGGATTATTATCTGAACCATTAGCAAGTATGTTATTAAATGATTACGGTTTATATGGTGTCGATGAGGTTTTAGCGTTAGCTATTGTGAATGTCTATGGATCGATTGGGTTTACCAATTTTGGTTATATTGACAAACTAAAACCTGGAATTATTGGACTAATCGATAAAAAAGGTAAAGAAGAAGGTAAGTGTCATACATTTTTAGATGATATTATTGGTGCGATTGCAGCTGCTGCAGCAAGTTCGATAGCACATCGTTTTGCTGAGTAAGGGATTTATCCCTTTTTTTATTATGAGATGAATGTTTCTCGTATTTAGGCTATAATGAGATTAGAGGTGATGCGTTTGAAAGCACAAATTATGTGTCAACACAAAGAAGATACAGAAATCATCCAAACTTATTTGAAAGAACTCAATATTGAATATTATATAGCAAGTAAAGACCAAGGGTTTCACATGTGGAATATGCATCAACCTGATTTTTTAATCATAGATGAACATATGAATATTGATCACAATCAAGAACTGATTCGAAGAATTCGTAAATCTGAATTTAATACACATACCTATGTATTATGGATTGAAGAAAACGACCATTTAATGTCAAATACATGCACAAATTGTGATGTCGATGACTTTATTGGAAGACCTTTTTCGAAAGAAGAGTTTAAAAGAAGAATGTATAGTGCGATGAAGACCATTTCACTCGTTGAACAAAACTTTATTGTTTATGCTTTATCTCGTGTTTTTGAAGCGAGAGATAAAGGATCTTTTGGTCATTTATCTAGAGTGAGTGCACTATCAAAGATACTTCTTGAGGGATTAGAAGAAGATGAAAAATATCAAGGGATTATAAATCAAAGATTCAAAGAGGATTTAATGATTTCTTGTCAACTCCATGATATTGGAAAAATAGGCATTGAAGATATCATCTTAAAAAAACCAGGACAATATACAAAAGATGAATTTGCAAAAATGAAAGAACATGTCATCATTGGTTACGAAATTATAAAGTCAATGAAAGAAAAATATCCACGGGCAAGATTTTTAAATATGGCACTAGAAATCACAAGACATCATCATGAAAAGTTTGATGGGACAGGTTATCCGGATGGGTTAAAGGGAGAAGACATCCCTTTAGCAGCAAGAATCGTCGGTTTAGCGGATTTTTATGATGCATTAACATCGAAAAGAGTTTACAAAAGAAAGTATACGCATGATGAAGCTAAAAAATTGATACTTGATCATCAAGGTACGCATTTTGATCCAGTGTTAGTGCATATCTTTTTAGAAAACGAAATTAATTTTAAAATAATTTCAGAAGAACATGGAGAAATTTGAAGATGAAAAATAAAGAAGAGCTTAAAAAAAAGTTAACCCCACTTCAATATCATGTCACCCAAGAAAATGGGACAGAAAGACCTTTTCAAAATCCTTATTGGGATCATCATGAGCATGGACTATATGTAGATATTGTCTCAAATGAACCATTATTTTTAAGTCTTGATAAGTTTGATAGTTCATGTGGTTGGCCATCATTTGCAAAACCCATCAGCTCACTACAAACCAAAATGGATAAAACATTTGGAATGATACGAACAGAAGTTAGAAGTAAGGAAGCGGATAGCCATTTAGGTCATTTATTTACGGATGGCCCTATCGAACTTGGTGGTTATCGCTATTGTATTAATTCGGCAGCATTAAGATTTATTCCTTATAAGGATTTAGATAAAGAAGGTTTTGGTGAATACAAAAAATATTTTGAGGGAGTGATTAATCGTTGACAAAATATGAGGTTATTCCAGAATTAGCACTTCTTAAACCGATACGGTTTTTAAAATATTCAAATATTAGACGGCTCATGCAAAATTTTGTATTTGAATTGACCATGTTTTTTACGCGTCCAAAACGTGGTATTCGAATGCGTCGATTTTGGATTCGTGGTTATCATTATGAAAAAATTAAAATCATTTTTTATGATTTCAAAAAAAGCACAGAAAAACTTCCAGTGATTTTATATTTTCATGGAGGTGCTTTTCAGATTGAAGGTACACCAGTTCACATAAAAATGATTACCAACATGATGGTTGGAGCAAACCATAAAGCCGTATATGTCAAGTACCGATTAGCTCCAAAACATCCGTTTCCTACAGCGCTCATGGATGGTTATCATGCGTTGCAGTGGATTAAGGAACACGAAGACTTTTTAAATATTGATACCGATAAAATTACAATTGCTGGTGATAGTGCGGGTGGTAATTTAGCCACAGCGATCGCATTGTTATCGAGAGATTTAAATGGACCTAAAATATATAAGCAGATGATGATTTATCCCGTGATTGATATTAAACAAGAAACAGAAAGTCAAAAAAATTATTTCGACACACCAATGTGGAATAGTAATTTGAATCGTGTGATGTGGCAACTTTATTTAAAAAATGGCGATCAAGGGATGTTACCTTATGCATCACCATCATTGGCTAAACTTGAAGGTTCACCTAAAACATATATTGAAACTGCAGAGTTTGATCCACTTCGTGATGAGGGTGTACTGTATGCCAAAAGGTTGAAAGAAGCTGGTGTCGATGTAGAAGAACATCACACCTATAAAACGGTTCATGGTTATGATGCGGTATTTTTTAGCAATTTCATCAAAGAAATGACAGAGCATCGCATTCAGTTTTTGAAGGAGGATTTAGATGAAAAAGATTGATTTAAAATCTTGGGACCGGTTTGAAACCTTTGATTATTATCGAAAATTTGACCATCCCAGATATTTAATGACTTTTGATTTAGATGTCACAAAATTCTATCATCAAGTCAAAGAAAACAAAGAATCTTTCTACTTGTCGTTTATTCATTTTATTCTATCCGTAATGAATGAACACAAAGCCTTTCACTATCGTATCTTAGGTGACGATGTGATCTATTATGAGATGATTCATCCATCCTATACCGATTTAATCGAAAATACAGACCGATTTAAAATTGTTACGATCAATTATGAACCTGATCGAACCTTATTTATTAATCACGCCAAAGAAAAAAGTATACGTCAAGGCAATCAATTTATCGATTTATCTGAAGAAATGAGAAAAGATCTTGTTTATATTACGACATTTCCTTGGGCAACTTACACACAAGTAACGCATGCAGAAAATCATGACCCTCATGATGCAATTCCAAGACTTGTGTGGGGTAAATTTAGAGAAGTTCAAGGGAAACTCATGATGCCATTTTCGATTGAGGTTCATCATAGTTTTGTCGATGGCTATCATGTAGGTTTATTTATTCAAGATTTAGAAAAAAGACTCCAAAATCAATAAGGCAAACGCCTTATTTTTTTGTTTCAAAAACGATAAAAAATCAAATATGAAAAATTATATGATTTATCATATATCTTCAAGTGTCTTGTGCTATAATGTTTATGTAAGCGCTTTTAGAAAATTGAAAGGAGATTATGATGAGCGATTTCAAAGTTTTCGACTATATGGCGAAACATCAGTACGAGCAAGTCGTATATTTTTATGACAGAACGACAGGATTGAAAGGTATTACATGTATTCATAACACCACGTTAGGACCAGCCCTTGGTGGTACTAGACTGTGGAACTATGCAAGTGAAGAAGAGGCAGTGATTGACTGTTTAAGACTTGCAAGAGGCATGAGTTATAAAGCTGCAGCTGCTGGATTAAACTTAGGCGGAGGTAAAACCGTTCTGATTGGTGATCCAGATAAAGTGAAGAGCGAAGGATATTTCCGTGCTTTAGGACGTTATGTACAAAGCTTAAATGGCAGATACATTACCGCTGAAGACGTGAATACTGGAACTAAAGACATGGATTTTGTCAGCATGGAAACAGATTATGTGGTTGGGTTAGAAGGTAAATCTGGTAACCCATCACCAAAAACAGCACTTGGTGCATTCCATGGCATTCGTTCAGCACTCATGCATAAGCATGGTGATGATACAATCAGTAAATACACATATGCAATTCAAGGCACAGGACAAACTGGTTATTATTTAACGAAGTTATTATTAGAACATGGCGCTAAGAAGGTTTATTTCTCAGAAATTAACCAAAAATATATTGACAGAATGCATAAAGAACATCCACAAGTTGAATTTGTAGCACCTAAAGATTATTGGGGATTAGATGTTGATGTCTTATCACCTTGTGCATTAGGTGGGATGTTAAATGATGAAACAATTCCTCAAATTAAGGCAAGTATTATTGCAGGTACTACAAATAACGTGCTTTTAGATGAAGATATTCATGGCAATATGTTAAAAGACAAAGGCATTTTATATGCACCAGACTTTGTCATTAATGCTGGCGGTTTAATTAACGTGTATCATGAATTAAAAGAATATAATGAAGGTAGAGCAATTCGTGATATTGAAAAGATCTATGATCGTTTATTAGAAATTTATAAGATTGCTGAAAAAGAAAACATCAATACGAACCAAGCGGCGAAAGTGTTTGCTAAAAACCGTATTGAATGTATGAAAAATATCCACGATAACTACATTAAAAGATAGGGAGTGATTTAGTGAAAAAGGGCAAATTAACATTTACTGATGAAGCGTGCAAGGGCTGTGAGCTCTGTACATCTTTCTGCCCAGTCGACATTTTGTATCTTGACAAAGATCGAATGAACTCAAATGGTTACCACTTAATCTCAGTCACCGATATGGACAAATGTATTGCGTGTGCACAATGTGCTATCGTATGTCCAGACTCAGTGATTAAAGTGGAGGCGATTGACTGATGGCAAAAGTATTAATGAAAGGAAATCAAGCAATTGCATTAGCAGCAGTAAATGCTGGATTAGATGCATTCTTTGGTTATCCGATTACACCACAAAATGAAGTACCTGAATATTTATCGAAATATTTAAATGAACGTGGAAAAATATTCGTTCAAGCAGAATCTGAAGTTGCAGCAATCAACATGGTTTATGGTGCAGCTGGTGCAGGCGCAAGAGTGATGACGTCATCCTCATCTGTAGGAATTGCTTTAAAACAAGAAGGCATTAGTTATATTGCGGGTGCTGAATTACCAGCACTGATTGTATCGGTGATGAGAGCTGGCCCCGGTTTAGGTGGTATTTCACCTTCACAAGCCGATTATTTCCAAGCGACTCGTGGTGGTGGAAATGGCGATTATCATGTCGTTGTTTTAGCACCAGAATCGATTCAAGAAACCGTTGATTTAATTAAACAGGGATTTGATATTGCAGATCAATATAGAAATCCAGTCATGGTTTTAGTGGACGGTTTAATTGGTCAAATGATGGAATCTGTCGATATGGATAAACCTGTGAAAAAACGGCATATTGAACCTAAAACATATGCAACGACAGGAACTAAAAATCATGAAGGCAGAAATATTATTAACTCTTTAGGTTTAGATCCATATTACTTAGAACAACATAATTATCATTTACGTGATAAATATAATGAAATTATTAAACATGAAACGCAAGTTGAACTCATCAACATGGAAAAAGCGGATTATGTCATTGTCGCATATGGGACCATGGCACGCATTAGTCGTTCAGCGATTGAAACATTAAAAGAAAAAGGCATTAATGTCGGAATGATTCGTCCGATTACATTATGGCCATATCCTAAGAAAGCTTTCGATTTGATTCCGAAAGATTGTAAAGGAATTTTAGTGACTGAAATGAGTATGGGTCAAATGGTTGATGATGTCATGATTTCAAATAAAGGCAGACATAAGATTGCATTCTATGGTCGTCCAGGTGGTATCGTTCCTGAACCAGAAGAAATCGTGGATGCAATATTAAATTATGAAAAGTGGGTGGTGGAAGAATGATTAAGTATGAGAGATCAAAAGGCTTAACCGATGTCAATACCCACTATTGCCCAGGTTGTACCCATGGAATTTTACATAAACTTGTCGCAGAAGTATTAGAAGAACTTAACGTATTAGATCATACGGTTGGGATTGCATCTGTAGGATGTTCAGTCTTTAGTTATGAATATTTTAATTGTGATTTTCAACAAGCACCACATGGTCGTGCATGCGCACTTGCAACTGGTGTGAAAAGAGTTTTACCAGATAACGTCGTTTTCACCTATCAAGGTGATGGTGACTTAGCATCGATAGGGATTGCTGAAACTATTCATGCTGCAAACCGTGGCGAAAACATTACAGTCATTATGGCGAATAATGCAACTTATGGTATGACTGGTGGTCAAATGGCACCAACAACGCTGTTAGGACAAAAAGCAACCACTGCACAAGAAGGACGTAATACCCTTCAACATGGTAATCCGATGCATGTTTCAGAAATGTTTGCAACCATTGATCGTGCAGCTTATGTTGAACGTGTTGCATTAACTGATATTGGTAATATTCGTAAAGCGAAGAAAGCCATTAAAAAAGCATTTACTTATCAAATCGAGAAAAAAGGTTTCACTTTAATTGAAGTCGTTTCCACATGTCCGGTAAACTGGGGAATGAAGCCAAGAGAAGCTTTGGATTGGGCAAAAGAACACATGATCCCGATTTATCCACTCGGTGTTTATAAGGATATTGAAAAAAATGATTAGAACGATTCGTATTGCAGGATTTGGTGGACAAGGTGTCATGTTAACCGGACAACTCATGGCACATGCTGCAAACAAGCAAGGACTCTATAGTCTTTGGGTTCCAACGTATGGACCTGAAACGAGAGGTGGAACTGCAAACTGTTCCATCGTCGTTAGTGATAAACCAATCTACTCACCTGTATTTAGTAAATCTGATGATTTATTAGTATTCAATGAACCATCACTTACCAAGTTTGGTGATAAAGTTAAACCAGGCGGGAACTTATTTTATAACAAGAGTTTAATAAAAGGCGATGTTGAAGGAAATGACCATCACATTTATGGCATTCCAATGAATGACATTGCAAAAGAACTTGATGTTCCTCAAGTTGCGAATATGGTGATGCTCGGTGCATATTTGAAAAAGGTAGATATTTTTAAAGAAGAAGTCATTATGGAATCTTTAAAGTATTTCCTAGGAGAAAAAAAGGTAGGTTTATTACCAGTTAATCAAAAAGCCTTAGCCAGAGGATTTGAATCCATTTAATCTTTAAGGCGATGTTTCGATTGAGACATCGCCTTTTTGTCATGGATGAATTTGGCTTTTTCATGCTATAATAACAAGTAAGAAATTTATAGAAAGATGATGAGGTAACGCTATGAAACTCGACTATAAAAAAGTGTTTTATGTAGGACTTGCATTCTTTATTATTACGATTTTTTGGCAAACATATGATTCAATCATCACGAAAATATTGATTGATAAATTTGGGTTAAATCAAACATGGTCTGGTGTTGTGATGGCATTAGATAACGTTCTAGCATTATTCATGTTACCGCTATTTGGGGCGCTTTCCGATAAAACAAATCATAAATTAGGAAGACGTACTCCATATGTGATTGTTGGAACGATTGTTGCAGCATTTGCATTTATTGCTCTTTCATTTTCTGATAATGTTCAGACCAATCGCATCAATGAAACGGCAATCGTTGATAAATATGAGATTATTGTCGATACGGAAGATGATATTAAACAAACACCGCTATTTTGGCAACTTATGATGACAGAAATGACACTTGAAAGACGTGCTAAACGACTTTCTGGTGATATTACTCAAGAAAGATTTGATGCATGGCAAGATAACACATTAGAGCCGATGCAAGATTTACTTCAAGGAAAAACTGAATTATCTGTCATTGATGTTTCCTATTTAGATGGGTATTATCATACGTATTTAAGTAATTTAGCGTGGGAAGAAACGATTCAAAGTCCAACAAATTTTGTTGTGTTCATCGTGATTTTATTCATTGCATTAGTTGCGATGTCAACCTTTAGATCTCCTGCAGTTTCTTTAATGCCGGATGTTACACCAAAACCACTTCGAAGTAAAGCAAATGCCATCATTAATTTGATGGGATCCGCTGCTGGTGTTACCGCACTCATCATGATGACGCTCTATGGTTTAGGTGGTAAATCTTATGTGAGTTATCAAATGGCATTTATCACAGTGGGTATCATTATGCTATTTGTGCTTGCATTCTTCTTATGGAAAGTCAAGGAACCAAAACTTGTCAAAGAAAGAGAAGAACTTGACATCAAGTATAATCTTGTTGAAGATGAATCTGAAGTTCACGACATGGCTGAACTTCCAAGAGATAAAAAGATTTCACTTTTCTTAATCTTAGGCTCTGTGTTCTTATGGTTTATGGGTTATAACGCAGTCATGACAAAAGTTTCAGATTATGCACCTAAGATTTTACAACTTTCATCATTTACTGTTCCACTTTTAGTCGCAAACGTTACAGCGATTGCAACTTTCATTCCAATTGGGATATTATCAACTAAATTTGGTCGTAAAAAGATGATTTTAGCAGGAATTATTTTACTCACATTATGCTTTGGCTCTGTGTTCTTCTTATCAAAAGATACCGGATGGGTGATGTATATCGTGTTTGGATTAACGGGTATTGGGTGGGCAACAATTAATGTCAACTCATATCCGATGGTCGTAGAACTTGCGAAAGGATCAAACGTTGGGAAATATACAGGATATTATTATACCTTCTCGATGGCAGCACAAATTTTAACGCCAATTCTTTCAGGTATTTTAATGGATACGATTCACCAAAAGGTGTTATTCCCTTATGCAACATTCTTTGTAGCCGTCGCATTCATCACGATGTTTTTCACGAAACACGGTGATGCCAAAATTGAAAAGAAAGATATCTTAGAAAATTTTGATGTCGATATGGACTAAAAAGTAAAAGCGACTCCATTAGGAATCGCTTTTTTCTTTAGGTATGAAGTGTTCAAAAACAACATTATGATAGCGAGATTTAACAAAATCTAATTGTTCTTGAGTTCTTGCGGCATAGCTAATCACGGTTATGCCTTTTTCCTTTGCTTTATCAACCCACTTATTGGGTAGGTTATGAATGCCATAACTGATGAAATCAGGCTTTGTGAAGTGATTAAAAAACATGGTTTTCATCAAATATTTCATATAGGGTTTCATGTGATTATCTGATTTAAAATATTCTGTGATTTGACCTCTTATGATTTCTGGATGATTATTTTTAAACCATTTTACAATACCGGGATGAAATGAGAATATGGCATAATTGCCTTTGTATGTTTCGATGATTTCCATGAAATTTTTAGCGAGTAATTCGTTATCGCCATGGGGTTTAAGCTCAATTAATAAGTTCACTTTTCCATCAACTAATTCTAAGACTTCTTTAAGTGTTGGAATATGATCATTGGTATCTTTGAGTCTAAAATTCTTTATGTCATCATAAGTCACATCGGATAGTTTCAAGTCTTTTTGACAAATTCTTTTAAAGTCTTTGTCATGGAAAACAATCACCGTTCCATCTTTTAAGACATTAATATCAAATTCTATTGAATAATGGTGATTGATGGCTTCTTTAAAAGCAGTGATAGAGTTTTCAACGATACTAAAATCTTTTGAATGTAATCCACGATGAGCAATTAAATCATTTTTTAACCAAGTTAAATCTTTCATATGTGCACCTCTTATTCATGTATTACTATTATAGCATATGAAAATGGGAGTTTTATGATACAACATCATGTGAAAAGAGTGATGAAATGAAACGAGTCATAGTGATAATGGTATTTACCTTTAGTTTATTGTCATTGATAGCTTGTCAAAAAGAACCAGATATAGTCCCACCTCATATCACGGGTGCTAAAGATATCACTTATTATATGGGTAGAGGTGAGCCTGATTATTTAAATGGTGTATCTGCAAATGATAATATTGATGGTGATATAACGAGTCAAATTGAAGTCGATTTATCTGAAGTCGATCTTGAAACGCCCGGAATATAACCAATTATTTATAAGGCTACAGATAAAGCAGGTAATACAGGTGCATCATCTTGTATGTTGATTGTCATCGAGTAAACTGAAGGCCTATGGTCTTTCTTTTTTTCTGACAATTGAACTATGCTATAATAATTTTAGACGAAGAAGAGGTGTATACGATGGTTCCTTCATTTGAAAAACGAGTCAGAGCGTTTGCGATTGACACATCAGGTGTCATGATTTTTGTTATATTATCATTATTCACAGGCACACAAATCCGTGCTTTACCTTATATTATTTCTGTAACAGCAGCATTTGTTTTTTATGTTTTACCTCATTTTTTCTCAAGA
The DNA here is from genome assembly GCA_028690555.1 of Acholeplasmataceae bacterium. Lineage (GTDB taxonomy): Bacteria > Bacillota_I > Bacilli_A > Acholeplasmatales > Acholeplasmataceae > UBA6181. The sequence goes on from JAQVBA010000004.1 coordinate 15,981, forward strand.
GGTCAAACCTTTGGGAAACGTATTCAAAAAATTAAAACTGTAGACCTAGAAGGCAACGATTTGAAGTTATGGCGTATTATTCTTCGTGATGTCTTTCGGTTGGCACTTAGTTTTGCAACATTTGGACTTTACTTAGTCATTGCATTCTTCTTTATTAATGAAAAAACATCAAGAACGATTCATGATTATATCTTTAAAACAAAAGTGATTGATTTAGAAAAACCTGTGGGTAAAATGAATTTTATGAACCGTACAGAATCCATGCGAAAGAAGGGTTTATAATTGAAAAAGATATTATATGGTTTTCTACTGATTGGATTTGCTATATTGCTTGTTGGATGCAAACCTAATGCATACGATTCATTAAAAGAGACCAATCCACAACATGATATTTATTATCAAATCTTTGTGAGATCATTTGCAGATAGCAATAATGATGGCATTGGCGATTTAAATGGGATTAAAGAAAATCTCGATTACTTAAGTGATTTGGGAGTCACCGCTTTATGGCTTTTACCCATTCATCCTTCCCCTTCTTATCACGGCTATGATGTCAAAGATTATTTAGATATCAATCCCGAATATGGAACGATGGATGATTTTGAATCGCTCATTGAGGCAGCAAAAGATGAAGGGATTAAAATCGTCATCGATTTAGTCATTAACCATACATCAGATCAACACCCATGGTTTATAGATGCTAACTCTTCAACGAGTTCGGCGTATCGAGACTATTATATTTGGCAAAATGGGAATGCTTTTGAATCTTTTGTTGGTGGAATGAAAGATTTGAATTTCCAAAATCAAGAAGTCATCGATGAAGTAAAATCAATCATGGATTTTTATTTGGAAAAAGGAGTTCATGGATTTAGAATTGATGCGGCTAAGCATTTGATTGAAAGTTCAAATCCAACCTTTGATAATACCTTTTTACTTTTAGAATTGAATCAACATATGAAAGAAAATTATCCGGATAGTTTTATCGTGTCAGAAGTATTTGAATATTTCTACCCGATGGTTGCGGATTATTATATTGGCTCTGACTCAGCATTTAATTTCTATGCCGCCCAACAAATTTGGGAGAAGGTTGGGAGATTAAATAGCCGTTATTTATTGGCATCAAATCTTCATAAAGTATATGAAGACTATCGTGATGTTGATCCTGATTTTATTGATTCACCATTTTTAACCAATCATGATCTAGACCGTTTAGCATCTACTGAAGGTTTTATCAATCAACCTGATAAATTGGCTTTAGCAGCTAGAATTTTATTGACACTCCCAGGTAGCCCCTTTATTTACTATGGGGAAGAGTTAGGAATGAAGGGATATAGAGATTATAGTCAAGATGGGAAAATTGTTCCAGGTTATGGCATTGCTTATGATGAATTTAGAAGAACCCCATTTTTATGGGGTGATGAAAATAAAAACACCACGTGGTTTCCCGATTCTGCAAATAGCGAAACACCTTCATTAGAAGAACAAAAACTTGATGAGACATCACTATTTATGGTTTATAAAACAATGATTTCATTTAGAAAAGACCATCCTGCCTTAATGTTTGGTAATGAGTATCTTCCTTATGGTGGAAATGATGGTCAAATACAAGGTTATATTAGAAGTTATCAAGATGAAAATGTAAAACAAGCCCTTATCGTTATTCATAATTTATCATCTGATGCTTATACACTGACTTTTGAAGGCGGTACTGTGGTTTATGGTTCAAAAGATATGGCACCTTTTGGCACTGTGATTATCGAAATTGATTATGAAGATATTGAGGTGTATGCCTAATGTTTCTAGTCAAATATTTAAGGTATTCGTTTGATTTTAAAAATATTTTCAACTATGTTAATGAAAAAACATGGAAAGTCATCCTGTATTTTGTGATTCTAAGCTTCATTGCTATATTTCCATCAAACTATAAAATTATATCTGAACAAGGATGGCGCTTAGATTTCATTGAAGAAAGTTTTATGGCAGAAACACCCACATGGGATTTACCTGATCAGTGCACCATTATAGGTGGAACTTTTGAGTGTAATACAAATACTGAAACGATATTAACTCATCTAGATATTACATTTGTATTTAACGCACAAGAAGGAAGAGAAGCACTGGATCAAAAAACAATCTTGTTTTACAAAGATAAAATCGTCTATCAAAATGCTGAAGGCGATTACATGATTGGAAGTAACTATCAAGGATTTACCGATGTTTTATCTTTTCGAGAACTTGATTTGATGCAAGGTGAAGAAAAAGCACTTGCTTACAAAGAATTTGGTGCACAAATTGAAGCAAGTTTCGGCAGTTACATCGTGTTATATTCTGTTTTGGTTAACACAGTCACAACTCTAGGTACTTATATCTTATATTTAGTGTTACTTGGGTTAATTTTACAGCTTTTTAGATTTGGCTATTCCAACTTTATGAATTATTTGCAATCCATAAAGTTTTTAGTTTTTCTCATGGGAGTCCCCACATTAATTGGCTTTGTGGTTGGTATGATAGAACCTGCATTTGGTGCGGTTTTGTTCCAATTCTCAATGGGGATTATCGCCATGCTTGTGATGTTATTTTATGGAAAGAAGTATTTTGCATAAAAAAAGGAATCCCTAAATGGAATTCCCTAGAAGGTGCTTTGGCACCTTTTTTATTTATCAAATATTAAATTATTTTCTTGGAGCTTTAATCCAAAATTATCTTCATTTAAATTAACGTCATAAGTAAGATAACCATAGTCATTTTGTTCATTTCCAAAGGCTTCTTCACTTGAATAGAAATAGATGGTTAAAACCCTATGGGATTGTCCAATGGTATTAAAGTTTTGTTCATAGATTAGACTTGCAGAAGAATAAGCAATTTCTGTAAGTTCATCTTTAATGGTTAATTCAAATGGAATGACAATATAAGCCTCAATTGAGCCATCTTCAATGACTTCATCCATCAATAATACATCAACGTCAATAGGCTCTCCTTCATAAATACTGTTACACCCAAAAAGAAGGATAGAAATCATGAAAAGTAGTGGAACTAATACAATTTTTCTCATGATTAGTATCCTCCCTTTCTATTGACAAGATTGACATTGAATCGACGTCCCTCTACAATGACTGTAAAGAAGTCAATGGAAGCTTTACCATCTTTTGTCGTTCTGACGGTGACGGTATAACGTGCTGGGATTTTTGTGTTAATGAGGCTTTGATATTCAATTTCAGCATCTTCAATGAGTGTTGTCAAGTTACTGTTGATATCATAAGATTTTTTAGCAGGAACGATGACTTCTTTTTGATTAAATCCAACGGCAAGCTGTTGTTCAACCAAAATAGTGGTTGTGTGACTTAATGCAAAAGCAATGCCAGAAATAATTTCACCGTGATCTAAGGTTGGACCTTCTGCAGTGGTTAAGATTCGATAGAACTTTTCTGGATCAAGATCAACTAAAGTTAATCCTGATTTTGGATTTGCACTATGGATGACAATCAGATCAGGAGTTCCATTTTCACCAGCAATCTTAAAAGCAACCGCTTGATCACCACTATCTGTTTCTAAGAATGAAAGACGTGTATTGATGCTTGATGCATCGGTCATTCTAAAGTGATCATAGGTTTTTCTAATTTGAATAAGTGCTTTATAGTATTCAAAAACATCGACATAATCGGCTTTTCGATCCCATCTTAGTTGATTGACATCATCAGGTGATTCATAGGAATTATGATCAAACCCACCGGTAGGTAGAGGTTTTGAACGCATCATTTCAGCACCTGCATGAATAAATGGGATTCCTTGAGCCGTTAAAATGATGGCATTTGCTTGAATTTGCATATCGCGAATATATGTATTAGATACACCGGTAAGTTTTAATTTGTCGTATAAGGTATTATTATCATGAGCAGTGACATAATTGATGGTTTGATCTGGTGTTTCTGCAAATGTTGAGACTTCAGTAATCCCAGGATATGAAATTCCACCTACTATCCCATATTTCACTTTTTGGATGATGCCATCATTGACTTTACCTTGAACAAATCCACCTTCGTTTGCTGTCCACACAGAACCTTTGACTGCATCTCTTGTGTGGTCATTAAATGCGCCGACATGATTTAGATTAGATAAGTTTTGTTGGTTGGCTGAGATGGATGAATCCATTTGAGAAGTACCACCCATCCAAGGTTCACCATAAACAACTATCGTTGGATCAATTTCATATAACTTTTCTTTAATTAAATTCATGGTTTCAACATCATGAAGCGCCATAAGATCAAATCTAAAACCAGAAAGATTATATTCATTGGCTAAGAATAAGACTGAGTCCACCATAAATTTTTGCATCATCGATCGTTCTGAAGCTGTTTCATTACCCGTACCAGAACCGTTAGAGAATCCTCCATCATTTGTCAGTCTATGATAATAACCAGGAACGATTTTATGGAAATTCGAGGTTTGAGATTCACCGGTATGATTATAGACAACATCCATAATGACTCTAATATCCTCATTGTGAAATGCTTGAATGACTTGTTTAAATTCATTAATTCTGGTGCCACCATCAAATGGATTTGTTGCATATGAACCTTCTAGTGTATTAAAGTGATAAGGCATATAACCCCAGTTAAATATTTTCGTATAGTTTGGGTTCTCATAAGCTTCAATTTCATCCACATAACCAAAATCAAAAATAGGGAGAAGTTGAACGGCATTGACGCCTAGTTCAACAATGTGATCAAGACCCGTAGTTACAGTTTTTCCATCTTTTGAAAAAGTGGTACCTTTTTCAGTAAGACCTAAAAATCTTCCTCTATAGGATTCATGACCATTCCATGAACTGTGCGTCGTTAAATCTCTGACGTGAAGTTCATAGACTATATAATCTGTTAAATTTGTAATCGTATCCGGACGGCTGTTATATGTCCAGTTTTCAGGATTTAATTGACTAAAATCAACAATCATGCCACGAAGTCCATTTGCACCTGTGGAATAGGTATAAGGATCTGTGACTTCATAAGTATTGCCATCATTGGTGACACTAAATGTATAGTATTTGCCATGAAGATGACCATCTAGTTTGATTTCCCATGCACCATTTTCAATTTGGTTTAACTCATGGGTTTCATAAGGTGTTTCTTCTAAATGCTCACTTCCAGAATTATCATAATTTGGATGTCCTTGGTTGTATAAATTTAAGGTTACACTTTCACTAAGGGGTGCCCATAATCTAAAGATGGTTTGATTATTATCAAATGAGACTCCAAGCGTACCAGTATACGTATAAGCTTGTTCAAACATTGGTGTATCATAAAGATTTTCTAAGGATACAACTTTTTCTAAGACACGATTATCTGGATAGGTTGCAACAACTTTATACGTTTTTTGAATATCCAAGTTTTCAACTTCGATGGCAAAACTTCGTGTTGTAGGAATACCATTGTAAATTTCTACATCGCTTTCAAATATTTGGAAAGCTTCAGGAATTTCAGAAACAACGGTGATAATACGTCCATCTTCATCAAAATAACTTCTAAGGATCTTTGCTCGATAATCAGGAATATGATTTGCTAAATCAGAAGTAGAAGTACCGATTCTTAAATCTCCTTCAACAAAATAAGCATGAGCCTTTCCATCGATGATTTCGATATTTGTTAGATCAATAAAGCGATCGCCACCCACTTCACGATATCCCTCCCATCCACCTTGCTTAATAATGATACCTACTTGGGTCGTTTCTGGGAAATTGGGATAGCTTTCAGTTAAATTGACTTCATAAAATACACCGTGTTCATCTTTGTTTTCTATGGAGAAATCAAATTGAACACCACCTCCATCTTTTGGAGCTTTTGGCCATAGCCAGAAATTAAAGTTTTCATAGTTGTCATCATAACGGTAATAATGAACAACCAAATGGGTAGGGAGCGTACTTGCTAACGTTGTGATGCCAAATCCAAGCGTTATAAACAGTAAAAGCACCCATGCGACTAGTTTTTTCATAATGAACCTCCTCAAGTTTAATATACCATGTTGACACGGGAATTCTTATTTTAATGATAGCGATTTCAAAAAGAAAACGGTATCACACTGATAGAATTCTAAAGCGTTTACATTTTTGCTTTATCTATGATAAGATGAAATTGTCAAGATGATTACCATCTTTAACTATTAAGGAGGAAAACAATGAAGAAAGTATTATTAGTTCTTCTACTTGTTGCAGCATTCGGTCTCTTCGGAGTTCGTGCATTTGCAGAAGGAGAAGGTACAGGAAACGTAGTTATTCATTTCAAAGCTTGGGATGAAGACTATACTGAACTCGGTTCATGGGCTTGGGGCGGACCTGCCGCAGGTAAAGTTTATGATGGACTCGATGATTTCGGTGCATACTGGGAATACAACGATATTCCAATTGATGTTGAAATAGGATTTATTGCCGTCCTATGGCCAGGTGGTGCAGGCCCAAATTGGGATGCTAAACTAACTGGTGATGTGAAGATTGCTCCGAATTCAATTGTAGAAGGTGAAACAACGCACATTTATGTATTTGAAGGTGCAGTCACTAGTGATGATCATCCAGGGTATTATATTGCTCAACCAGATAAATTAAATATGCTTGTGATTTATTATGACTCAACAGGAGCATATGAAGAAAAACTTGGTGTCCATGCATGGGGTTGGGTTGATATCGCACCAAGTTGGGGCGATCCATATCCAATGACAAATGCTGGTAAAACAGCTGCTGGATTAGATGTTAAAGCATTAATGCTATCTGCGGATGCAGCAGGTGCCGGTTTATTAGTTTATGCTGGCGATGATGCAACAAAGAAAACTGGCGATGTGAAGCTTGATGATTCAGGCGCAGCTGTTGCTGGTGATGTTGGTATTGCATATGTCGTTGGTAAAGGTGATGCTTACACTGCAGGTGATAACGTATTCTATAATGATTACGCAGCATTTGCTGAAGAAGCATTCTCATTTAAGTTAATGGCATTTGATGCTGCTGAAATGAGTGGTACTTATGCAGTTGATCCACAAACTATTATTGTGAAGACAAGTGCTCCAATTGCTTCTCCATATCCAACAGCAGATGATAAAGATGCAGCAAGAGCTATTATTGAAAGCTGGTTCAAAGTGTATGAAACAGGTTCAACTACGCCACTTGCAATTGAAAGAGTTGACTTTGCATCATCTAATACAACATTGAATCAATTCGTTGTCATTTTAGAAGATGAAATGGATAACACTAAGAATTACGAATTATTCTTCAACTTGAATCAACCAGATGAAACATTAGAAGTTGCAAAAGAAATTTCAGTGACTATTAATGTTACAGTTCCTGAAAATACACCTGAAGGTGCAGCAATTAGTCTTGCTGGTAATATTACAGGTAACGGATGGACTCCTGGTCTTGAAGCGTTTACTGCAACTCAAGTTGGCGATACACTTGTTTACTCAGTGACATTCAATGTTTCAGTGACGGATCCATTTACTAATTTTGAATACAAATGGACAAGAGGTTCATGGGATAATGATGAATTCATTGCTACAAACCGTCCATTAGTAATTCCAAATAACGTGGATTCAATCGTATTTGAAGATGAAGTAGAAGCTTGGAAAGACATTGATGCTCCTGCTGAACAATATGATGCTCCAGTACGTGTAGCAACATTAAATGTTAAAGCATCCATTATGCTTGCCATGGATACTGAAGCTCCAGAAATTCAATTCATTTCACCAACAAATATCGTAGGTAAAGATGCATCTGAAAGAATTATTGAAGTTGCTTGGGGTGTTCCATTCAATCAAAACTCATTCCCAAGATTTAGAGCAACTGATGATCGTGATGGCGATTTAACTTCATTCGTATTCGTACCAAAAGGTGATTTCTCGGTATTGAATACAGCAAAAGAAGGCGACTACACAATTATGTTACAAGTCAGCGACAAGTGGGGTAATGTCACTCAAGAGACATTCATCTTCCGTGTCGTTAAGGAATAGGAGGTCCAATCATGAAAAAATTATTAACAGTACTAGTTGTATTACTAGCTGCATTTGCACTTGTTGCATGTGGACCTAAAAATGAAGGCGAACTTATTGACTTCGGTGACACATTCGTTCAAAAATCAAAAATCCGTGTTTGGATTGATGATGAAAATGGCGAATATATGGAAGCAGTCATTGCTGAATTTAACAAATTATATCCAAATATCGTTGTTGAACATCAACACATGGGTTCAGTTGATTCACGTGAATTATTAAAGACTTTCGGTCCTTCTGGTAATGGTGCTGACGTCTTCCAATTCCCACATGACCATATGGCTCAAGCGGTTTTAGAAGATTTAGTTTATCCACTTCCAGCTGCGACTCAAACATTATTAAACGAACGTGCACATGAACTTGGTATGAGCATTGCAACGTTAACTTATGACGAAATTGCTAAATCTTTCGATCCAGCATCTCCAAATGCTGTTGAAAGAGTTTATGGTGTTCCAATGAGTGTTGAATCCGTTGGCTTATATTACAACACTGATTTAGTGACTTCTGTTCCTACAACTTACGAAGCTTTATTAGCTGAAGTTGCTGCATGGAATGCTGAAGCTGCAGCAGATGGTTCTGGCCGTACGAATGCTGAAGCAGGTTTATTCGGTCTTGCAATATCAAGCCATTGGGCAGATAGTTATTTCAATCAACACATTTATTCAGCATTTGGATTCTATCCATTTGGTGATGAATTAAATGATCCTTCTGCCGTTGGTTATGTCAATGCAGCAGACGCACTAACTTGGATGATTACTGAACTTAAACCATTAACAACTGGTACAGGTAACCATAACTCAGTGACTGGTGGAACAAACTTTGAAGAAGGTAAAATTCCTTATATCATTGCTGGTCCATGGAACATGGAAGCTTATGATGCAGCAGGTGTAAATTACGCAGTTGCTCAAATGCCAACGATTAATGGCGAAGCTACACAAACATTTGCTGGTGCAATTATTGCAGCTGTTTACAAGTATTCAGAAAATAAAGAAGATGCCATTAAGTTTGTTGAATTCTTAAATTCTGATATCGCAATGGAACTTCAATATCAATTCAAGAAGAAATTACCAGCACTTAAATCAGATCTACTTGCAAATATCGAAGGTGTTAGTGATAATGCGAAGTTATTAGCAATGTCACAACAATTAGAAACATCCGTTCCAATGCCAGTCATTCCTCAAGTTACATATTATTGGGGACCAGGCGAAACAATGGTTATTGATGTTTGGAATAATGGTAAGGCAGTTGCAGACGCAGTTGCTGATGCAGAAAAATCTTATCGTACATTAGCTGGTTTAGCTAGTTAATCATTCGTTGATTTAAATTCAAACTAAAGATGAGGCGGCTTGTTAAAAACAATGCCGCCCTCGTTTATAGTTTTTTATGGAGGGCAACATGAAGTTTATGAGTGTGTTAAAAGCAATTTTGTCAGGCTTAGTATGGGGACTAGGTCAACTTTTCAATAGGCAATATTTCAAAGCCTTATTCTTTTTTATTTTTTTCGTGGGGTTTATCTTAATTGAATTATTAACAGGTAGTTATTTCATAGAGAAAGATGCATATGATAAATTACCTGGTAAAAATTTTGGTGATAATTGGGTTCAAGAAGGATTTTTACCAGAATATTTTGAAAACTCATTAAGTGATGGTGGCTATCAGCCATTTGAAGATTACTTGCTTGAAATTGGCGGTGCTGATCAACTAGATGAAACTGCATTTGTTGCATTTTTAGCTCGTGATTTACAAGAAAATAATCCAATTACCTATACGAATCTATTAACCAATCAGATCACTTTGCAAGATGATTTTGATGAAACTGGGATCGTTCATATCAACCGAAAACAAAATCTTTTTAAAGATAGTCAAGGATTGTACTATGTTGAACGAAATATTACATTAGAAGACGGAAGCAATAAAAAAGAATACATTGAAACAACACCACTCTCAGGGGTTTTAAATGAAAGTAATGTGTTATTAAGTACTGATGGACTCACGCCATTTAACAAGAGTGGTGAGGTGTTCAAAAGCGGTTCTAGTTTGTATGTTAGAGCTGCTGATGGTGGTATTAATGTTTACATCAATATTTCGACTGAACAACTTGAATCTGTCACTTCCCCAACAAAAGTGAATGTTCAAGGACCGATTTATGTAAAAAATAATGAGATTTTCGAATACTATGAAGCTGGGCTCATGTATAATTCAGTTCGCTTGCAATATTTGGAAACACCATTTTTTGTTAACTTTAGACAAGCCATGTTCTATACTTATTCTTATGCATGGAACGAATATAATAATAATGATTATACGCGCTTAATGCTTAGGGTCTATTTAGATTTAAATCCAGAATTAAGAGATCAATTTAGAACAGACTATAATAATTTCTTCTATGATAATGCGGGTCTTTTTGTAAGAGGCTATTGGGCTGTTGGAACACTTGGTGTTGCACACAAAGTCAATTTCACGGGTCATGCTGCTTTAAATGATGCGATGATTGGAACGCAAAGCTCTCCATTTAACTTGATTGGTAAAGTGACGATTTTAGAACCCATTCCAATTCAAGGACACGTTTCAACGATGCTACTCTTAGAAGGTTTAATTGGAGTCATCTTGTCATTATTCTTCTTTATCTTTGGTTTCTGGAGCATTCGTGATGCGTATAAGATTAGTGAGAAGAAGCGTTTAAACCAAGAAGTTGTTAATGATAAAGAGTATTTTAAAGATGTTTATGAATCCGGATTTGAATATATCGTTTTATCTCCTGCTATCTTTGTTTTAGCATTTATTTCGATTATGCCGATTGCATTTGGTTTTGTCATTGCATTTACTAGTATTTCAGGGAATGAATCGATGATGAACACCTTTGATTGGGTAGGATTTAAAAACTTTCTAGCGCTTTTTAATTTTACATCAGGACTTGGAGCTTCCTTTGGACAAGCCTTTTGGCGTGTCTTATTATGGACAGTTTTATGGGCAATCTTGTCAACCTTTACAGTATTCTTCGGTGGATTTATCCAAGCACTTATTTTAAATAGTGAACGTGTTGTGTTTAGAAAATTATGGCGAACTATATTGATTTTGCCTTGGGCAATTCCTGCCTTATTATCACAAATGGTATTTTCAGTTATTTTTAATGAAAATGGCTTTATTAATACATTCCTACAGGATATAGGCGTTTATACAATCTTAAACAACTTAGGTATGCTTGGAGTTGATTTCTCTTCACTCTCAGGTATCGATAGGCTCTTTTATTTAGGTGCAGATAACATTCAATGGTTTAGTAATTCCTTTAACTCAACCTTTGTTAGAACAACCCTAGTTGTCGTTAATATTTGGCTAGGGTTCCCATACTTTATGGCACTTATGACTGGTATTATGACTGCCATTGACTCAACACTTTATGAAGCTGCTGATATTGATGGAGCAACGGGTATGCAAAAGATTACAAAGATTACCATGCCACTTGTATTATATTCAACAGCACCCATTTTAATTATGACATTTTCGGGGAACTTTAATAACTTCGGGGTCATCTACTTTATTACAGGTGGTGGACCGAATGCCGGACATGCCGGCAGGGGGTTTGCTGGAGATACAGATATCTTGATTTCATGGATGTATAAGTTGACAGTTGATTATTCAATTTTCAACATGGCATCCGTCTTCTCAGTTCTAATATTCCTATTTGTGGGATCACTTACAGCATGGAATTTATCACGAACTAGAGCATTCCAGGAGGACTAAGCCATGACAACATTCCAATATATATTAATTTCTTATGTTATCGTTTTAGCCCTTGTTGTGCACCAAGGTATTGCTTATGACATTGCAAAGAAAAAAGGAATTGAAGGGACAAAAGCGAGATTGATCGCGCTCATCCCAATTTATGGCATCATACATTTCATGAAAATGGATAATGCACCAGGTGTTGTAGATGAAGAAGTGAGAAATCTTTTTAGCTTTGAAGTGGTTAGTAAACGTATCTTGTTTGATTCACTGATTGTTTTACTTGCTTATTTAGTCTTTATACCTATAGCGGTATTACTATATATTTCTTTATCTAATAACTTACTTCAGACTTTACTCATATCTTTTGGTGTCATTCTATTATGGCTCGTTCATCAAGGAACTGTTGTAGACTATGCAAGTAAAAAAGGATATGAAGGTATTATCGTTGGACTCATTGGATTAATCCCAATTTATGGTTTTATTCATTACATGCGTAAAGAAAAACGCCGTAATGTGTCTAAACAGGCGTTAAGAAATGTGTTTAGTCCCAAAAATTTCTTAGGTCGTGCCCTCATTTATGGTGAAATAACATTAGTTGCGATTATTGTTATTGTTCCTGTGATCTACATTTTCGGTATGGCGTTTGCGAATTTGAGAAGTAACATTCCAAACCAATTATGGCCAGATAATCCATCATTTGAAGCATTCAAATACTTATTTAATGAAACCAATTACTTAAAATGGTATTGGAACACATTAAAGATTGCACTGATCAATATGTTTGTCGGTACCATTTTAATTACGGGTGCAGCTTATGTATTTGCGAGATTCCAATTTAAAGGCAAAAAAGCTGGCTTATTAACCATCTTAGTTTTACAAGCTTTCCCTTCATTTATGGGTCTTATCGCGATGTATGTCTTATTTTGGAAGTTTGGTCTTCTAGGTAAACCAACTGCATTATCGATTCTCTATATTGGGGGTAGTATTCCCGGTAACTTATGGCTTATTAAGGGATTCTTAACGCAAATTCCTAAGGATCTTGATGAATCAGCAATGATAGATGGTGCAAATAAACTACAAATTTTCTTTAGAATCATTTTGCCACTAGCTGTTCCTATTTTAACATTCGTTGCTGTCTCCATGTTTATGGGTCCTTGGATGGATTATATGCTTCCAGGTTACTTATTACAATTCTATCCAGAAGGGGCTCCAGCGGATTACGATGTCACCAATCAATGGACCTTGGCTGTTGGATTATTCAAGTTTATTAATGACTTGAACTATCAACATTATTCTGCATTTGCTGCTGGGGCACTCTTTGTAGGTATCCCAATTGCAACACTTTATATGGTCTTCCAACGTTACTTAATCGAAGGTATCATGGCTGGAGCAACCAAAGGTTAATCGAATCATTAAGACTAAGAAGAAAATTCTTAGTCTTTTTTTTGTTGAAAAAAGTAAGTTAATCGAGTCATGATATAATGGGGGTACGAGGAGATTTATTCATGAAAACATATCTTTATAAACTCACATTAACTAAACGATTATGGGATGAAAAAAATTGGACTAAAAAGGATGAAGAGATTATAGAAAAGCATTTTTTGAGAATTAAAAATGATTTTGAGCTTGGTAAAATCATTCACGTTGGAAAAACGATGAAAGAGGATATGCATGGGTTTGGCATTGTTGTATTTAAATGTGAAGATGAAGAAGAAGCAAACGCATATATGCAAGATGATATCGCAATCAAAGAAGGTTTAATGACTGGAATTTGTCTCGAATATAAAGTGATATTTCAAAAATAGAGGAACGAAATGCAAATTGGCAAAAGAAAAAAGCATCAATGGCTAGATGATTTTAGATCAATTAAAAATATAGATGATTTTTTTCAATTTTTCTCTAAAGAAAGATTGAGCAAAATCGCATTATACTTACTTATTATATGGAGTGTTATCCCACTTTTTTTAATGATCTTAAGTATATTTTTAGATAGAAGTTCGGCATTTTCATTCATGTTCAATAGTGGGAGATTAACCATTATTTGGTATATGCTGATGCAACAAATCGGCTATTTAGGTATAATCATGACAGTAATCATTATCCTAAGTAGTTTAAGGAATAAATCAAAAAATAAAATACCAACAAAAATTTATGTTTTTGAACATAAAGTAGAACTATTCCTTCTTTTGTTTTTATTATGGAGTTTGATTTCTTCGCTATTTTCTAGCGATCAAGCATTATCATTTTTAGGTACGGATTATCGTAAAGATGGATGGTTAAGTTATCTTTCTTATAGTGGATTTTTTGGATTAGGATACTTGTTATTTAAAGAAAAAGATATCATTCGATTGTTGAGAGTTTTAGGCACTGTCGCCTCCATACTTGGGGTGTTATTGATTGTTAATATGGAATCCATTAATGAAATATTCACCTTTTATCATAAGAGCACAGTTTTTTATAATCCCAATCATATGGGTTATTATTTAGTAATTTCGATTTTATCTTTAACCTATTTATCGATCAGAAAACCAAAGATTGATATTGATAAGGTCATATGCTATATACTCTTTTCAATCCTCGTGGTAGCTTTGATTGAAAACGGTTCATTTGGGCCATATATTGCAGTTAGCATGGGATTATTATTTTTAATGATTATGACGTTTGTTTTAAAGAAAAATAAGATGATTCATTCCATAAGTATCACTATTTTATTTATCGGTATTTCAGTGATTATGAATTTCGAGTCCAGCTTTTTATCTAATGAGACAAATCATTTATCGGAAGGTATTGATGATATTATTGAAGACAAAGAAGATGCTGATCGTGCTGGTTCAGGAAGATGGGGTTTATGGACTAATGGTATTGAATTTATGTTAGATAAACCGGTTACTGGATACGGGATTGAAAATTTAGAAAATGCGTATCTTGAAGTAGACATTATTCAAGATCGGCCACATAACGAATTCATACAGATTGCAGCAACCACCGGTATCGTTGGTTTCATTATATATAGTTGTGCCATCGGTTTTCATTTTCTTGATTTTTTGAATCTGAGAAAGAATATAACCTACGAACAGATTGGAATCTTTATGATTGTTTTTGGATATTTGGTGTCCTCATTTTTTGGAAATTCGATGTTTTATACCACCCCATTTTTTATGATGATTTTAGGTTTATCAAAGTCGATGATTTCTAATCAAAAAGTGTTGATGTAAACGGTAACATTTAGAATTGATATCTGACATACTCAAGAACACGTTCTGTGTTCTTTTTTGTTATTTTAATGTATTTAAATTCGAAAAGATGGGAAAATATGATAAATTTTGTTGTTCGAATGAACATTATAACGTCTCTTTTGACAATATAAAAGCGGTTTCACTTTTTTATGTCAATGATTCAAAGTGAGATTGAATGTTATATGATAAAATAATAATGTACATTATTATAAGGAGTAAACACATGACACAATCATTTCAAAATAAAGAAACATTTAAACAATCGTTTCTTGATCATCTTAAACATGAATTTCATGTTGAATTAAACGATTCAACAGTTTATCAAAGATATACTGTATTAGCAAAATTATTAGATGAAACACTGAAAGAAAATTTTATCAAAACAGACAAACATATTCGTGAGCATCATATGAAAAAAGCGATTTATTTCTCGATGGAATTTTTAATGGGTCGCTTGATTACCAATAATCTTCAAAATAGTGGTCATTACGATGTCGTAAAAGATGCTTTTAATGACTTAGGCATTGATTTAAATGAAGTTGAAGAAGCTGAAGTAGACGCTGGATTAGGTAATGGAGGGTTAGGAAGGCTTGCTGCTTGTTTCTTAGATTCTGCGGCTTCAACAAATCTTCCACTTTATGGGAATAGTTTACGTTATCAACATGGTTTCTTTATTCAAGATATCAAAGACTATAAACAAGTCGAATCACCAGATCCTTGGTTAGAACAACCTTTCATTTGGGAAGAAAAAAGAGAAGATTTAGCAATCGATATCCCATTATTTGGCTATGTTGAACATACGAGACTGATTAATCCACAATGGATTAAAGCAATCCCTTATGATGTAAAAATCGTAGGTGACCAAAATGGCGTTGTCACTGGCTTAAGATTATGGAAGACTGTCCCATCTGAACGTCAACATGTACAATCTGATTATTATTTAGAGTATTCAAAACGAATTTCTGATGTCTTATATCCAGATGATTCGACAGAAGATGGGAAAACATTACGTTTAATGCAATCCTATGTGTTTAGTGCTGCAGGGATTAAATCCATTATTCGTGAACATAAAGATCAAGGAAGACATGTTAGAACATTACCTGAATATTATGTATTCCAAATTAATGATACACATCCAACCTTAGTCATTCCAGAAATGATGCGTATTTTGATGGATGAAGAGCATTTGGGTTATGATGAAGCGTGGGATATTACGACGCGTTCTTGTGCATTTACGAACCATACAATTTTAGCTGAAGCTTTAGAAAAGTGGAACAAACAAATCTTTAGAAATCTACTCCCAAGAATTTATGAAATCATTTATGAAATGAATCGTCGTTTCATTCTTGAATTAAAACAAAATGGAAATTTCAATGATGAACAAATCTATATGATGCAGCTGATTGGAACGAACCATGTGAGAATGGCACACATTTGTATTTATGGTTCATTTAGTGTCAACGGGGTTGCTGCATTACACACAGAAATTTTAAAGCATATCGAAATGAAAAATTTCTATAAGCTTTATCCGCATAAGTTTAATAATAAAACAAACGGTATTACCCATCGTCGTTGGCTCATCCATACGAATCATGAACTCACAAATCTTTTGGATCAGACAATCGGATCTTCATGGCGTAATGATTTGATGGAATTAAAGGCATTTGAAGATTTTAAAAATGATCACATGGTTTTAGATCAAGTTGACAAGATGAAGTTATCTAAAAAACAAGCACTTGCAGATAAGATTTTTAAAGAAGAAGGCATCAAGCTTGATGTGCATAGCATCTTTGATATCCAAGTGAAGAGATTACATGAATATAAACGCCAACTGATGAATATTTTACATATCATCTATGTTTATCAACGTTTAAAATATGATGAAGCATTTAAAAAGAACTACGTCCCCCATAGCTTTATATTTGGGGCGAAAGCAGCACCTTCATATTTTATGGCAAAACAAGTGATTGAAATTATCAATCGCGTGTCTGACATTGTCAATCACGATGAAGAAACGAATAATCAGTTAAAAGTTGTTTTTGTTAAAAATTACAACGTCACTTATGCGGAATATTTAATGCCAGCCGCTGACTTATCTGAACAAATCTCAACAGCAACCAAAGAAGCAAGCGGAACTGGTAATATGAAGTTTATGATGAATGGCGCGATTACGATTGGTACATTAGATGGAGCTAACGTTGAAATCGTTGATTTTGCTGGTAAAGAAAATGCCTTCATTTTTGGATTAACATCTGAAGAAGTGACACAACATTATCAAAATAATGGCTATATGCCACGAGAAATTTATGACCGCGATGTTAGACTTCAAAAGGCATTCCAATTTATTCGCAATCTTCATCCAGATCCACAACACTTTGATTATGTCTTAAATAATTTATTAAATAGTGATTACTTCTTAGTGATGAAGGATTTTAATAGTTATGTTGAAGCACATGAAAAAGCGAATGAGGCTTATAAAGATCGAGAACACTGGCTACAAATGAGCGTCATGAATATCGCAAATTCTGGTTATTTCACATCGGATCGTACGATCAGACAATATAATGATGATATTTGGAAGTTAAGAAAAATAGAATTTTAAAAGTGAGGGATTTATATGGCTAAACAAACCGATTTAGGCATTCGTTCTTATACCTTTTATCAGGTATTTCCAAGACAACATAGTAAAACTCAAGATTTCAAAGGTGTAATCAAGGATTTAGATCGCATTAAAAAAATGGGTGTGGATGTCTTATATTTATTACCCATTCATCCAATTGGAGCATTGGCTCGAAAAGGTTCTAAAGGCAGTCCTTATTCCATCGTTGATTATTATGCCATTCATGAGGATTTAGGAACTCTTGAAGATTTCCAAAACTTAATTTTTGAAGCGCATCAACGTGGGATGAAAGTGATGATTGATATTGTTTTCAATCATACATCGAGAGATTCCGTTTTAGTGAAAGATCATCCCGATTGGTTTTATAAAAACGCGAGTGGTGAATTTGCAAATCGCGTGGGTGATTGGAGCGATATTACCGATCTCGATTTTAGAAAACATGAAGTATGGGATTATTTAACGAATGTTTTAGTCTATTGGGCAAAAATGGTGGATGGTTTCAGATGTGATGTTGCCCCACTATTACCGATCGATTTTTGGATTGAAGCCAGAAAAGCAGTGGATAAGGTTAATCCAAGTTTGATTTGGCTCACAGAATCTGTTCATTTTTCCTTTATCAAATATATTCGCGACATGGGTTATGAATGCATGAGTGACTCTGAAATGTATCAAGCATTTGATATGTGCTATGATTATGATATTTTTGACTACATGGGGGATTACTTAAAAGATCCACAAAAACTATCCAGATGGCTCGAAGAAATTTTTAGACAAGAAGTCGTATATCCGAAAAATTATATTAAACTCCGCAGTTTTGAAAACCATGACCAAGTGCGTTTGAGAAGTATGGTGAGAGATCATCACCATTTTATGCAAATGCTCGCCTTAAATTTCTTCATTAAAGGTCCTGCAATGATTTATGCAGGCATGGAACATGAGATTAGTCATCGTCCAGATCTATTTGAAGATGATTTAGTGCCATGGAACAAAGAGCATTCCGTTGAAAGATATATTGAAAGACTTGCAAAACTTAAAAAACAACCACTCTTCATCGATGGAAACTATCATATGCACCACAATGTGGGAGTTGCTGTGCTCTCATATACCTATCAAAATCAATTTATGGTTGGCATTTTCAATTTAGAAAATGAAATTGATGTTAAAGTACCATTAATTGATGGAGAATATACCAATTTCATCGATGAATCAAGTGTGATCGTCAAAGATGGAAAGATCAAGCTTTCTAACCAACCCATCATCATTGATACAACAAAGGAGCATATTAAATGAGAGCATTTATCGATGATTTTCAATTGATTCGTGTTGAAAGTTATGACTATATATACCAAATCTCGATTTTAGATCATCAAGTAAACTGGGTAAAAAACGATGGTTTTAACCAGTTTTTTGCCTTAGATAAACCGATTAATTTTCAAATGAATGATAAGATTTGGATTAATGACCAACCATATCCACTTGAAATTGGTGTCGTGACATTAACGAAAGCATTTGAACATAAATATCGTTATGATGGCAAACTCGGTGTGATTTATCATCCAGATCACACGATTTTTAGAATATTTTCACCTGTGGCATCTGAAATAATTTTAGTGCTTGGTGATGATGAATATGTGATGAATTATTTTGAGCCCATTTGGGAAATTGATGTGTATGGGGATCAAAAAAATAAACCTTATTTTTACAAAGTACGTTTAACTGACACATATAAAGAAGTAAAAGATCCTTATACTTTAGCATCTACAAGTAATCATAGTGTTGTCATTGATTTTATGGATACATTCGATTTAGCACCAACACCGATAAAGTTAAAAAATTATGTGGATGCTGTCATCTATGAAGGTCATGTGAGAGATATGACCATTGGTTTAGATGTTTTATCCAAAGGGACTTTCTTAGGTTTAACCGAGTATAGTAAGACATTAAAATCAAGTGTATTAGGCTACATTAAGAAATTAGGCATGACACACTTGCAGTTATTACCAGTTTTTGATTTTGGTGGCGTTGATGACTTACATAAAGATAAAAAATATAATTGGGGATACAATCCCGAACAATATTTCGCGATTGACGGTTTTTATAGTGCCGATCCTGATGATCCTTATGAACGTATTAATAGCTTTAAAAAAGTCATTCATGAAGCTCATCAGCTTGGATTAGGAATTAACATGGATGTGGTTTATAACCATGTGTATGAATACTTAAATTATCCTTATGATGATTTAGTTCCTGGTTATTTTTATCGTCATGATAGTAAACATAAAATGACGAATGCTTCTTATTGTGGAAATGATGTTGAAACTAGAAACTATATGGTTAGAAAACTGATTGTTGATAGTTTGGTTCATTTTGCCAAAAACTTTTCGATTGATGGTTTTAGATTTGATTTGATGGGCTTACTGGATGTTGAAACTATGCTTGAAATTGAAAAAGCATTAAAGAAAATTAATCCATCCATCATGCTTTATGGTGAAGGTTGGAATATGATTACAGAAGTCCCACCAAGACTAAGATCAAATATGCAAAATCATCAAGCCTTCATGGGTTATGCGCATTTTAATGATTTTTATCGTAATACATTCAAAGGAGAACTACACGGCCCAGGATGTGGTTATGCAACTGGCAATCTAGCGTTAACACAAAAAGCGATGGATGGACTCATTGGTTCACCTCATCTGTTTTTATCACCGAATCAATCGATCAATTACGTGGAATGTCACGATAACTTAACATTCTATGATAAGATGTTATTGAGTTGTGGATTCGAAAAACCTGAATTTAAGATTGCGCAAGATTTTATCAACCATGTGATTGCAATCAGCCAAGGGATTCCATTCTATCATGCTGGTCAAGAGTTTTATCGCTCTAAAAAGGGTGTTGAAAATTCGTATAATAGTCCTGATGAAATTAATCAAATTCATTGGAATACACACATAGAAGGTGTCAAAAAATTAAGAAGATTGCTTTCTATTCGTAAGAAGTATCGTGCATATCGCCAAACCGAATATGTCGATCAAGTGACGGTTGAAAGAGAACAAAACATTATCATTTATACGATTGAAACCAATCGTTATAAATTGATTCATTATATTAAACCCTATGCATCCATTGAACGTTTTCCACTTCATGAAGGGAAATTGTTATTTCCTTCCCAACATGTTTTAAGTGAAGAACAACATATTTACGTGGACCATCCGGGAATATATATTGTCTATATCAAAAAATAAAGGAGAGTAGAATATGCGACCCATTAGTGATCATGATGTCAATGAATTTTTACTCGGTCGTTCGAGTAACAGTTATGAATTTTTTGGTGCGCACTTATTAAGAGAACACGGTGAAATTTATGCTACCGAATTTACGGTATATGCCCCGAATGCAAAAGAAGTCCGTTTGGTTGCAGAATTCAATCAATATGAAGGATGGAAACATGTGCTCACGAGAATTCATCATGCTGGAATATATCGTATAGAGATTCCCGGAAATTATGAATGGGCAACCTATAAATATGAAATTCATACCCATTCAGGTCGTATTTTGTATAAGGCTGATCCTTATGGATATTATGCGGAAGTGAGACCTGGGAATGCATCAAAGGTTTATGATATTAAAGGTTATGAATGGCATGATCAAGAATGGTTTTACACGAAGAAGAAAAGTTATCAAGAACCTCTTTTAATTTATGAAGTGCATTTAGGATCTTGGCGTCGTAAATTTGGAGGATTTAAGCCTTATAATGAAGTCGTTGATGAACTGATTCAATATGTCAAAGACCAAGGATTTACGCATGTTGAATTGATGCCAGTCTATGAACATCCACTTGATGACTCTTGGGGTTACCAAGGCACTGGATTTTTTGCAGCTACATCTCGTTATGGTGTTCCTAAAGATTTTATGTATTTTGTTGAACGGATGCATCAAGCGGGGATTGGAGTTATTCAAGATTGGGTTTTAGGTCATATATGCCGAGATGCCCATGGCTTATCCTTTTTTGATGGGACACCACTCTATGAATTTAATGATAAAGACAGAAGAGAAAATGTCACCTGGGGAACCGATAACTTAGATTTCTCTAAAGGGATTACCCGTAGTTTTATGTTATCTGCTTTAAATTTTTGGGTCGATTATTTCCATGTCGATGGATTTAGAATCGATGCTGTCTCGAATTTAATTTATTATTTAGGCAATCGTGAAAAAGGCACTAATACGGATGCCATTAATTTCTTACGTCAAATTTCTTATCATCTATTTGGAAAAGATGACCGGATTCTATTTATGGCTGAAGATTCCACAGATTTTCCACATGTGACTCACCCTGTGGATATGGGCGGAATTGGATTTAACTATAAATGGAATATGGGATTTATGAATGATGTGCTAAGATATTTTAAAGAAGATCCAATCCATCGGAAATATCATCATCATAAAATCACATTTGGTCTAGTTTATGCCTTTAATGAGCAATTTGTGTTACCTTTCTCTCATGATGAAGTTGTTCACATGAAGGGAAGCTTAATTAATAAAATGCCTGGTGATTATTTCCAAAAATTTGCAAATTGGCGCTTATTACTAACACTTTGGATGACACACCCTGGTAAGAAATTGTTATTTATGGGTCAAGAGTTTGCATCGTTTTCTGAATGGGCATTCCAAAAAGAGTTAGATTGGAATTTATTTGATTTTCCAGCGCATCAAATGGCTAATCGATATTTTAGAGATTTAGCACAAGTTTATCGTCACCATGATGCACTTTATCAATACGATCACGATCCGAAAGGATTTGAATGGTCAATCGTAGATGACGAAGCACAAAGTGTATATGCATTTATTAGAAGAAGTGATACGGAAACATTGGTTGTAATTTTGAATATGACACCAAATGTCCATGAATTTTATGAAATTGGTGTTCCTAAATATGGAAGATATGAAGAAATATTAAATAGTGATAAAGACATTTACTTTGGAAGTAATCAATATAATGGCGTTCAACTCCATACCGTAAAAAGACAAACAAATCAATTTCCATATTATATTAAACCAAAGCTTGGACCTTTATCTGCGATGATTTTAAGACATAAAAAATAAGAGTAGAAAAATTTTCTACTCTTTTTTCTTTGTCGTTTCTCTTTCTACAAAACTCACATCAATAATATCATGTAAGCTTTCTAATTCAACCCCACGAATGAGTTTCGTTAAATTGATGAATGCTTGTTTTCCCATGAGATTCACCGATTGATGTATGGTTGATATCGATGGGATAACCCAATTTGAATAAGGAATATCATCAAATCCGATGAGCGCGACATCTTCAGGTATTTTTTTACCCATCCGTTGCAAGATATTCATTGCAGCAAACGCTAACGTATCCGAGAATGTAAAAATGCCATCAACATCTTGATTCTTAAGAAGGATTTCTTCCATAAGTTTTACATCAGGATTTACTAAATCAAAGTCATAAATATCAACAAACAAATTCTTTTTCTTTGTTTCGTTTAAAAATCCCATCGTACGTTCCATCGTTGTTATTAAGAAGGATGGACCTCGTAACAAAATAATATTTTTTCGATTGCAGTCTAAGAGTCTCTTCGCAGCAAGTGAACCACCTTTGACATTGTCAGAAGTGATCGAAGGGATATTTTCATTTAAAATGTGATCCACTGTGATCATTGGAATATTGATTTCTGATAATTTGTCAATGCTTGAAAAGTTTGAGGCGATGATTAAGCCTTCAACATTGTAGGATTCAAAAAATCGAAGATATTCAATTTCACGATCTGGATCGTCTTGTGTATGGCAAAACATAATCTTATAACCATAAGCAGAGGCTTGTGATTCAATACCTTCTAAGAGTTCACCATAAAATGATGGTCCAATATGTGGAACAATCACGCCAATGATTTTCGAACTTCTAGAGGTTAAGCTTCGTGCGAGTTGGTTGGGAGAAAACCCTAATTCTTCGATTATTTTATTGACAATGATTTTTGTATCTTCGTGGACATATCCTTTTTGATTCACCACGCGTGAGACAGTCGATACGCTGACATTCGCTTTTTTTGCAACATCACGAATCGTTGGTTTCATGACTAATCCTCCTTTTTTAAGAGTAAAAATCCATCAGTTTCTATTTCCATTGTATCATGGATTTCTAAAGATTGATTCGTCATCAAATTGAGATATCTTCCTCTGATAGAAGATGTATTTATTGATTTTTTTAATCCT
>JAQVBA010000005.1:0-15581 GCA_028690555.1 Acholeplasmataceae bacterium
ATGGGTTATATGCTCGTTTTAGTATTAGTTGCATCCGTTCGTGAAATTTTAGCATTTGGAACATTCTTAAATATGAATGTGACACCAGACTCTTGGGTCAACTGGACTGTGATGGCAATGGCACCAGGCGGATTCTTTGTATTAGGGCTCTTCATATGGGGCATTAGAGAATTGATTAAGCATTATGAAACCGCGTAAGGAGGAAGCACATGGGGAACTTAATTGAATTATTGTTAGCTTCAATCCTCAATCATAATATTGCTTTAGTCTATATTTTAGGTATGTGTCCTTTAATTGCAATTTCAACGAATGTTAAAAACGCAAAAGGTATGGGATTAGCCGTTGTTTTCGTGGTGACAATCACTGGGATCATTAACTGGCCAATTTACGCATTACTAAAAAGCACAGGGACGACGAATCTTTCACTGCTCGTGTTTATTATCACGATAGCAGCAACCGTTCAATTTTTAGAAATGTTCTTAGAAAGATTTATTCCAAAACTATATAATGCTTTTGGTATTTTCCTTCCGTTAATTACGGTTAACTGTGTGGTATTAGCTGTTTCATTATTCTTTGTAAATCGTGAATATACATTTGCAGAAACTGCCGTATTCTCATTTGGTTCAGCAGTTGGTTGGATGTTAGCGATTATTTTAGTTGCTGGTATTCGTGAAAAGATGAAGAGACAAAGCGATGTTCCACGTGGTTTAGTTGGAAAAGGCATTGTTTTCATTATATTAGGCATTCTAGCATTAGCCTTTATTGGCTTTACTGGAATTGCGAACATTTAGGGGGTACATATGAACTATTTAGTACCAGTCGTATTAATTGGTGTATTGATTGTCATTACTTTACTCCTCATTCTCGCTGAAAGATTGCTTGGTGGTGGAAAAGAAAAAATGCTCATTGTCAATGATGATAAAGTGATTCCTGTAAAAGGTGATGATACAGTATTAAATACACTATCACAACAAAAGATTTTCATCCCTTCAGCATGTGGAGGAAAAGCGACGTGTGGATTTTGTAAGTTTCACCTAATTGATGGTGGCGAACCGAAACCCACTGAATTGCCTTTCTTAAGTGAAGAAGAACAAAAAAATGGAATTCGTTTAGCATGTCAAGTAAAAGTGAAAGACAACATGAAAGTAGAAATTCCAAAAGAATTAATGAATGCGAAAGAATATAAAACAAAAGTGGTTCACATTGAAGATCAAACGTATGACATTAAGTTAGTTCGCTTTCAATTAATTGATCCACCAACGATGACATTTAAACCAGGTCAATATGCTCAAATCAAAGTGCCGGGTATTGATATCATTCGTGCGTATTCTATTGCTTCTCATCCGAAAGATTCAACGCAAATTGAACTTATCATTCGCCAAGTACCAAATGGTCAAGCAACCACATTCGTGCATAAAGCACTTGAGGTTGGCGATAAAATCATATTGACAGGTCCATATGGTGAATTCTATCTTCAAGAAGAATCTAATCGAGAAATGGTTTGTATTGCTGGAGGATCAGGTAAAGCTCCAATTCGCTCTATTTTATATTTCTTAAGAGATCAAGGAATGCCAAGAAAAGTTAAATATTTCTTTGGTGCGAGATCTAAAAAAGATTTATATATGACCGATGAATTTTTAGAACTTGAAAAAGAATTTCCCAACTTTAAATATATTCCTGCACTATCAGAACCACTCCCTGAAGATCAATGGGAAGGCGAGGTTGGACTGATAACCGATGTTGTAGACCGTCACGTGGACGATTTAAGTGAAGCTGAAGCGTATCTTTGTGGATCACCAGGTATGATTAATGCATGTATTAAAGTATTAACAAAACATGACATTAAACAACAAAATGTATTCTATGATAAATTTTCTTAAAAAAAGGGATTCTCCGATATGGAGAAGCCCTTTTTACTTATTCGTGTGTCTTCGAAATGTTTTGTTTGATTGCTGCTTCATAAACAGCTTGAGCAACCCGATGATGGACATTGGGATCTAGTGCATCTGGAATGATCTGATAAACACTTGGTGTTATCGAAGATGCAATTGCTTGGCTTGCAGCAAGCATCATCTCTTTTGTTATTTTTTTAGAATGACTATCTAAAGTTCCTCTAAAAATACCTGGAAAAGCTAATAAATTATTAATTTGATTTGGATATTTTGAACTCCCAGTTCCAATGATATAAGCTTTCGTTTCTTTTAAATCATCATAAGATATTTCTGGGGTAGGATTGGCCATCGGAAAGATGATTGGTTTTGTGTTCATGGATTCGATCATATCTTTTGTGACTAAATTTCCTTTAGATACACCGATAAAAACATCACTATGCATCACAGCATCCGATAAACTACCTTCTAAATGGAGCGAATTCGTCTTTTTTGCAAGTATCATGTGCGATTCACTTAATAATGGATTTGTTTCTGATAATATACCATCTTTATCACATACAATTAGATTTTTAGCACCGGCATCTAATAAGAATTCAGTGATGGCAGTGCCAGCAGCACCAGCTCCATTAATGACAATTTCCACTTGATCAAGTTTCTTATTTACGAGTTTTAAAGCGTTTGACAAAGCAGCAAATAAAACAACGGCTGTTCCATGTTGATCGTCATGAAATACAGGGATATCTAAAGCCTCATTGAGCGCTTTTTCAATTTCGAAACAACGTGGAGCACTGATATCTTCTAAGTTAATACCTGCAAAATTTTTAGCTAAGTAAGTAATCATTTTAATTAATTCCTTTGTATCTTGTGTATCGATACAAAGAGGGATAGCATCAACATCCGCCATCACTTTAAATAACATTGCTTTTCCTTCCATGACCGGCATGGAAGCTTCAGGTCCGATATTGCCTAATCCTAAGACCGCAGAACCATCGGTGATTACAGCAATCAGATTATGTCTTCTGGTGTATAAATAAGATTTTTTCGGATCTTTTTCGATTTCTAAACAGGGAAGTGCAACACCTGGAGTGTAATACGTCGATAAATCATCTTTAGTATCAACTTTCACACGAGAAATTACTTCGATTTTTCCTTTAATTGCTTGATGAGCATCTATGGGATTATACATAAAATCACCTCAACCTTTAATTAGTTTTATTGTATCATGATAGGGTTCAATCCGCATAATTCACATTATATTCACAAAATGGTAAAGCGCTTTCATTTTTGGGTTTATTTTTGACTGACCTTTATGTATAATAAAGGTATCAGTAATAAGGAGCGTTTCTATGAAAAAAAATTATGCAGCAGAACCCTTTCGGATTAAAATGGTTGAGCCAATTCGGATGACAACGAAAGAAGAACGAAAGACTCTCCTGAAGAATGCAGGGTACAACCCTTTTTCTTTGCGGAGTGAAGACGTTTATATTGATTTATTAACAGATTCTGGTACTGGCGCGATGAGCCAAGACCAATGGGCAGCACTCATGCGTGGTGATGAAGCTTATGCTGGAAGTCAAAGTTTTTTTAGACTGGAAAGTGTTGTTAAAGACATTACTGGGTATAAGTATTTCATGCCGGTTCATCAAGGGCGTGGTGCAGAACAAGTTGTTCTTCCTGAACTCACCAAAAACAAGGGAATGTATTTTATTTCGAATATCCATTTTGATACGACACGTGCACATGTTGAACTTGCAGGTGCAAGAGCGATTGACACAGTCATCGAAGAATGCTTCGATGTTTCAACATACCACCCTTTTAAAGGGAATTTTGATCTTGAAAAACTAGAAAAGATTATTCATGAAAAGGGTTCAGAACATATCGCAGGCATCATCATGACGATTACTAACAATTCTGCAGGTGGTCAACCCGTCTCCATGGATAATATGAAAAAAGTTGCTAAAATAAGCAAAACTTATCATATCCCATTAATTATCGATGGTGCAAGATATGCAGAAAACAGTTACTTTATTAAGCTTCGTGAAAAAGGATATGAAGATAAAGATATTAAAGACATAGCGAGAGAAACTTTTGACCTTGCTGATATTTTCTTAATGAGTGCAAAAAAAGATGGACTTGTCAATATGGGTGGAATTATTGCCATTAAAGACAACGAAGCACTTTATCAAGCATGTAGAAGTCGTATGGTTCCTTATGAAGGTTTTCCAACTTATGGTGGATTAAGTGGTAGAGATATGGATGCTCTTTCAGTGGGACTAAGAGAAGCACTTGATTTTTCATATTTAGAATATCGAATCAATCAAGTAGAATATTTAGGTGATAAATTGATTGAAGCAGGTGTTCCAGTGCAATATCCGATTGGTGGACATGCTGTATTTATTGAATGCCGTAGGGTTGCACCACACATTCCATTCGATCAATTTCCCGCGTTAAGCTTCACGAATGAACTCTATATTGAAGGAGGTATTCGTGCTGTTGAAATTGGTTCATTATTATTAGGTAGAGATCCAGATACAAATGAAAACTTAAAAGCTGAAATGGAAATGGTGAGATTAACAATTCCTAGAAGAACTTATACGTATGCGCATATGGATAAAATTGCCGAAGCTGTCATTAAAGTGTACGAAAAAAGACATGAATTAAAAGGCTACAAGTTTACTTATGAATCCCCCATGCTTAGACATTTTACATCATCTTTTGAACCCATTACAAAGTAAGGAGCTAATAAAGATGGATGATGACAAACGATTTTTAATCGCAAAAGAAACATATCAACGAAAAGAATATGATCAAGCATATGACCTTTACTCTGAATTAGAAAATAAGGGTTATAAGAACTATGATATGTTTATTGATTTAGGACATATTTACTTTCACCACATGGGATTAGCGAATGCCTATCAAAGATATTTAAAAGCTCATGAAATGGATGTGACACAAACATATCCTTTAATGCGAATGTTAAAATGTCAAGATCAGTTGAACCAACCGGTTGAAATGTTTATCGAAGATTATTTTGAAACACTGCTTCAAAGTCGTGATTTTTCTGATAAAGAACTCAAAAAAATTAAATTAGTCTATCAAAAACAAGGGAAAGAAAAATTATTTGAAAAAATTGAAACTAAAGCTATAAAAGTATTAGTAAATCAAAAAAAACAAGAAAAGTTATCACATGAAGCACTCATTGATAATATCGAACATGCGAAAATGATTTATCATCAAAATACCAAAAATGCTTCAAATCTCATGACTTTAATTGACTTGCTTGAAAAAGATCATCGAAATGACGAGATAGCTGAAATCTTAGATCATGCATATCATAATATCAATCATTTTGAAGTCGACTATTTGTATGCAAGACATTACATTCATATTGAATGGATGACGGATGCGATGACTGCGATCAATCGCATGGAAGCAAGACTTAAAAAGCATGAAGAAGAACATAAAATGATTAAGTTTTATGAGTATAAAAAATTAGCAGAGCTTTATCAAATGCTAGGTAATGAAGCACTTTATCAGTTTTATGATAAAAAGCGTATTGAATCAGAAAAACAAACAAAACCACGGCGAAAAAAGCCAAATATTGAGAGGAGTTAAATGATGCCTTATCATATACTAGCAATTAATCCAGGGTCAACATCAACAAAGTTGGCCATCTACGAAGATGAGAAACAAATTTATAAAGCAAGCATTAAACACGATACGGAAGAAGTCCTAAAATATAAATACGTATGGGATCAATTTGATTTTCGTATGGAACAAATTAAAAAAGAACTCGAAAAATCAAAAGTTGATCTAAAATCACTGGATGCCATTGTCGGTAGAGGCGGTATGTTAAAACCGCTGACGAGTGGAACGTATCATGTCAATGATGATATGATTGAATTTTTAAAAAATCGAACACGTGGAGAGCATGCATCTAATCTGGGATGTGGATTAGCAAAAGAACTTGCTGCACCACTTGGTATTCCTAGTTTTATCGTTGACCCAGTTTCTGTCGATGAAATGGAAGATATTGCCCGGTATACTGGGATGCCTGAATTACAAAGACAATGTATTTTTCACGCGTTAAATCATAAAGCTATCGCAAGACTCGCTTCTCAAGATTTAAATACACCTTATAACGAGTTGAATTTGATCATCGCACATTTGGGTGGCGGCATTAGTGTAGCATCACACAAAAAAGGTCGAGTGATTGATGTAAACAATGCTTTAGATGGCGATGGTCCAATGTCACCAGAACGAAGTGGATCTGTTCCAATTGGCCCCCTTTATAAAATGGTATTTTCAGGGAAATACACCTTAGAAGAAATGAAACGTAAGAATTATGGAAAAGGTGGACTCGTTGCTTATTTAGGAACAAATGATGGTAGTGAAATTCAAAAACGCATTGAAAATGGCGATAAAGAAGCTGAATTTATCTATAATGTCATGTGTTATCAAATCGCAAAAGAAATTGGTGCTCAAAGTGCAGTGTTAAAAGGCGATGTCAATCGGATTATTTTAACAGGTGGGCTTGCATATGATGCATACACTGTGAAACTAATTAAAGAAAGAGTTGAGTTTATCGCACCGGTGATGGTATATCCAGGTGAAGATGAAATGGGTGCGCTCGCTAAGGGTGCTTTAAGAGTACTCAAAGGCGAAGAAGTAGCAAAAGAATATAAGTAGGTGAATATATGAGAACCATGCAAGATATTGTTAAAAAAGCACAACTATCAGGACCTCAAAAATTAGTCGTAGCAGTAGCTAACGATGAACATGTCATCGAAGCTGTTGAAATGGCAAGAAAAGAAAGAATTATTGAACCTATTTTAGTAGGTGATAAAAAATCAATTATTGAGGTGTTAGATCGCTTAAAGATTGCAAAATCATTTTATGAAATTATCGATGAAAGTGATCCTGTTAAAGCGTGTGAGGAATCTGTCAAACTTGTCAGTAGTGGTAAAGCAGACTTACTCATGAAAGGTCTTGTTGATACAGCGGTCATTTTAAGAGCAGTCTTAGATAAGGATTTTGGTCTAAGAACACCAAATCGTCTTTCTCATGTATCAATTATGGAAATTCCAAATTATCATAAATTACTGATGATGTCAGATGGAGCGATGAATACATATCCAGATGTTGATATTAAGCAAGAGATTATTGAAAATGGTGTAGAAATTCTTCATAAGATTGGTGTTAAGACTCCTAAAGTGGGATGCATTTGTGCCATTGAAAAAATCAATCCTAAAATGCAACATACATTAGACTGTCAAGAACTCATCGAAAGAAATAAAAATGAACGCATTAAAAATTGTATCATTGGTGGTCCTTTCGCTTTGGATAACGCGATTAACAAGGAAGCTGCAATTCACAAAGGTATTACAGATCCAATGGCTGGCGATGTTGATTTTGTTTTGATGCCACAAATTGAGTCTGGGAATGTGTTTTATAAATCAATGATGTTTTTAGCAAACGCAAAGAGCGCAAGCGTGATTGCAGGAGCACAAAAACCGATTGTATTAACGAGCAGAGCAGATTCGAAAGAAACTAAATTTTATTCGATTGCCTTAGCACAGCTTGTTTCGAAAGTGTGATTTTAAATGATAATATTAGATGGCAAAAATTTAACATTAAAACAACTACATCAAATCTCAAGATTACATGAGAAGGTTAAAATTGATGAAAATCAAATTGAATGTATCCATAAAGCAAGAATTTTTGTTGAAGAACTTGTAGAAAAAGATGAACCGGTGTATGGAATTAATACCGGATTTGGGAAACTTGCGACCGAAAGCATTCATAAAAAAGAAGTTAGCCAATTACAAAAAAACTTACTGATGAGCCATGCTTGTGGTATAGGTAATGTTTTAAGTGAAGATGTGGTTCGAGCCATGCTTGTGCTTAGAATAAATGCACTCATTAAAGGTTACAGTGGAATTCGACTTTGTGTGATTGAAAAAATGGTTGAATTCTTGAATAAGAACTTAGTTCCTGTCGTCTATGAAAAAGGTAGCTTAGGAGCAAGCGGTGATTTAGCGCTTCTTTCTCATATGAGCTTACCCATTATTGGCATGGGGGAAGTCATCATTGATGGACAAATCATGTGTGCAACAGAAGGCCTAAAGATTAAGAATATTAAACCGATTGAAGATCTTTCAGCGAAAGAGGGTTTATGCTTAATCAATGGCACTCAAGCAATGAGTGCTATTGGTGGATTAGCGCTTTATGATGCCATTAAACTAATGAAGATATCAAATATGTCATTTGCGCTTTCGATGGAAGCTTTAAAAGGTATTACATCAGCACTTGATCCCAAAGTTCATGAGATTCGTGGTCAAGAAGGACAGATGGTTGTTGCTTCAGCAATGAGAAATTATTTAAGAAACAGTCATTTATCCATGCCACAAGACGAAAAAAGAGTTCAAGATGCTTATAGCTTAAGATGTAGCCCACAAGTTCATGGTGCAACCTATGATGCACTCAAACATATTAAAGATATTGTAAAACGTGAAATGAATGCAGTGACAGACAATCCACTGATTTTTGAGAACGAAAAAGAAGTGATTTCGTCTGGTAATTTTCATGGTCAACCACTTGCATTAGCGTTTGATTATTTAGGCATTGCCATGGCTGAATTAGCAAATATATCAGAACGTCGACTTGAACGTATGGTTAATCCACAATTATCAAATGGATTACCCGCTTTTTTAGTTAAGAAGCCTGGATTAAATTCTGGATTTATGATTGTTCAATATGCTGCGGCATCTCTTGTGAGTGAAAATAAAGTTTTAGCACATCCAGCATCCGTGGATTCGATTCCATCCAGTGCAAATCAAGAAGATCATGTATCCATGGGAGCAATATCAGCTAGAAAAGCAAGAACGATTGTTGATCATGCATATCAAGTGATTGCGATGGAAATGATGACTGCGTGCCAAGCAATTGATTTTAGAGGGAATGATTTATTAGGTCCAGTGACTAAAAAAGTATATGACCATATAAGATCTAATGTTCCATTTCTTGATCAAGATGCAGTGATGCATCCATATTTAGTAAAAGTCGAAGAAATCATAAAAGAAGATTCATTTATCGATCTTTTTGAATAGGAGATGATTTGATGTCTATCACATTGAAAGACATTTTTAATGAGTTACCAAAATACCCAAAATTTCAAGAAGGCTTACGAAGAGCACCAAAACGTGAGCTTATTTTGACGGATGATGAAATTGAATTAGCATTAAAAAATGCGCTGCGATACATCCCATCTGAATGGCATGAAACCGTGATGCCTGAATTTTTAGAAGAACTTCATGAAAAGGGACGTATTTATGGCTATAGATTTCGTCCAAAAGGCAGAATATATGGAAAGCCTATTGACGAGTATAGAGCGAATACCTTAGAAGGTAAAGCTTTTATGGTCATGATTGACAACAATCTAGATTTTGATGTTGCCTTATATCCATATGAACTTGTTACATATGGCGAAACAGGGCAAGTTTGTCAAAACTGGATGCAATATCACCTCATTAAAAAATATTTAGAAATCATGAATGATCACCAAACCTTGGTGATTTTATCGGGTCATCCACTGGGTCTTTATAAATCACATAAAATGTCTCCTAGAGTGATTTTAACTAATGGTTTAATGGTAGGTTTATATGACCATGCCCAAGGCTTTCAACGTGCCAGTGCATTAGGGGTTGCTAACTATGGCCAAATGACTGCAGGTGGATTTATGTATATTGGTCCTCAGGGGATTGTCCATGGCACGTATTCAACACTACTCAATGCAGGTCGTATCAAATTAGGCATTAAAGAAGAACAAAATTTACAAGGCGTTCTCTTTGTATCATCTGGATTAGGCGGTATGAGTGGCGCACAAGGTAAAGCGATGGTAATTGCTGGTGGTGTGGGTATTATTGCCGAAGTTGATGAATCAAGAATAAAAACAAGACTTGAGCAAGGATGGATCGATGACGTATTTGAAAATCCGAAGGATGCTTTTTCGAATGCAAAAAAAGCTCAAAAAGAAAAAACTGCAAAGGCAATTGCTTATCATGGAAATATTGTTGATCTATTAGAATATGCAGTCACACAAGAAGTGAAAATTGATTTATTAAGTGATCAAACCAGTTGTCATGCAGTTTATGATGGTGGGTATTGTCCACAAGGCTTAACTTTCGAAGAAAGAACACAACTTTTAAGATCAAATCATCCTTTATTTATCGAAAAAGTTAATCAAAGCTTGATGAAACATTATCACGCCATTGAAGCATTAACACAAAGAGGAACATATTTCTTTGATTATGGCAACAGTTTCTTAAAAGCGATTTATGATACAGGCATCAAATCGATTTGCAAAAATAAAGAAAATGATTTAGATGGTTTTATTTATCCGTCATATGTGGAAGACATTATGGGTCCAGTGCTTTTTGACTACGGATATGGACCATTCCGTTGGGTTTGTCTTTCCGGTAAAGATGAAGATTTAGACAAAACCGATCATGCTGCTATGGCATGTATTGATTATGAAAGACGATTCCAAGATCGTGACAATTACGAGTGGATTAAAAATGCAAAAAAGAATGCTTTAGTGGTTGGTACGAAAGCACGCATTCTATATCAAGATGCTAAAGGTCGATTAAAAATTGCATT
The DNA here is from genome assembly GCA_028690555.1 of Acholeplasmataceae bacterium. Classification (GTDB taxonomy): domain Bacteria; phylum Bacillota_I; class Bacilli_A; order Acholeplasmatales; family Acholeplasmataceae; genus UBA6181. The sequence goes on from JAQVBA010000005.1 coordinate 10,554, forward strand.
AAAATTTAATGAGATGGTTAGAAATAAAGAAGTAGGACCTATCATGTTAGGTAGAGACCATCACGATACAGGTGGTACAGACAGTCCATTTAGAGAAACAGCAAATATCAAAGATGGTTCCAATGTGATGGCTGATATGGCAACGCATGTTGCTTTAGGTAATGCTTCAAGAGGAATGAGTCTAGTCGCCTTACATAATGGTGGTGGAGTTGGCATCGGTAAAGCCATCAATGGTGGTTATGGTATGGTTTTAGATGGATCTAAAAGAGTTGATGAAATTTTATCTAGTGCAATGCTATTTGATGTGATGGCGGGTGTTTCTAGACGTGCATGGGCACGAAATGAACATGCCATAGAAACGGCACAACTCTATAATCAATCAGACGATCACTCAACAATCACATTGCCTTATATTGTCAATGATACTGATTTAAACCATCAAATCAAAAAGTATAAAGGAGGGAAAAAATGAATCCAATCATTGAATGTGTTCCAAATATATCTGAAGGTAAAGATATAGATAAAATAAAAAGAATCATTAAACCTCTCCAAAATCAAGAAGGATTTAAACTGATTAGTTATGAACCTGATAAAGATTATAATCGGACCGTCATTACATTAATTGGAAATCCTGAAATGATGATTGAACCTTTGATTAAATTTTATGAAAATGCACTTTTAGAAATTGATCTTAATCACCATCAAGGTGAGCATCCAAGAATGGGTGCTATAGATGTATGTCCTTTCATACCCATTCAACATGTCACGATGGACGATTGCATTTTATATGCTAAAAAATTTGGAGAACTTGTGTTTCAGAAATTCAATATACCCGTTTTCTTATATGCAATGGCTGCACAAAAACCAAATCGCATCTTACTCCCAGACATTCGAAAAGGTGAATTTGAAGGCATGAAAGATAAAATAAAAGAAGATGAATGGCATCCGGATTTTGGAACACCCTCAATGCATCCAACGTTTGGGGTTGCAGCTATTGGAGCAAGAATGCCATTAATCGCATTTAATATTGATTTAGATACAGATAACGAAAAAACAGCACGTCAGATTGCAAAGTATATTCGTGGATCATCAGGCGGTTTTCAATATGTCCAAGCGGGACCAGCCTTTTTAAAAGAAAGAAATCATGTGCAAGTCACAATGAATATCTTAGATTATGAGAAGAATTCGATATACCGCATTTTTGAATTAGTTCAAATGGAAGCAAAAAGATTCCATGTCGATGTCACATCTTCTGAAGTCGTTGGACTTATTCCAAAAGATGCATTATTAGATAGCATCAAGTATTATCAAAAAGCAAATCACGAAAGTTTTGATAAAGATATGAGTATTGAAGAATTAACCCAATTGGCGATTAAATACTTAAAGCTTCGTGATTTTAATATGCATAAAATTATCGAGGCGAATCTATGATGGCTGATACGATAATTCATCATATTAAAACATTATATACATCCAAAAAAAAGCCCCCAGTTAAGGGGTTAACCATGAAAAAAATTGAGGCTATAGAGGATGCTTTTATCGTCATTAAAGATGGCTTAATTTTTCATGTTGGTTCTGGATCTTATCATGAGTTTTTAAATGAGAATACAATTCTTATCGATGCTAAGGGTAAGATTATGCTCCCATCTTTTATTGATTCACACACACATTTAGTCCATGGCGGATCAAGAGAAGATGAGTATGGAAAAATCATTCAAGGAATTCCGTATCTTGATATTTTGAAGGCAGGTGGAGGTATTCATCACACCGTAACGCATACAATCAATTCGAGTTTTGATGAGCTATATCATAAAGCATATCATTCACTTGATTTAATGTTGCAATTCGGAATATCAGTCGTTGAAGCAAAAAGCGGTTATGGATTAACACTGGATACTGAAATGAAACAACTTGAAGTAACGAAAAAATTGGATGATGATCATTTTATTGAATTGCATTCCACATATATGGGAGCACATGCCATACCAAAACGTTACTCCAATGATAAAGATGGTTATGTCAATGAAGTCATTTCTGATCTAAAAAAAATCAAGGAATCTCATTTAGCAACAGCCGTGGATATTTTTTGTGAGGATCATGTTTTTTCAGTAGAAGATAGCAAAAAAATATTGTCAGAAGCCAAAAAGTTAGGATTTAAAATTAAAATGCACGCTGATGAAATCAAATCTTTAGGCGGAACGTCATTAGCAGTTGATTTAGGTTGCAGTTCAGTAGATCATTTAATGGTCATCAGTGATCAAGATATTTTAAAACTTTCTAATTCAAACACAATTGCTAATCTATTACCAGGAACCTCATTTTATTTAAATAAAGCGTTTGCTCCAGGAAGAAAAATGATTGATCAAGGTGTTGCTGTTTCAATTTCTACCGATTATAATCCAGGAAGTTGTCCTACTGAAAACTTATTACTTGTCATGCAAATTGCCGCAAACAAAATGAAATTAAGACCAGAAGAGGTTTTAACTGCAGTGACCATCAATGCGGCTTATCACTTAGGAATTAGTCAAACACATGGATCGATTGAGGTTGGAAAAAATGCGAATGTCATCTTAATTGATGCACCCAATTTAAATTACATGTTTTATCATTATGGTATCAATCATGTGACAGATTTATGGATAAAAGGGAAACATGTTTTAAAAAATCAAATGATTGTGAGGGATTAAATATGAAATTAATTGATTTTAAGGTAGATGATTTTATCAATGAAATTGATCAAAAAACAGCAACTCCTGGTGGAGGATCCGTCTCTTCATTAGCTGCAGCCATGGGTGCAGCTTTAGTACGTATGGTTGGACATTTAACTGTTGATAAAAAGAAATTTTTGGCACTAGATCCCGAAATTCAATTCGAGTTCAAGGACATTTTAGCTGAGTTTTTACTCATAAAAAATGAACTTATGACGCTTATTGATCAAGATACAGAAGCGTTCAATCTTGTAATGAGTGCCTATAAACTACCAAAGGATACCGAAGTGGAAAAAAAGATTAGAAATGGTAAAATCAAAGAAGGAACTTTAGAAGCAATTCGTGTACCTTTGAAAGTTGCAACCTTAGCGATTTCTGCATTACATCATTTTGATCTTCTCATTAAACATTGTAATCCACAAACGACCTCAGATTTAGGTGTTGCTGTTTTAATGCTTTCATCGGGTGCTGAAGGCGCATGTATGAATGTTTTAATTAACTTAAGTGCTTTAAATGATGACATTGCGAAATCACAATATGCAAAGACAATTGATGATTATTTAGCGAATATCAATCGATTAAGAAGTGAGCTTCTAGATAAAGTCTATTTAAAACTTTCATGAAAGTGACTGAAAATGATTACATCGTAAATCATGCCTTGTGATTTTTGTAAATAGAACGTATAATGAAATTAACTTAATCAGATAGATTGGTGTATATCGATACATAACAGGGAATCGAGTCAATGCTCGAGCTGTCCCAGCAACCGTGAAACGGACGAAATGCAATGCCACTGTGAAAATGGGAAGGCGCAAAGTAGGATGATGTTAAGCCGGGAGACCTACCAATTTTATCAACATTTAAGTCATCTTCTGGGGTTGAGGCGAGCATAACTGCTCTTTTTGTCTATTGCCATACCCCAGAAAGGTATGGTTTTTTATTACACAAAAGGAGAGAAACATGAAAAAAATTTGGCTCGTTGTATTACTTGTTTTGAGTGTATTGACGGTTTCTGGGTGTCAAGCACAGTTAGATGAAGTGGATCAAAGTGTGGATAGAGCAATTGATCAGTTTGTTGAAAATTATGTAACGACATATATTGATGAAGATTATGTCAATGACTATGTGCTTGCAAGCATTTATCATCTTGATCCGGCAGATAAAGAAAAGATTTTGAGTGAAAATTTAAATCCTAATATGCTGCTTGTTCGTGATACGGCTTATGGACTGATTAGCGCATTAGTTTATGAGAGCATATTGGATATAGATATGACAGAATCTCGTAATGTCTTATCAACAAAAACAACAGAAAATCCTTATGAAGCACCTTCTTTATTGCATGCAGCTTATATGGCAAATGGTTCAGTTAACCAAATCAATGCATATATTGATGTGATCATAAATACAGATCCTACATTAATGGATGCGGATTATGCGGGTATGGCAATGCTGGCATTATCACCTTATCAAGATCAAGAAGGCGTCCTCGAATATATAGAAGATTTAAAGGCTTTAATTCTTGGTTACTTATCAAAAGATGGGGTCATCTCATGGGGTAACGCGAATAGCGCAACCACAGCAACCGTCATCATTGGACTAGTTGCGATTGGAGAGAATCCAAGAAGTGAAGTTTATACAATTGAAGATATCGATTTAATTGAAGCGTTGTTGTCTTATGAAAATGAAGGCGGATTTAAGTGGATGCATGCTGACGAAGAACTTGATCTCATGTTTTCAACACCACAAGCTTTTTCCGCACTTACTTTGTATCAATTATTTAGAAAAGGTCAAAAACCAATCTATTTATATGATTTTTCGAAATGAGATTAAATGATGCGTTCAAATAACACCTTAAAACTTATAGTGACTTTATCGGTAATTATCCTTCTTTTTGCAGGTATTTATTTCTATGAACAAAGTCAATCTTTGAGTGGACCAGGTGAATTTGAACTTGTCATCGCAAATGAAAAGGAAGAAATATTACATCAAGAAACCTTAGCATTTGATGAAGGAATGAGTTTATATGATGTTCTAAGAACACATTTTGCGTTAACTTGTGCATCTAATACGTATGATCCAGATCCAACGTGTAGTGCATCATTTCGGTTTTTTGCAAATGGATCCACGATTGATGGAAAGATCATCTTAGGTATTGAAGGTGAAACCTTTGAAGTCATGACAGATTGGGATACGACATATTTAGCAATAGAAGTTTATCAAAATGGAAGTTATCGATTAACCACCAAAGGTGTAAATGGATATACTTTAAAAGACGGCGAAAGAATACGGATCATCGTAACGAAGGTATCGGGATGGTAGA
>JAQVBA010000005.1:15681-27962 GCA_028690555.1 Acholeplasmataceae bacterium
ACATATTTAGCAATAGAAGTTTATCAAAATGGAAGTTATCGATTAACCACCAAAGGTGTAAATGGATATACTTTAAAAGACGGCGAAAGAATACGGATCATCGTAACGAAGGTATCGGGATGGTAGACATGGGCATAAAAACAAAACATGTTAAAGATGTTGCACTCATTGCTGTACTCTCAGCAGTTCTTTTTGCACAGCAAATTGCATTATCTTTTATTCCAAACGTGTCATTTACAGCTTTTTTAATTATTCTTTATACGAGACTTTTAGGGTTTAAAAAAACAACGATGATCGTGGTTGTCCACGTCATCGCAACTAATTTACTTTCACCTTTTGGTCCAGTATTACCTTTGCATATCCCATCGATGTTTGTTGGTTGGATTTTAATTCCATTATTATTATCAACAGTATTCAAGAATTTAAATAGTGTCTGGGGACTATCTATTTTTGGATTTTTCTTTGGGTTCGTCTATGGCTGGATGTTCATTCCAGTTTCAGTATTTCTTTTAGATATTCCGTTTATGGAATATTTCTTGATGGATTTAATTTTCGAGCTCATCATGGGGATATCAAATTTCTTAGCAATCTTATGGTTGTATGAACCGATGCATAAGTTTCTATCCCATCAACTTCATAAATATTATCAATAAAAAAAGCAACCGAGGTTGCTTTTCTTTTATGCAAATATTGTAACGTTCTTTTGTGTGACGAGTGTAAAGATGTCCAAAATCCAAAGGACTGCCCATCCAACTAAAATCCACACAATACCAGCAATAATTAAAGTCATATTATTGCTTGAAATACCCTTAACCAAACGGTAAATGCCCCATGCAAACCCGTCAATTCCAGGTAACGCTAAAATGAGTTTAACGATCCATGGAAGTCCATCAATTGCTTTTACAAATTCTTTCATGATTGTCCTCCAATTTCCTTTATAGTGATATTATACTCTTTGTATTTGCTTTTGTCACGCATTTGAATGAACTTCAAAATCTTATCGCGTTAAGTATTTCATGAATGAAATAAATGATTTCATGGAAAAGCCCCAAATATCATTGACAGCGCTTTCACAAATAATTTATAATGGATATAGATACGATACAGAGGTGCGACTAGTTGGGTATTCAAAGATAATAGGAATGGGGTATTCCTAAGCTTTGAAGAATGAGTTAGTCGCCGAAAGTTTGTTATATCCCCATAACAACCTTGGTGGTTGAAGGTACACTTCACCCATTGCCATTTATTGAAATGGAGAGCTGTTTCTTTTATAGAAACGGCTTTATTTTTATGCAGAAAGGATGATTTTTATGATTAGAACGATGAAAGTTGGAGATGTTAGGAGTTATCAAAGGGTGATAACCAGTGAGGATGTTCATCAATTTGGGCACTTAACGGGCGATTTGAATCAAACACATTTTGATGAAGCTTATGCGGCAACGACAATATTTAAAAAGCCTATCGTCCATGGCATGCTTGTGGGATCACTTTTTAGTAAAATATTTGGTCTTGATTATCCTGGTGAAGGGACGATTTATTGTAGCCAGTCTTTAAAGTTTTTAAAGCCTGTTTATCCAGATACGAAATTAACCGTGAAGGTTACCGTTCAAGATATCAATTTAGAAAAAAACCGTGTTTTCTTTTTAACTGAAGTTTATAATGAGCAAAATGAATGTATGCTAACTGGCGAAGCCATGTTAATGCCGAAGAAGGTGAAATGATGAATAAGTTGATTGATAAAAGTGCATTTATTCAAAAATTGAAAGACGGGATGTCCATCATGGTTGGTGGATTTATGGTATGTGGCACACCAGAAATTTTAGTTGATTGGGTGTTAGAGTCGAATGTTAAGCATTTAACGATTATTTGTAATGATGCAGGATATCCAAATGAAGGTGTCGGAAAACTGATTCGTTCAGGTCAAGTCGATACATTAATTGCTTCCCATATTGGTTTAAATCCAGAAGCTGGAGAAAAAATGGGATTAGGGATTTTAAAAGTTAAACTCGTTCCTCAAGGGACTTTAGTTGAACAAATTAGAGCTTATGGTGCTGGTTTAGGTGGCATATTGACACCGACAGGTACACATACAATCGTTGAAGAGGATAAACAAGTCATTAGGCTAAACGAAACTGATTATTTATTAGAAGAAGCCATCGGTGCTGATTTAGCCTTAATCAAGGCGAATCATATTGACCAATTAGGGAATTTAACTTACTCAAAAACTGCTCGTAATTTCAATCCGATGATGGCTACTGCAGCTAATCTTGTTGTTTGTGAAGGAACAGAGCTTGTGGATGAAATAGATCCAGAAGTTGTCATCACACCACACATTTTCATTGATCATTACATCATTGGAGGTAATCAATATGATGAATCCTAAAGATATTATTGCAAAACGTGTTGCAAAAGAATTAAAACCTGGAGATTTAGTCAATTTAGGTATTGGATTACCAACGTTAGTCGCAAACGAAATTCCAGCGGATTTTGAAGTATATTTTCAAAGTGAAAATGGGCTTGTTGGTTTAGGACCTTATGATGAAAAACGAATCGATAAAGATTTAACCAATGCCGGTGGTCAACCTGTAACACTAATGCCACATGGTATGTATTTTGATTCTTCTCTATCCTTCTCGATTATTCGTGGAGGTCATGTGGATATCACCGTACTAGGCGCATTAGAAGTGGACCAAGAAGGTTCACTTGCGTCATGGATTGTTCCAGGAAAAATGGTTCCTGGCATGGGTGGAGCAATGGACTTAGTGACTGGATCAAAAAAAGTGATTATTGCTATGACACACACAAATAAAGGGATTCCAAAGATTAAAGAAAAATGCTCATTGCCACTCACTGCATATCGACAAGTAGACTTGATTGTGACTGAACTTGCAGTGATCGAAGTGAAAAAAGATGGTCTTCATTTAATTGAGAGACATCCTGAAGTTAGTATTGATGAAATCATCAATCAAACAGAAGCAAAACTCATCATAAATGATGTGAAAGTGATGGAGGTATAATCATGGAAAAAGTGACACACAAATTACGTTTAAGCCAAGCAGATGCACATTATGGTGGCAATCTTGTAGATGGAGCAAAAGTCTTAGCTCTTTTTGGTGATGTAGCTACTGAACTCCTCATCATTCATGATGGTGATGAAGGATTATTTAGAGCCTATGAAGAAGTGAATTTTTTAGCACCTCTTTATGCAGGAGATTTTATTACAGTAAGTGCTGAAATGATTCATGTAGGAAATACCTCAAGAAAGATGAAATTTGAGTGCTATAAAATTATTAATAGTCGTCCTGATGTTAATGCTTCAGCTGCTGATCTTTTAAAAGAACCTATTTTAACAACAACCGCGATTGGAACGTGTATTGTATTAAAAGATAAAATGAGGGTCCATCATGAATAAGCTGATTATCACATGTGCTATTTCTGGAGCTGAAGTCACAAAAGCACAACATGATAAGATTCCATATACCATCGATGAAGTTGTTTTAGAAAGTATCAAAGCGTATGAAGCAGGAGCTTCAATTATCCATCTCCATGTGAGAGAAGATGATGGAATGCCAACACAAGATAAATCAAGATATCAAAAAACGATAGAAGCAATCAAAAAACATATTCCAGATGTCATTATTCAACCATCGACAGGTGGTGCCATTGGCATGTCTAGAGATGAAAGATTACAACCCACAGAACTTGATATTGAAATGGCGACTTTAGATTGTGGCTCAGTCAATTTTGGTGGCGATGATGTCTTTATTAATACAGAAAATGATGTGAAATATTTTGCATCCGTGATGAAAGAAAGAAAAATCTTACCAGAACTTGAATGCTTCGATAAGGGGCATGTAGATAGTGTATTAAAGCTCTATAAAAAGGGATTTATCCAAGATCCACTACACTTTAGTTTTGTTTTAGGTGTTTCTGGTGGAATGACTGGTGAGGAAAGAGACTTTTTGTTCTTAAAAGATAGCATTCCAAGTTATGCAACCTATAGTGTTGCGGGTATTGGACGCTATGAATTTTCGCTTGCTGAATTATCGATTAAACACGGCGGGCATGTACGCGTGGGTTTAGAAGACAATTTATATTTAGAAAAAGGTGTACTTGCGAAAGATAATGCTGATTTAGTCAAAAAAGTTGTTGAAATTGCTAAAAAATATAATCGTGAGATTGCAACTCCCGAAGAAGCTAGATATATATTACGCATGAAGGAAGTGAAAGCATGAAAACACTATGTCCATTTGGTACGCATCGTGTGATTGAACCTCAAGGTGTCTTACCTCAAGCTGCAGATAAAATTGATGCAACACCTGTTTGTTATGACAATGAGATCATGATTGATGTAGATGTTTTAAACATTGATTCTGCATCCTTTCATCAAATTAAAGAAGCATGTCAACATGATGAATCAAAAATGAAAGATATGATTTTATCGATTGTAAAAGAAAAAGGAAAAATGCAAAACCCAGTCACAAAAAGTGGTGGAATGCTGATTGGAAAAATCAAAGAGATTGGTAAAAATATCAAAGACTCAAAAATTCATGTTGGAGAATGGATCGCTACGCTTGTTTCATTGTCATTGACACCTTTAATAATTGATGAAATCTTATCCATCAATTTAGAGAATGAACAAGTAAAAATAAAAGGCACTGCGATTTTATTTGAAACAGGTATTTTTGAAGTCATTCCAAAAGATTTAAATCAAAAATTAGTGCTTGCTGCACTTGATGTTTGTGGTGCACCAGCACAAGTGAAAAAGCTTGCTAAACCAAATGATACGGTATTGATTATAGGTGCTGCAGGAAAAAGCGGATTACTTTGTAGTTACCAAGCAAAAAAAATGGTTGGAATTCATGGTAAAGTCATTGGTCTTGTCAATGAAGAGTCTCAAAAAGATTTATTAATTGAACTTGGACTTTGTGATGACATTTTATTAATGGATGCGAAAAAATCATTAGATGTTTATCAAGCAGTTTCTCATTTAACTAACCACAAGTTGGCAGATGTTTCCATTAATGTTGTCAACGTTCCAAATACAGAAATGACATCCATTTTAGCAACTAAAGACAATGGCATTGTGTATTTCTTTTCCATGGCGACATCATTTACGAAAGCAGCACTTGGTGCTGAAGGTGTTAAAAAAGATGTCACGATGATGATTGGAAATGGTTATACGAAAGATCATGCAAAAATTACATTAGATATATTAAGAGAAAGTAAAGTGCTTCATGATTATTTCATGAAACGTTACGTATAGGGGGATCATCATGAAATTAGAACTTAATATGAAACATATAGAAAGACGCAAGAAGTATTTTCCAAATGTGACCGATGAACAATGGAACGATTGGAAATGGCAAGTTTCTAATCGTGTTAAAAATGCAGAATCTTTAAAGAAATACATAGATATTTCAACTGAAGAGATGCAAACGATTGCAGAGGTCTTAAGCCAATTAAGAATGGCGATCACACCTTATTATTTGACATTAATTGATCCTGAGAATCCAAACTGCCCAATTCGTAAGCAAGCAATTCCTTTTGGAAGTGAATTAATTAAAGGCGAAAATGATTTATATGATCCACTTGCTGAAGATCATGATTCACCAGTTCCAGGATTAACACATCGATATCCAGATCGTGTTTTATTCTTAATTACGGATATGTGTAGCATGTATTGTCGTCATTGTACAAGAAGACGTTTTGCTGGAAGTAAAGATGCGGAACTTAAAATTGAGCAAATTGATCAAGCCATTGAATATATTCGCAATCATGAAGAAGTAAGTGATGTCTTATTAAGTGGTGGTGATGCATTTTTAGCAAGCGATTCGAGAATTGAATATATTTTAAGTAAATTAAGAGAAATTGATCATGTTCAAGTCATACGTTTTGGAACGAGAACTCCTGTTGTTATGCCGCAACGTATTACGGATCATTTAGTTGATATTTTAAAGAAGTATCATCCAGTTTGGGTAAATACACATTATAATCATCCAGATGAAATTACAAAAGAAAGTAAAGATGCGATTGCTAAATTAGTGGATGCAGGCATTCCTGTTGGTAATCAAAGTGTTTTATTAAGAGGCGTCAATGATTGTGTACATGTGATGCGAAGACTTGTGAAAATGTTAATTGCCATAAGGGTTAGACCCTATTATATTTATCAATGTGATTTATCTGTCGGCATTGAACATTTTAGAACGACTGTAAGTAAAGGCATTGAAATTATTGAAGGATTAAGAGGACACGTGAGTGGTATCGCAGTACCAACCTTTGTGGTAGATGCTCCAGGTGGTGGTGGAAAAATTCCAGTTATGCCTAATTATGTGGTATCTCAAGCACCAGGTAAAATTGTTTTAAGAAATTTTGAAGGTGTCATCACCACTTATAGTGAACCAAAAGAGTATCACTCAGAATGCCAATGTGAAGATTGTTTAAAAGAAAAGAAACTTTATGGTGTCAGTGGATTATTACATGGTGATAGATTATCACTAGAACCTGATCACTTAGAACGTAAGGAAAGAATAGAACGTGACAAGAATACCAAATGAGTTTCGTGTTGTTGGGATTATTGGACTAGCCAAAAATACCGGTAAAACAACAACACTAAATTGGCTCATTAAGCACCACAAAAATGAATCGATTGGATTAACATCAATCGGACTAGATGGCGAGCCCATGGATCAGATTCATTTTTTACCAAAGCCTAGAATTAAAGTGTGCCAAGGCATGGTTATTGCAACCGCACAAAGTTGCTTAGATGAATCTTTAATTGATTACGATGTTATTTCTAAAACAAATCTCTTCACATCCATCGGAGAGATTTTAATCGTGAAGATCAAAGGTGAAGGATATTTAGTCATCGCTGGACCTACGACCAATGATGAATTATCCAAGGTTTTAAAGATGATGAAAAATCATGCAACTAGGATATTTGTTGATGGGGCATTTAATCGCATGACGTTTTCGAATTTAGATGAGATTGATGGAATTATTCTTGCTACTGGAGCTTCAGTCTCACCAGTTATGGAAGAAACGGTTGAAAAAACGAGAAGAATTGTCGATTTATTTCATTTAGATGAAACGACTGATCAAATTATAAACAAACAAGCAAAAATTGTGTTTGTAACAGACCATGATGAGCATGTAATATACGATAAAAAGATCTCATCCATTGAACATGCTTTAAATCATTTGCAAGACATTCAAAAAATCATCATCAAAGGTGCTATATCTGAAAATGTTATTGATTGTTTAATAAATTCTAGAAAATCAAATTATGAGTTAGTTGGAGAAGATCCATCAAGATTTATTTTTCAGTCATCAAAATTGAAGTATCTTGAACATTTGAATGTTCACTTATCGGTATTAAAATCATTAAAATTGTTGTTTGTGACGATGAATCCTTATCGTCCAACACATCAATCTTATGATCCTATAAAATTTATGAAAGCATTAAAACATCATATTCAATCGGACATTATTGATGTGATGAGAGAGGAGTGAGCGTATGTCATCACTAAATTTAGATAAAAAAATGATTACATCTTGTCGATTAATTGCAAGAAATATTGCACAAGATGTTCAAGATATGATTGATAAACATACAACGACATCGGTAGAAAGAGCTACTTTAAGAATGCTAGGTGTTGATGGTGTTGATCCTTTTGATGTGCCTTATGTGAATGTTGTGATCAACCACATCACCAAAACTTGTCAATTAAGCTTAGGTGTTTCGTATTATATGGCACATGCAATCAAAGATACAAAGATGTCACCACAAGAAATTGCAGAAGAAATCTCAAAAGGGCGTCTAGATTTATCAAAATATACGAAATTAGGACCAACGGATTTAAGTGTTTTAAATCCATATTTCGAATCAATGCTTCAAAAAATCGATGAGAGCACACATAAAAGAGATCACTGGCTAAGCGAAACTAAAGAAAAAACAACCCCATTGAAGTATGTCATTGTTGCAACAGGCAATATTTATGAAGATATTAAGCAAGCAGTTTCTGCAGCAGAACTTGGTGCAGATGTTATTGCAGTGATTAGAAGTACTGGGCAATCTCTCTTAGATTTTGTTCCTTATGGTGCAACAACAGAAGGATTTGGAGGAACATTCGCCACACAAGAAAATTTTAGATTAATGAGAAAAGCACTTGACGATGTTTCTAAGAAACTTGGAAGATATGTAAGACTGGTTAACTATGCATCCGGATTATGCATGCCTGAAATTGCAACGATGGGAGCAATAGAACGTCTTGATATGATGCTTAATGATTCTTTGTATGGCATTATCTTCCGTGATATCAATATGAAGCGAACATTCATCGACCAGTATTTTTCAAGATTACTTTCTGCTTATGCAAAAATAACGATTAATACAGGTGAAGATAATTATTTAACAACTTCAGATGCATTTGAACATGCGCATACCGTTTTAGCATCTCAATTCATCAATGAGCAATTTGCAAAACTCGCGATGATGGAAGAAAAATACATGGGTTTAGGACATGCATTTGAAATCGATCCAACAATAGAAAACAGTTTTTTATATGAATTATCGCAAGCATTAATGGCACGAGAAATTTTTCCTGATGCACCACTTAAATATATGCCACCAACGAAACATATGACTGGTGATATATTTATGGGAACGATTCAAAATGCATTATTTAATATCGCAACCGTGACATCGAAGCAATCCATACATTTATTAGGCATGATGACAGAAGCAATTCATACACCATTTGTGAGTGATCGTGCGTTAGCACTAAACAATGCCAATTATATCGAAAAAGCATTTAAGGATTTTGGCAATGAAATCACGTTTAAAAAAAATGGTATCATTCAAAAACGAGCGGATGAAACGCTAAAAAATGCTTTTGAGCTTTTACAAACTATTCAAAAAGAAGGAATGTTTGAAACCTTAAAAATGGGAAGATTTGCCGGAATATCAAGAACAGAAACCGGTGGCAAAGGATTAGATGGTGTCATTGAAAAAGATCAATATTATGTAAATCCTGTTCTTGATGCATTGGTGAGACGATTAGAGGTGAAACGATGAGTAAGAAAGTTATTAGACCTTATGGTGACACTGAAAATGATGGGAAAATCCAATTGTCTTTTTCTCTACCAACACCACATGGACCTCTTGGTGATGAAGCAGCAAAAGCACTTGCAATTAAAATGGGCGTTTTTGATCCACAAGTGGTATCAAGCAGTGCATTATCTGATGAATTTAGTTTTTATATCGTTTATGGAACAACAACACATCTTGTCGATTTAGATTCACTTACTGTTGAAACTTTAGAACATGAATCGATGAGTAAAGATGAAATTGAAACGTTTATTGAAACGCATTTTAGTGAACCATTAGTTTTTGTGGGAGCCTCAACAGGAACCGATGCACATACCGTTGGTATTGATGCAATTATGAATATGAAAGGTTATGCAGGTCATTATGGACTTGAAAGATATAAAGGCATAAAAGCTTATAATTTAGGTGGATCTGTGGACAATGAAGTTTTACTTGAAAAAGCACTTGAGTTAAATGCAGATGTGATTTTAATCAGTCAAACCGTGACACAAAAAGATGTCCATGTGCAAAACTTAACTAAATTTATTGAATTATTAGAAGCTGAACAATTAAGAGATAAATTTATTGTCATCATTGGTGGTGCACGCATCAATCAAGGTTTAGCAAAAGAATTGGGATATGATGCTGGGTTTGGACCGAGAAAATATGCGTTTGATGTCGCAAGTTTTGCTGTTCAATCACTCTATAAAAAGGAACGTAAAATTAAACGATAAACGCCTATTAGTGCGATTTCGTGGTATAATAAGATTATAAGGATGGTGAAAGTTAGTGAAAATATATACAAAAAAAGGTGATCAAGGGCAAACAGATTTAATGGCCATCAGAGTGGGAAAAGATGATCCACATATCGATTTAATTGGTTTGTTAGATGAAGTTATGGCAAATCTATTAATGCTTAAACACTATATAAAAGCAACGGATATAAAAAACGATTTAATAAAAATTCACGATATTCTTTTTATGATGAACTATGAAATCGCTAAAAATAGTGTTGATGGTTATCAAACAAAAGAGGAAGACGTTAAATTTTTGGAATCAAAAATTGATCAATATGACCACATATTAAAACCATTGACTAAGTTCATAAAACTTGATCAAAATGAAGAAACCTTATGGTCAAATATGGCAAGAGTAGTTACAAGACGTGCAGAACGTCAGTTTGTAGAACTTAGTAAAACAGAGCCTTTGAATCAATTTTCACTTAGCTTTATCAATAGATTGTCAGACTACTTATTCACACTTGGAAGATTTGTTTTTGAAGGGAGAGAATAATCATGGATAAAATTAAAGTAATTATTTGGGGATTTGGAGCGATGGGCCGTGGTATGGCACAAATGCTTTTAATGAAGAAAGGCGTTGAAATCACAGGTGTATGTGATTTGAATCCAGAGTATAAAGATAAGAATTTCTTAGAAGTTTTGAAAATGACTTCAACGGAACACGATGAAGTAAAAATTGATGATGATATCGATCGTGTACTCAAAAAAGGTGCTGATATCGTTTTGCTTGCTACCGATAGTTTTACAAAAGGCGCATACGATAAGATTACAAAAATCATGAGTTATGGGATGAATGTGATTAGTACAGCTGAAGAAATGGCTTATCCATATGCTAATGAGCCTGAATTAGCTTCACAACTCGATCATTTAGCAAAAGCTTATGGAGTTACTGTACTGGGTACAGGGATTAATCCTGGCTTTATTATGGACTTATTAGTGGTTGCTTTGACTGGTGCGATGGTTGATGTGACGCATGTTGAAGCGAAACGTGTCAATAGTTTAAGTCCTTTTGGACCTACAGTGATGCATGAACAAGGTGTCGGTATTTCCATTAATGAATATCATAAACGCGTGATGGATGGCACATTAGCAGGGCATGTTGGTTTTAAAGAAAGTGTGGGGATGATTGCTGCAGCACTAGGTGTAAAACTAGAGGATTTCCAACAACAAATGGAACCTATCATCACATCAATTGATCGTAAGAGCACATACGGTGAAGCGAAAAGTGGAACACTTGCTGGAATCAATATGACAGGTCAAGGATTAATTAACGGCGATGTGTTTATCAACATGATTCATCCGCAACAAATAGAGCCTGAGATGGAAGGCACAGAAACAGGCGATTATATTAGTTTAAAGGGAACACCAAATATTGAGATGCAAATTAAACCAGAAATTAATGGTGGCATTGGAACGATTGCCATGTGTGTCAATATGATTCCACATGTGATTAATAGTAGACCTGGATTAAAAACAATGATTGATTTACCTGTCCCAAGAGCAATTTTAGGGGACATGAGAGATCTCATAGAAGCATAAGAAAATAGGATTTTTCCTATTTTTTTTGTATTCCACCCTAAGGGGTGGAAAAGCAGTGCAAACAATGATACAATAAGAAGTATGGAAAACGCTTTCATCTTTATGAAAGATGATCTAATAAAGGAGGAGTCAAAAATGATTCCTAAGGGCACTTATGTTGAAATTGAAAAAGTGATTTTAAACCCTGACGAAAGAGCAAGTCATATCCCATTAGATACTAAAAAATTACCTTTGATTATGCACGTCAAAGGATTTTTGTGTGAAGGTGGAGAACTTGGAAAAATGGTTGAGATTAAAACGATGACCAAACGGAAAGAATCAGGCAAATTACTTACAGTTCAACCATTTTTTAATCATACATTTGGACATTATGTTGACGAAGTGATGTGTTTAAGACAAAATATCCTCAAAGAAATGGAGGATTATCATGAGTAAATACCAAGAAGTGATGGATCGAAAATCCGTCATCATGAAAAATGCTTTAAAGCTTGATTATGACAAATTTGAACTTGATGGCATTGGGTTCGATTATGAAATGATGATGAGTGATAGTGGATATACACTGGGTGATGTGATACAGATTCAACAGTCTTTTAGTGTGGGGAATACACCTCTGATCGAATTGAAACATTTATCTTCTTATGCAAGAAAATTTGCAAAAGATGGCTATGGTGCACGCATTTTTATTAAAGATGAAGCACAAAACATTAGCGGTTCATTTAAAGCTAGACGTGCAGCAATGGCTATTCATCAAGCCAAGAAACTCGGTTATCAAGGTGTGATTGCTGCCACCTCTGGAAATTATGGTGCAGCAGTAGCTGCGCTTGCAGCAAAAGCTGGATTGAAATGTATTA
>JAQVBA010000005.1:28062-37511 GCA_028690555.1 Acholeplasmataceae bacterium
AGACGTGCAGCAATGGCTATTCATCAAGCCAAGAAACTCGGTTATCAAGGTGTGATTGCTGCCACCTCTGGAAATTATGGTGCAGCAGTAGCTGCGCTTGCAGCAAAAGCTGGATTGAAATGTATTATTGTTCAAGAATGTTTTGATTCCAAGGGAATTGGGCAACCAGAAATTATTGAAAAAGCACGTGCATGTGAAGCATATGGTGCTGAAGTTATTCAATTATCTGTTGGACCAGAGTTGTTTTATGAATTTTTGAAATTATTAGAAGAAACTAAATATTTTAATGCTTCCCTTTATTCTCCATATGGCATCATGGGCATTGAGACATTAGGTGCTGAAATTGCTGATGAATGTTTGAGCAAACATGGAAAATATCCAGAAATGGTCATTTGTACGAATGCCGGAGGAGGCAATTTAACGGGTACAGCAAGAGGTCTTTTGAAACATGGAGCTAAAGATACTAAGGTTATTGCTGCATCTGTTGATTTATCAGGGTTGCACATGGCATCAGATCATGATTTTAATCGTAAATCATTTACAACAGGTCACACTGGTTTTGGTATACCATTTACAACGTTCCCTGATCGTAGTGATGTACCACGCAGTGCAGGAAGACCACTACGATATTTAGATGAATATGTTTTAGTGAATCAAGGTTCCGTTTTCTTTATCACGGAAGCATTAGCTATTTTAGAAGGTATGGAACGTGGTCCAGCAGGAAACACAGCTCTAGCTGCAGCATTTTCTATGGCAAAATCAATGAAAATAGATGAGATTATTGTTGTCCAAGAAACTGAGTATACCGGTGCTGGTAAACATATGAATGCACAAATTTCTTTTGCTAAAGATCAAGGAATTGATATTTTGTTTGGTAATCCCCTAAAAGAGATACCAGGAAAAAATATCATATTTCCGAAATCAGGAAATGATTTGATCCATAAGTCCATAGATTTAATGGATTTAAGATACTCTTATTTAAAACGTTATAAAGATATCAAACTCACTGAAGAAGATTATGAATATTTAGGACTAGAACTTAAGACAGATAAAAATCATATTAAATTATGGATGGAGGATATCAATGAAACCAAGAAATGATGACTTTTTAGAAAGAAGAAAACACTTAGATAAATATAGTGATCAAGAATTAAAAGCATATTTTTACAAACTTACCGATCAACTGATTGATCCTTTATTAGATCTTGCAAGAGATTATACAACACCTGCTATTGAACGAAGCGTTCTGATGCGGATGGGATTTTCATCTTTAGAAGCAAAAGCAATTACCGATAAATTATTTGAACACGATTTATTAGCTTTTGGTGCAGGACATATCGTTTATCGGTTTCATTTGGATCACCATATGAGTATCCGAGAAGCGGGTTTGAAATTATTAGAAGAAGATCAACTAAAATCTGTGATGGAGGTTTTTAAACATGAAGCCAAATAAAAAGCTTGACATTCGATTATTGCTTCAAGACTTAGAAAACTACCATCCAAGACGTAAAGGCTGGGTTTGGAGAGATGATAGTCCGATAGATATTGGTCCATTCCATTATGTACAAGCTAGCCCTAATTTAAAAAATTATGTACCACTCCCTTCAGCAAGACACTTAAATGATATTGATCCTCAACCAGATTCAACCATTACAACAGAAATCGCATCCGGTCGTTTTGAAGATGATATTAGAAGAATGCGAATGGCAGCATATCATGGCGCAGATCATATCATGGTCATTAGAACTGCTGGTCAATCCCATATGGATGGCCTACTTGAAGGCACACCACAAGGGATTGGTGGTGTTCCAATTACAAGAAAACAAGTGCGTGCTCAACGTAAAGCTTTAGATATTATCGAAGATGAAGTGGGTAGAAAAATTAACTACCACTCTTATGTGAGTGGTGTTGCTGGTCCTGAGATTGCCGTGATGTTTCATGAAGAAGGTGTAAACGGCGCACATCAAGACCCACAGTATAATGTGTTATATCGTAATATCAATATGGTCAGAAGCTTTGTAGATGCTGCTGAAAGTAAAAAAATCATGGCGGATGCAAACATGGCGCAAATCGATGGTGCACATAACGCAAATGCTACAGCAAGAGATGCTTGGAAAGTCATGCCTGAACTTCTTGTTCAACATGGTATTAATAGCAGAATGAGCGAAAGAATTGGCATTAGACCTGATTTAATTTGTTTATCCACAGTTCCACCTGCAGCACCTCCTGCACCAGATATTAAATTAAATCTTCCCTATGCAGTTGCACTTCGTGAATTTTTTAGTGCGTATAAAATGCGCGCTCAAATGAATACGAAATACATGGATTCATCGACTAGAGAAGCGACGGTAACTCACGTATTGAATCTTTTAATATCAAGATTAACTTCTGCAGATATTCAATCAACCATTACGCCTGATGAAGGCAGAAATGTTCCATGGCATGTCTATAATATTGAAGCACTCGATACAGCAAAACAAGCGATGATGGGCATGGATGATTTATTATCGATGTTAGAACTTAAAAAAGAAGGTTATTTAGTTGAAAAGAAACGTGAAATCCAAGAGCGTGCTATTTTAATGCTTGAAGAAATCATCGAAATGGGTAGTTATTTTAAAGCAGTAGAGGAAGGCATGTTTGTTGATAGTGGATTGTATCCAGAGCGTAATGGTGATGGCATCATTCGAAAGATTGATGGTGGTATTGGTGCAAATTCTATCATCAAACGCGATAAAACATATTTAGCACCAGTGAGTGCACATTATGGTTATAACAATGTTGGTCAATATAATGAAAAATACATCAATCATCCAGAAAAACTTATCGGTGGATCTACATTAGAAGATCCAAGTAAGATTCAATATATTGATGAACTCGATATGGAAGATAATGTGAATCATCGTTTAGATGAAAATGAGAAATATCGTTCGACATCCATGTTAAAACCAGAAGTCCAATGGCTAGGGGATGGGATTGTTACCGTGGATTTGTTTTTTCCAACAGATATTTTAACGGCTGAAGCTGCTGCACTTGAAGTTGGTAAGGCAATGAACTTATCCAATGTAGAAGTTATTCATAAAGAAATATTACACCCTTCTGAAGGTACTAGAATTCAATTTAAAGGATCAGTCAATGTGGATATTGATCAATCCAAATTAATTCTTCCTAAAAAGGCTGAAACACTGCCTGATGAAGATATTTTTGATTATGTCAAAAATCATCAATTAAAGATTGTTGCAGGCACTGGTGGAAGTGATGAACACAGTGTGGGAATGCGCGAAATCTTAGATATCAAACATGGTGGTATCGAAAAATATGGTATTTCCTATACGTATTTAGGAACAAGTGTACCAATTGAAAAATTCATTGATGCTGCGATTGAAACAGATAGTTGTTGTGTGATGATTTCACTGATTATTTCACATGATGATGTACACTATAAGAATATGCAAAAATTACATGACTACGCGGTTGAAAAGGGTGTCAGAGATAAACTCATTTTAATTGCTGGAGGTACGCAAGTAACCCCAGAGATTGCGCTGAAATATGGTATGGACCAAGGATTTAGTCGCGGTACTAAAGGAAAGGATGTCGCAAGTTTCATTGTGAAGAAACATCGCGAAATGTATGAAAATTGATTGTTTAGTTGCTGAAATTGGATCAACTACAACGGTAGTGAATGCATTTAATCTTTTTGATGAGGTTAAATTTTTAGGCCGGGGCATGCATCAAACAACGGTTGATACAGATGTGAACATCGGTCTTCAAAATGCGATTGATGATTTGAAAAAGCAATTGAATGTCAAAGATTTATCGTATAAAGAATTATTTGCTTCCTCGTCTGCAGCTGGTGGACTTAAAATTACGGTACATGGACTTGTCTATGAAATGACAGCGAAAGCAGCAAAAGAAGCTGCACTCAATGCAGGTGGAAATATTCATCTCATTACTGCAAATCGATTAGAAGCTTATCACGTGGAACAAATTAAAAAGATCCATCCGAATATGATGATTATTGCGGGTGGAACTGATTATGGAGAAAAGGAAGTTTCTTACCAAAACTTATTGGATTTAAAGGATTTAAATATACCGATTATTTACACAGGGAACATCGCGAATCATGAACGGATTAAACATCTGAATTGTGATCACATTGAAATTGTTGAAAATGTTTATCCTAGAGTAGATGATTTTAATATCTTACCGCTACGTGAAAAAATCTATGAAACATTTGAAAAACATATTATTCACGCAAAAGGAATGTCTCATATTTTTGATTTAGTCAACGGAACAATTATTCCAACTCCTGGAGCAGTGATGGATACCACCATGTTACTGGATGAACTTTTTGATGGTGTCATGACGATCGATGTCGGTGGTGCAACCACGGATGTTCATACGGTTTGTGATCCAAAACCTGAATTTCAAAAGTTTTTGGAAGGTGAACCCAAACAAAAAAGAACCGTTGAAGGTGATCTTGGGGTTTATGTCAATCGCAAGCTTGTCTATCAACATATGAAAAAGGGAGAGTTAGAAAAAAATCTTCAATTAACCTCTGAAAAAGTGATGGAACTGATGGATCATGAACCTTTTATTCCAATTTCACAAGAAGGTAAGTTGATGTCATCTTTTTTACTAAAGACTTGTATCGAAGAAGCTTTGGATCGTCATGTTGGTGACATGAAAAGAGTCTTTACAACAAATGGATTAAAAGTGATACCTGACGGGAAAGATTTATCCAATGTCAAAGCCATTTTTTTCACAGGTGGTGCATTGATTTATGATCCGATGAGTAAATCTTATCTAGAGTCTTATTTAAAAAAACAAACAACAAAACTTATTCCGAGTTTAGATACAAAAATTTATATCGATCATGATTATATTTTTGCATCACTGGGAGTATTATCAAGAGTTTATAAAGAACAGACAAAAATCTTATTAAAACAAACATTGAGGGAGGTGTAGTGCATGGCTTCTATTCATATCCATTTAAAAAGATTTGAACGAAATTTACGATTTCTAACTAACCTTCTTCATGCTGAAGACAGAAGCGTTATGGCAGTTTCCAAAGTGTTTTTAGCGGATCAAAAACTGATTGATATCATCAATCAAACAGATATTGAATATATTGCAGATTCAAGAATTGAAAATTTAAGAAAAATACAAACAGATAAGCCAAAAGTGATGCTACGCATTCCTGCCATTTCTGAAGCCAAAGAGGTGGTAGAAGCCTGTGATATCTCACTCAATTCAGAATTAAAGACCATTGAAGCACTGAATCAAGCAAGCAAATTAAAAAACAAAGTTCATAAAATCATTTTAATGATTGATATTGGTGATTTACGTGAAGGTATTTTTTATCAGAATTTTGAGTTAGATCTTGTGAAAAAGATTAGAAATCTTTCCTTTATTGAACTCTATGGAATTGGCACAAATTTAACATGTTATGGTGGTGTCATTCCTTCCAAAGAAACTTATGAAAAACTGATCTACTTAAAAGATCAAATTGAATTAAAATTTAACATGACCTTAAAAGTGATTAGTGGGGGAAACTCCTCAGCAATTCAAATGTTAAAACGTCATGAACTATCACCTTTTATTAATAATCTAAGAATTGGAGAAGCTTTTGTCTTAGGTCGAGAAACAGCATACGGATATCCAGTTGAAGGTATGGCAGATGATGTATTTACTCTAAAAACGGAAATCGTTGAACTCAAAGAAAAACCATCATATCCAGAAGGTGAACTTGGACTTGATGCTTTTGGTAAAAAGGTTCATTTTATCGATCGTGGCATGATGAAACGGGCGATTTGCAATGTCGGAAAACAAGATGTTGACCCCTTTGATTTAATTCCACCTGAAGGTGTGGAGATTCTAGGTGGATCGAGTGATCATTTGATCTTAAATATTACGAATCCACACTATAAACTTGGAGATCATATCGAATTTAAACTCACCTATGGAAGTCTTCTAAGATTGATGACATCTCCTTATATCCGGAGGGTTTATGAAGAACTATAGACCCACATGGGCAGAGATTAATTTTGAAGCTATTTTGCATAATTTGCAAGTTGCAAAAAAACAAGCACCCCATAAAACGATAATTCCGGTAATTAAAGCAAACGGCTATGGTCATGGTGCAGTAAAAATCATGAAATATCTATTTGAAAAGGGATATGATTATTTTGCTGTATCAACGCTAGAAGAAGCAATAGAACTTAGAAAAGTTAACGCAGAAATCCATATCTTGATGATGGGACCCATTTTACCAAGTGATCTAGCGTTAGCCTTTAAATATAAAATCGAAATCACATTGTATGACTCTATGATCATAGAAGAGGTCTTATCCTCATCGTATGATTTGATCTGTCATGTGAAAGTCGATACAGGGATGCATCGTTATGGTTTAACTGATGAATCTAGTATCATCCAAATGATTTTGAAATTGCAAAATTCAAAACACATCGATTTAAAAGGGGTTTATACGCATTTCGCGACTGCAGATCAGGATGAAAAATTTTATCGTATCCAAGTTGAAAGATTTCATCAAATCATTCAAAAATTGCGTGTTAAACCAAAAATGATACATATGTCAAATTCATCTTCAACATTGAAGTATGAAAAAGACGTCAATGACACGACACATGTTCGCTATGGTATATCTTTATATGGATTATCTTTAGACAATAAGCATTATGATTTAATGCCAGCGATGAAACTCAAAACAAAGATCATCACATTAAAACACTTAAAATCTGGAGAATGTGTTGGATATGGTCAAACATATTGTGCACATCAAGATGAAACGATTGGGATCTTACCAATTGGATATGCTGACGGGTTTTTAAGAAGAAACAAAAATGGTGATGTTGAAATTCGACATAAAAGATATCCTCTTGTTGGAAATATTTGCATGGATGCATGTTTTGTTAAAGTTGATGAAACCATTAAAGTAGGAGATGTTGTGACCTTATTTGGCGGATTAATTACAACGGATGAAGTGGCAAAACGCAATCAAACCATCAATTATGAAATCGTGACATCGATTTCTTATCGAGTACCCAAAAAGTATGTTAGGAGGTCATCATGAAAATCACATCAGAAATTGGTAAATTAAAAACAGTTTTAGTCCATAGACCAGGAAAAGAATTAGAAAATCTAACACCAGACTTCCTTGAAAAACTGTTATTTGATGATATTCCTTTTTTAAAGGTTGCCCAAGAGGAACATGATTTTTTTGTCAAAACATTAAGAGATGAAGGTGTTGAAGTTTTATATCTCACAGACTTATTAACAGAAGCGCTCAAAGCGCATCCTGAAGTTTATGATCATTTCATCAATTCGTTTATTGAAGAATCAAAAATAAAATCAAAAACGATTAAAACAGCATTGTTTCAATACTTTAAACAACTAGATACGCATGATATGATATTGAAAATGATTGAAGGGGTACGTACCCATGAAATCAACATACCGAAGAAACAATCCATCATGGATATGCTGGAAGATGAATACCCATTTTATACCGATCCAATTCCTAATTTGCTTTTTCAAAGAGATCCATTTTCTACGATAGGACAAGGTGTTTGTATTGGTAAAATGTCAACACTTGCAAGACAAAGAGAAACGTTATTTTCTGAATATATCATTAATTATCATCCAAGATTCAAATCATGGAATCCACCCCATTATTATAACCGTAATGATCGATATGCAATTGAGGGTGGTGATATTTTAATCTTAAGCGATGAAGTGATTGCTACAGGTATTTCGAATCGAACTGATCCAAGAGCGATTGAATATTTGGCTGAAAAAATTTTTGAGTCGAATGAAACATTTAAAACGATTCTTGCATTCAATATTCCTAAAAGTCGAGCATTCATGCATTTAGACACGGTATTTACCCAGGTGGATTATGATATTTTTACGATTCATCCAGGCATTGAGGATAAGCTTACTGTATTTGAAATTTCCAAGAAAAATGGAACCATCGATGTGTTTAAGATTGTTGATAACTTAGATGTCATCTTGATGAAATATTTAAAAAGACCGATTAAACTCATCCGATGTGGTGGTAAAGACTTAATTACAGCAACTAGAGAACAATGGAATGATGGGGCGAATACACTTTGTGTGTCACCTGGAAAAGTCATCGTCTATGATCGTAATCAAGTGACAAATGATTTATTAAGAAATGCAGGTGTCACAGTTTTAGAAATTAGTTCAAGCGAACTTTCACGTGGAAGAGGTGGCCCACGTTGCATGACCATGCCACTCATCAGAGAAGATATAGAATAAGGAGAACTTACATGAACTTAAAAGGAAGACATTTATTAACGTTATTAGATTTTACACCTGAAGAAATTCAATATTTAATTGATTTAGCAGCAAGACTTAAATTAGAAAAACAAGAGAATATCGAACACAAAGTTTTATCGAATAAAAATGTAGTTTTATTATTCCAAAAAGATTCAACAAGAACGCGTTGTGCGTTTGAAGTTGGGGCTTATGATTTAGGAATGAATGCTACTTATATTGGACCTACAGGCTCACAAATGGGTAAAAAAGAATCCGTGAAAGATACGGCGAGAGTATTAGGTAGAATGTATGATGGTATCGAGTTTAGAGGATACAAACAAAGTGATGTTGAATTACTTGCAGAATTCTCTGGTGTCCCAGTGTGGAATGGATTAACAGACCAATATCACCCAACGCAAATCTTAGCGGACTTTTTGACGATTCAAGAAAATTTTGGTCAACTAAAGGGAATTAAGTTCACTTATTTTGGTGATGCTCGAAATAATATGGGAAATTCTTTAATGATTGGCTGTGCAAAAATGGGAATGCATTTTACTGCAGCTGCACCTAAAGCATTATGGCCAAGAGAAGATTTGATTGAAACATGCAATCAAATTGCTAAACAAACAGGAGCAACACTTAAATTCACTGAAGATGCGAATGAAGGCGCTAAAGATGCAGATGTTTTATATACCGATGTGTGGGTATCTATGGGTGAACCTAAAGAAGTTTGGGAATCAAGAATTAAAGAATTACACCCCTATCAAGTCAATAAAAATTTGATGAATCAAGCAAGTAAAAATGCGATCTTTATGCATTGCTTACCAGCATTCCACGGTAATGATACAGAAGTTGGTGCAGATATTGCAGGAACTTTTGGTTCGATTTATGATGCTGTTAAAGAGGGCGAACTTGAAGTCACAGATGAAGTGATTGAATCGAAACAAAGTGTCGTTTTTGATGAAGCAGAAAATAGAATGCACACGATTAAAGCCGTGATGCTTGCAAGTCTTGGAGAAGAATATGTCTAGGTATGTTATTTCATTAGGCGGGAATGCATTAGGCAAAAATGCAGATGAGCAAAAAAGATTATTAGTTCATGTTGCTAAAGCCATTTATCCTCTCATTGAAATGAATCATGACATTGTCAT
>JAQVBA010000047.1 GCA_028690555.1 Acholeplasmataceae bacterium
AAGACAAATCGTTGTTATTGAATATAACTTCGCAAAAAAGAGTGTGCAAATTATTCAAGAACAAAGTCCAAATAATATATGTAGTAGAGAGGGAGAATCGACAGGATGGCCACTCATTTGTTTACCAAATCGAATTCGAGTTGAATTTGATACAAATGAGGAAGATTTCACGATTTAGAGAATAATGAATATTCGAAAAATGACATTATTAGCAAATCTACTAGCGATTGCTATTGTCCTTAATATAATTGAATCAGCTTTCCCTATTATTCCTGTACCTGGGGCAAAATTGGGATTTGCAAATATTGTTACACTAGTCGTTCTCTACATCTATTCATTTAAAGATAGTAGTATTTTAACCATACTACGAGTCCTATTGGTTGCTTTATTGAGTGGCAAACTTCTTGGTCCGGTTTTTTACATGAGTATTGCTGGAGCTGTCACTGCAACATTGGTCATGGGAATTATGAAGAAGACAAACTTTTTTGGAATGATTGGTGTGAGTGTTATAGGCTCAATCTTCCATTGTATAGGGCAAATTGTGGCAGGAATATTTGTAATTGGAAGCACCGCAATTATTTGGTATCTCCCAATTATGCTCTTTCTAAGTATCCCATCTGGCGCTTTAACAGGAATAATTGCAAAAAGGTTTGTAGCAACATGGCAAACATGGCATAATGAGATTTCTTAAAAATGAATGATTGTAAGAATTATACTTGATTAAAGTATTTTTGAATGATATAATATCTTCGCAAAACTTACTATGACCCGAAAGGTTATGGCGGAAGGAGAAAAATTATGAAACCAGGAATTCACCCTAAATTTAACGTACAAACTGTCAAATGCTCTACTTGTGGATTTGAACACGAAGTTGGTTCTACTGCGACAAACATTCGCATTGATACTTGCTCAAATTGTCATCCTTTTTACACAGGGCAACAAACGTTTATTCAGGCTGCTGGGCGTGTTGAAAAGTTCAATAAGCGCTATGGTCTAAACGAAAAGAAGCAAGACAACAAATAACGTGATCAAACATCACGTTTTTTATTAAAATTTAAGCGAAAGGTGAACCCAATCATGTATCATACGTATAAAAATGGATTTATCGAAGTTGTATGTGGACCAATGTTTGCTGGAAAAACTGAAGAACTTATACGACGAATAAAGCGTTTAGAATATGCAAAACAAAATGTACTCGTTTTTAAACCTAAAATTGATACACGATACGCAGTAGGTGAAATTGTTTCACATAATTTAAGTAAAAAACCTTCAATCATCATTGAAAAAAGTCAAGAGATCTTGAAGTATGTGAAAGAAGATACTGATGCTGTTGTTGTAGATGAGGTTCAGTTTTTTGATGATGGAATCATTGAGATTGCAGAAAATCTTGCTGATCAAGGCATTCGAGTTATTGTCGGCGGACTTGATCGGAATTTCAGAGGAGAACCTTTTGGCCCAATGCCAGAGTTGCTTGCACGTGCTGAGTTTGTGACAAAATTAACCGCAATATGTGTCAAAAGTGGTTTACCTGCAACAAGAACCCAGCGAATCATCGATGGTAAGCCAGCACATTATAACGATCCTACAATTTTAGTTGGAGCCAATGAGTCTTACGAACCAAGATCAAGACACTATCATGAAGTCCCAGGCAAACCCAAACATAAATAAATACATGAAAGCGGCTCTTGAGCAAGCAAAGAAAGCCGCATCAATGGATGAAGTGCCTGTTGGAGCTGTAGTTGTTTACCAAGATAAAATTATCGCTAGAGCTTACAATAAAAGAGAGCATGATCAATCTTTTCATTCACATGCAGAGTTTTTAGCAATGATGAAAGCTTCAAAGAAAATAGGAAGCTGGCGTTTGGAAGATTGTGACGTCTATGTTACAATGGAGCCATGCCCAATGTGTGCTGGAGCGATGATACAAGCCAGAATTAGAAACCTCTATTATGGTGCAAAAGATCCTAAAGCTGGCGTTGCTGGAAGTGTGATGAATTTATTATCATATTCATTTAATCATCAGATTCATGTAGAGTCTGGTATAATGGCACAAGAAAGCCAAATTCTAATTAAACAATTTTTCAAAGAGTTGCGTAAAAAATAAAGAATTCCCCATCAAGCATCATCATTCAATAGTCGCATGTGAACCTGGTCAGGTCTTGATTGAAGCAGCCATAAGCATGTTTACTATGTGGATGGTGATGCTTGATGGGGATTTTAAATCATTTAATGCAAAACTGATATACAGTGAATCTAAAGATTCAATGATATAATAAATAAGACGGAGGAATTTAATATGAAACTCAACCCCAAAATATATAATCAACTCAAAGGTACTCCCTTTATGTCGCAAAATATTGACGGCGTATTGGTTGAATTTTTTTACATGGACGACACACCATATCTTTATCAATATGCAGGTAAAGGACGATTTGCAATTTGGACATCTAATGGTTTAAATTATCGTGTGCTTATTGAAAAGACTTATTATGAAGCCATCGAAGGTTTCTATGAAGAACCAATCAATCGAATCTGGGTAAACTTTTTAGACCGTATTGGTAAAGTAACAAAGAAAATCAATATGCTATTTATCATACCTATCATTATTTTTTATCTTGGTATAGCAGTTCTAGCGACCTTATTTTTCCAAGACTACATGCTTACGATTCTACTTGTGTTAATTGTTATGGTTGTCATTTCTAATATGATTCAAGGCCAAATTGTTAATAAAAGAGTTCGAAAAGAAAATCAAGCAGCCCAAGAAGAGATTAAACAATATCTTGGTGAAGATGGTTTTAATGAAATGGTGATGAAACAAGAAGAACATTATAAAGCATATTTTAAGTTTGATGATGAGCCTGTTGAAACTGAATCTGATGATACAGAATCTACTGAAACTATTGAATCAATTGAGACTGATTCAACCGAATCTGAAACCGAAAATAACGAAGAGTAATTTACTTAGCAAAAGAGAAAAACTATGATTTATGATGGAATTATTGTCGGAGGAGGGCATGCTGGAATAGAAGCTGCACTTGCGATGGCACGAATGGGTAATCGAACAGTATTAATTACCGGCAACCTTAATCGGGTTGCTTCTTTGCCTTGTAATCCTTCCATAGGTGGTCCTGCAAAAGGTATCGTTGTAAGAGAAATCGATGCACTTGGCGGAGAAATGGCAAAAAGTTCAGACAAAGGACAAATACAAATTAAAATGCTAAATGCATCAAAAGGTCCCGCAGTTAGAGCTTTAAGAGCACAGATTGATAAGATTAGATATCCTAAAATCATGTTAAATGTATTAAAGAACACTAACAATCTCGATCTTAAAGAAGCACTTGTTGATTCTTTAATTACAGATGGAGATAGCGTCTCAGGTGTCGTTTTGCAATCTGGAGAGCAAATCAAAGGCAAAACGGTTATTTTGACGACAGGTACGTACCTGAATAGTAGCATTCTTATTGGAAAAGAACGTACACCAAGTGGACCAAGTGGTGATCCTACAACTTATGGTATTAGTCAACAACTCAAAGACTTAGGGTTTGATGTTGTGCGTTTAAAAACTGGTACACCACCTAGAATTGCAAAAGATTCTATAGATATATCGAAAATGTCACCCCAACCTGGTGATGAAGAAAGACAAACATTTAGTTATGACAACATCTATTATGACGAAAATCCTCAAGAGTTATGTTATTTAACACATACAAATTTAAGAACACATGGCATCATCAACATGCATCTTGATGAATCAGCGATGTATGGCGGTGTCGTTGAAGGTGTAGGTCCGAGATATTGTCCTTCGATTGAAGATAAAGTCGTGAGATTTTATGATAAGGAAAGACACCAAGTTTTCATCGAGCCTGAAAGTGTTGAACTTGATGAACTCTATGTTCAAGGGTTATCAACAAGTATGCCAAGAGAAGTCCAAGAAGAGTTTTTGCGAACTGTTCCTGGTCTTGAAAATGTGCGTATTATTCGATACGCTTATGCGATTGAATATGACGCAATTAATCCGATTCAATTAAAACCATCACTTGAAACAAAAAGGATAAAAAATTTATTTTGTGCTGGCCAAATTAATGGGACAAGTGGATACGAAGAAGCTGCAGGTCAAGGTTTAATGGCGGGTATCAACGCATCATTAAAAATACATGGCAAAGATCCTTTAATTTTGCATCGTCATGAAGCTTATATTGGCGTTCTTATTGACGATTTAGTGACAAAAGGAACGGTTGAACCATATCGATTATTAACATCCAGAGCGGAGCATAGACTTCTTTTAAGACATGATAATGCAGATTTAAGATTAAGAGACTATGGATATCGAATTGGTCTAGTTAATGAAGATACCTATCAAAAATTTCTACAGAAAAAATTGGAATATCAACAACTTTTAGAAAAAGCACAAAACGTTAAAATCTTACCTAATCGCGAGAATAATAAGTATTTAGAATCCCGTGCTTCAGCTCAAATTTTCGAATCTATTTCAATTTATGATTTATTAAAACGTCCAGAAATTAACCAAGAAGATGTTAAACATTTTATGGGTGATGCATATTCATTTGAATCTTTAGAACAGTTAGAAATTCATGTGAAATATGAAGGATATATTCAAAAAGCTCAACGTGAAGCTGAAAAGATGAACCGCTTAGAAGATAAGATTATTCCAGAGTCCATTAACTATAAACTAATTCGAAACATATCATCAGAAGGAAGAGAAAAATTAATTAAAATACAGCCTAAAACTTTAGGCCAAGCGTCTAGAATTTCTGGTGTAAATCCAGCAGATATATCCGTTTTACTGATTTATTTGGAATCAGGAGCACTGAAACATGAACTTTAATGAAGATGTTAAAGAGATTTTTCATGTTGTTTTAAATGATAAGCAAAACGAACAATTTCATCAATACTATGATTTCTTGGTTGAATACAATAAAAAAGTGAATTTAACAGCGATTACCGAACAAGATGAAGTGTTTTATAAGCATTTTTTTGATTCATTAACAGCAATTAATTATTTCAATTTTAGTCAAATAACTTCTTTATGTGACATGGGAGCTGGTGCTGGATTTCCGAGTATACCACTTAAAATAATATATCCTCACCTTGATGTGACAATCATTGATTCATTAAACAAAAGGATATTGTTTCTTGAACAACTCACAAAAAAATTGGGTCTAGAATCTATACATTTGATTCATGAGAGAATTGAAACATATGCATCAAGCCATCAAATGAATTTTGATCTTGTAACAGCAAGAGCTTTAGGAGATTTATCATTAATTTGTGAAATGGGATTACCCATGGTCAAAATCAATGGAAACTTCTTAGCGTACAAGGGGTCTAAAATAGATGAAGAACTTGAAAAATCAATGAATGGAATTAAAATATTAGGTGGCGAAACCAAATCAGTCGAATCATTTGAATTACCACACAATTTTGGCTTTCGAACAATAATTAATATTAAAAAAACAAAAAATGTCAAAGGGTTTCCTAGAACTTTTCAATTGATGAAGAAAAAACCTTTATAGGAGGTAACATGGGAAAAATTATTGCGATTTCAAATCAAAAAGGCGGCGTAGGTAAAACAACAACTAGCGTTAATCTTTCGGCTGCACTTGCAGGATTTGGAAAAAGAGTATTAATTATCGATTTCGATCCCCAGGCGAGTACAACTACCAGCATGGGCATTAATCGTTCAATGTTATTTGCTACGATTTTTGATGTTTTGATGGATCAAAAGACTATTTCTGAAGCAATTATTCACTTACCAGATATAGAGGTGGATGTAATTCCTGCGACGATTGAATTGGCTCATTTAGAGATTAGACTCGATAAAGAGGATAGAGAATATATTCTAAGCCAAAAATTGCGCGAAATATCAAATGATTATGACTTTATTATTATTGATTGCCCTCCATCTTTAGGATTATTAACTACAAGTGCATTATATTCTGCGGATTCTGTTTTAATACCAGTTCAGTGTCAATTTCTTGCAATTGATGGATTAACGCAATTGTTGAATACGATACGAGTTGTCCAAAAAAGAATGAAAATTAATAATCGGAGATTGGAAATAGAAGGAGTTCTTTTAACAATGTTGGATAAGAGAACGAAAGCAGGATGGGAAATCGTCCACGAAATCAAAGATTATTTTAAAGAAGGCGTATTTGACACGATTATCACGAGTAATGTAGCAGCTCAAGTTGCACCAACATATGGTGTTCCTGTTTTGACATTTGCACCTAAATCACCAGCAGCAAGATTATACAAATCTTTAGCCAAGGAGGTTATTCAAAACAATGAAAGATGATCTAAAAGCAAGAACATTTACGGACTTACTTGCAGAACATCATGTTGATGATGTTTTAGAAGGTGAAGTCATTGAAGAAATTTCTTTAGCTGACATAAAGCCTAACCCCTTTCAGCCAAGAAGAATCTTTGATGAAGAAAAAATTGATGAATTAGCACAATCGATTAAACAACATGGAGTATTTCAACCTATCATTCTCAAAAGAGTGAAACAAGGTTTTATTATTGTCTCAGGCGAAAGAAGATATAGAGCAGCACAAAAAGTGGGATTAATTACGATTCCAGCAATCATTCGTCAATATGAAGAAGCAAAGGTTGCTGAGATTGCGCTTGCCGAAAATCTGCAGCGTGAAAACTTAACACCAATCGAAGAAGCAGAAGCATACAAAATGGTCATGCAAAATTTAAGACTGACTCAGCAAGATTTAGCTGTGAAGGTAGGAAAAAGCCGTTCTCATGTTACAAACATGTTGGGTTTATTAAATTTACCACTTGAAGTCCAGGATATGTTACTTAATGGAAAAATCAGTATGGGTCATGCAAGAGCTTTAAGCAAACTAGAAGATAGTCATAAAATCATTAAAATTGCCAATCAAATTATTACAAAACAATTGAGTGTTCGACAAGTTGAAGAGTTAACAAGAATTGAAGCCAAAACCAATCAAATTAAACGAATAAAGCAGTCTAAATATGAAGAACAAGAAAAAAATATTACTAAAAAAATAGGATATAAAGTGAAAATCTCCGATCAAAGAATAGTAATCCACTGCAAAGAAAATGATGTGCAAAAAATTTTAGAACGGTTGATGAAGATATGAAGTACGAAATTTCAGATATCGTACAAACAAAAAAGAAACATGTCTGCGGCTCTGATAAATGGGAAGTTTTAAGAACTGGCGCGGAGATTAAACTAAAATGTCTTGGCTGCAATCGGGAAATCATGATATTAAAAATTGATCTTGAAAAACGCACTAAGCATATTGAAAAAAACGTCACATATACGCGCGATAAATAATATAGAAAGAACTGAATGCCAAATCCCTCAAATTATTAGCTTTTCTTAAGTGATTAAATTGTTGTGATAAATAATTCATCAATTTTATATTAAAAATGGTTGCTTTTTCTTCTTTGTTACGATAGAATATAAAAGCAAGCCAAAAAACGGAGGGGTAGCGAAGTGGCTAAACGCGGCAGACTGTAAATCTGTTCCCTAAGGGTTCGGCAGTTCGAATCTGCCCCCCTCCACCACTAGATTTTATCTGACCTTGTGAATGATTTGTGAAATCATCACTTAAAAATATTGACAAGGTTATTTTATAATGATAGAATGATTAAGCACGCCCGAGAGGGAGTGTGAGATAGGTCTTTGAAAACTGAATGATGATGAGTGTATCGAAAAGAAACAAAAAGCATTAAAAAAAATAGAGCTAAACAAACAAAACATAAACAT
>JAQVBA010000048.1 GCA_028690555.1 Acholeplasmataceae bacterium
GGTCCATTAAAGAAATGGGTAGTCAGTGCATCACTTACAATTTTAAATAAGTTTTTATATCCGGTTTGATTTTTAACTAACACATTAAGATGATACGGTCTTGCATGTTTCCATCCTTCTTTGATATCGATATTTTCATTAATTTGCTTAAACGTCTTCATTCCTTTTTGTAAAAGATCTGATAACATCGAGATAAAGATTTGAGCGGTTACATTGGCATCATCATCGGCACGGTGGTGTTGTTCTTGTTTGACTTTAAAGTATTTCGCAACAGCTTTTAAATTAAAACGCTTTAAATTTTCATGATAAAAATATCTCGCCAAATTCATCGTATCGATGACTTTAGGACGACTAAATTCTAAATTTAATCGCTTCGCATTTTCTTCGATATGTCCCACATCAAATAATGCGTTATGCGCAACTAAAATCGCATTTTGACTAAATGATAAAAAGCTTGGTAAAACTTCATCAATCTTTGGTGCACCCACAACCATATCATCGGTGATCGATGTTAAATCCGTTATAAATTGTGTAATTGGTTCTTCAGGATTAACAAACGATTGATAACGTTCAACCACAGCACCTTGAACAATTTTAACGGCACCAATTTCAATGATCTTGTCACGGGTTGCGGATAAGCCTGTTGTTTCAATATCGAAAACGACATATGTACTATCTTTTAAAGAAACATCTTGATCAGTTAATGATGTGATCATAAATCCTTTTTCATCGACAAAATCAAGTTCAACCCCATAAATCGGTTTAATTTCTTTACCCTTACACGCTTTATATATATCTGGATATGCATATAATCCATTATGATCCGTAAACGCAATCGCTTCATGTCCCCACTTGATGGCTTGATCCACATATTCGCTCACATCAGATACAGCATCCATATTAGACATTTTCGTATGCACATGTAATTCAATCCGTTTTTCTCTTGCTTTATCGAGTCGTCCTTCTTTTTTATTCTTTTCAATAAAATTAATCGCATTGGCAAATAACACTACATCTTTTTGGAAGGTGTCATAACTTGCATATCCTTCAATTTGAACTAAATCATTTTCAGATAAAGATTCTGCAAGTTCTTTATCACGATTATTTCTTAAAAAGCGTTTCACGTAAATCGCATCTTCTTTATCCGCTAAAACAAAGGATAAAAGCGTCGTATTCGTCAATTCTTTAATTTCTAATTTAAAAATCAAACCTTCAACTAAAAAGTTTGTATCGCCTTTTTCATTTTTATATTTATCGAGTCTGTATTGGTCTAATGGAATTTCTTTAATACTCACTGCAAGCGG
Organism: Acholeplasmataceae bacterium; assembly: GCA_028690555.1. Taxonomy (GTDB): domain Bacteria; phylum Bacillota_I; class Bacilli_A; order Acholeplasmatales; family Acholeplasmataceae; genus UBA6181. Next base: position 1,305 of record JAQVBA010000048.1, read on the forward strand.
ATTACTCTTTTTTGTAAACGATTTCTTCGTTTTGATCGGAGTTCGACTTGCAATTTTTTGTTTTTGAGCCATTACTTGATCTTGTTCTTCAATCGATGATTCAATGAGTTCAGATGTTTTCTTTAAATCCTTTTTGATTTCAAGTTCTACTTTGGTATGTAATCCATACATACCTAACACCATTTCAATGTCACTTAAATATTCTTCGATATAATTTGAATCTTCATCGATCATGACATAAAATATATGATTTTCATAGCGTGCTTTAAAGTTTTTTAAAACCATATAACGCGCTTTTTGTTTAATGAGTTCAACAATCGCTTGGTCATAATAACGCATCGCATAAGACTTTAATCCTTCATCTTTGATATAGGATAAATGCACATCGACACCTAAAACGACTTTGGGGATTTGAAAATAACTCTTTATCGTTTGTAAAAAGGGCATGAGTGCTTCTGGTTCGATGATATCTTCTAATTCAATATCAAAAATCCAACGCTTATTTTTCACATCAATCGTGATGTTTTTGAGGTTGGCTTGATTCAATATGGGTGATTGAAATTTAGATTGTTCTAAAAAGAGTTTAAATTTGTCGTTTTTCATCAATAACCTCCACGCGTAGCTGTCGCATAAAACGATAAGCAATCAAATGATAAACATAGGTTACCATAATGCTAATAAATCCTAAATCTGATAGATTAAATAAACTTAAAATGAGTTGTGACACAATATAAACACTCATCAAATAAAGTGAGATTTTATAACGGTAACTAAAAGGAATTGAAATTGGTAATGGAAAGATCATCATCATGAATGCTAATAATAATCCAATGATGAAATAATCGGTGACACCAATAAAATAAATCATTGTCAAATCCACAAAAAAGGTGAGTGGATAACTATCAATTAATGTTTTCACTGCACCGCTTAAGATATAAAAATCTTGAGAGGTGGGGTTTGTAAAATCAAAATGCTCCAGTTGAAGGGATTGATAAGACATTCTTTTTTGTTCAATATCGCCCATATAGAGCGCTAAACCTTCTTTTTCAAAGACGACATTAATCGTCATAGGTGAGATATCATTGGTTCCTAAATAAATCGAATAATATTCAAAAGTGGTGCTTGCAACTCCAGAAGTGTATAATATGCCATCTGTAATTTGTGTATTTTCTAATTTAAAATTTTCTTCGATTTTTTGATGCATGATGTTATAGCGATCAATATCCATCGATGGGTTGACCCATCGTTGTAAAAGTAGGGGAATAAGTAATAAAATCGGTAATAATAAACCATAACCGATGACTTTAGAATAGCGGTCTTTCATAAAAAAAACCACGGCTTTGGGGTTGGATAAACTCAGGCGTAATCTTTTAAGCATAACTTCCTCTCCTTAGAGTTTTATTATATCATAATTAGAGGCTTATGATAAAATGAATTTGGTGAAACTATGAATCTTATGAATGACGAAAAACATTATAATACCATCCACAATTACTATTTACAAAAGTATCAAAAAAAGGTCTATAAAATACCTTTAAATGGTGGATTTACTTGCCCAAATATCGATGGCACAGTAGCTTCTGGTGGCTGTACTTTTTGTTCATACATGGGGAGTGGTGATTTTGCTGGAAATAAACATGAACCTTTAAAAACTCAATTTGATACCATCAAAAAGATGATGGAGAAAAAGTGGCGTGATGGTCTCTATATCGCCTATTTTCAAGCCAACACGAATACCCATGCTCCTTTAAAAAGATTAAAAGAACTCTTTGAAGAAGCCATCACATTAGATCCAAAAATCGTTATGATCTCGATTGCGACTCGTCCGGATGTTTTACCTGACGATGTCATCGAGTACTTAAGTGATTTAAATAGGCGCATGCCCGTTCAAATTGAACTAGGTCTACAGACGATACACCAAGAAACTTCCGATCTAATCAATCGTGCCCATGACTTAAAATGCTTTGATGATGCTGTAAAACGCTTAAGAGAAAAAAATATTGAAGTCGTCGTTCATATCATCAACGGACTTCCTCATGAGACCAAAGAGATGATGATTGAAACGATTAAACATGTAAACACTCTTGATATTCAAGGAATTAAAATCCATATGTTACACCTCATGGAAAAAACAAAAATGGGTTATCAATATAAACAAGATCCTTGGCCTCTTCTATCTCTTGAAGATTATACAGATATTGTCACAGACCAAATCTTATGGCTTCGAAAAGATATCATCATCCATAGAATCACCGGTGATGCACCAAGTGATATGCTCATTGCACCTTTATGGACAAAAAAGAAATTTGTCGTGATGAATGAAATTGATAAACGCTTAAGAAAATTAAATTTATATCAAGGAGACTATCATGAGAAATCTCATTTGTGATTTATCACATGAAATCATTAAACCGTATGTGACTAAAAATGACATCATGATTGATGCCACGATGGGTAATGGATTTGATACATTATTTTTAGCATCGATATCAAAACATGTCTATGCATTTGATATCCAAGATCAAGCTTTAAATGAAACTAAAAAGTTACTTGATCAATCGAATGTTGATAATGTCACGCTCATCTTAGATTCCCATGAAAACATGTTTGATTATATTAAAACATTTAAAGGGGTATTCTTTAATCTCGGATATCTTCCTAAAGGTGATAAATCTGTGACAACAAAAACAGATATTACCTTGAAAACACTTAATCAGATCTTACCTCGCTTAGAAGTTAATGGATTTATCCTTTATGTGATTTATCCTGGACATGACGAAGGATTTAAAGAATCAAAAGCACTCTTTGATCACATAAAAACATTAGATCCACAAATCTATAAAACTGTCCGAATTGATTTACCTTTTCAAGATCATAATCCACCCTATATCTTATGGATACACAAACAAAAAAGCGATCAACTTATGTGATCGCATTTTTGTATCATAAGGGAAAGTTATGGTCTCTTGTTAGGATCGCCTTGAAATTCATCAATTTCATCATCCACTTGTCCACGTCTTTGTTGCATTTGATTTCTAAATTGTTCAACAGCATCCTTGAATTGATTGACACGATTTTGAATCATCGCTTTTTCTTCAGCACGAAGCGCTTCTGTTTCTGCATGAAATTCATCTCTGAGTAATGCAACTTTGTCATGAAGTTCTTGTTCTAATGCTTCTAATTGTGCTTCAAGTTCAGTGGTGTCTTCTGTACTTTCTAAAATTTGTTGTTCTAATGCTTCAATTTGAGGAAGATATTCATCAAATAAGAGTTGTCTAGCAGCAAAGAATTCATCTTTTAGCATTTGTGAAACTTCACGTCTTTCTCTTCTCGTAGTTTGAACTAAATCCATTAATTCTTGTTGTGTCATCGCTAAAGCTTCTTCAAGCGTTAAATCACTATTAGAAACTGCACTTTGAGCTAAGCGGTAAAATCCAGGGGTAACACCAAAACTGTTTGCTTCTTCAACATATCCACTTCCAAAATCTTTATCAACTGCTTTACCCATCATGGCACGATTTTTAAATGCTTCATTGACGGCTTCTTTGACACGATTTTGAATCGTTTCACCGATTTGTGCTTGCATATTGATGGTACTTACACTGACATAGACTTCTTCACTATCAACATCGATAAATCCTAATTCGATGGCTTTATCAATAATAATTTCTGTTGCTTCTTCAAGATCAAGACCAATAATATCGATTTCAAGAAGTAAGAGTTCACCATCTTCATTTAATGGATTTGCATAAATCACTTTTTCTTTAGGTGTTACAATAAGCTCAATACTTGGGTTAATATCCAAGGTCACATACGAATCATCCGCAGATACGGTGGTTGCTTGGCAACCTGCAACTAGTCCTACTGCAGCTATAAGAAATAAGAAACTCAATACATATTTAAGTGCTTTCATTTTTTAATACCTCCTTGTTTCACTTTATATACAAATGGGATTCCATTTTTATTGGTGTTTTTTTTAATTTCTTCCATTTCCAGGATTTCCTCTTGGTCTTCTCACGTTTCCATAAGTAAATTCTGGTCGTCCATTCACTCTCACGGTAATTCCATAGAAATTACCTTCTTGATTTTGAATAATCTCAACATCAAGTTCTCCCTCTTCAGAGGTTTGATTATCGATGCGATATTGAATTCTCATCATGTGTTGTTCAAGATGGATTTGGTAATTGCCTTTTGTATTTCTTCCACTAAATGCCATTTCAATCCGTTTAGATAATCCTTCATTAATCCATTTAAATTCAACTTCTTCTTCAAGAGAACCTTGAAATTTTTGTTGATATCGATAGACTTGTTCACTGGCTTTAATTGATGAATTCACTTCAATTTCATAACCATTTTGATCTTTAATCGTCACTTTAATGTCACCACTTCGATCATTGGCTAACGCGTAGAAGTCAAAACTTTGATCTTCTGTCATGACTATACCATCTAATGAAAATGTACGTCCGTATTTTTTGATTTGTTGATTGAAATAAATATCATATTCAATTGAATCATCAAGTAAATCATGTGTTTCAAATGAGAGTTTATATTGATATCCAATTAAATCTGACGTTTCTTGTTTTAATAATAATGATTCATCTGATGATAATAATTGTTCAGCCCAACCAAAGAAGGTTTCTAGATTAGGAATCTCTGATTCCACTTTTGCTGGATCTTCACCATCATTTGCAAGTAAAATGCCAGTAAATCCTTGATCAATCGTATCTGCTTTAGATTCAATCATTGAAACAGATGATAAGGTGGATAGTGCGACTGTTTCATGATATGCATAAACATCAACTGGAGTACTAAATAAACCAAAAACTAAGAAAAACATGAATACAGCTAATACAGAAGATAGTGAGGGAAGTAACCATTTTCTTAAATTCCATGATAATTTTGGTTGTTTAACTTCTTCAATCTCTTCCATATAGGATTCTTTTTTCACCCGTGATAAGATTTCTGCAGAAAAATCTTTAATCTCTATTTTTTCTGCTTTTTCTTTGATTAAATTGATGACATCTTTCTTTTTCATCACACTTCACCTAATTCCTGTTTAAGCTTTTTAATCGCTTTATTATAAATCCAGAGTACTGTACCTAATGGTTTATCCATAGTTTCTGCAACTTCTCGAAACTTTAAATCATTGATGACATGAAGTGTCACCACTTCTTTCTCATCTTGGTCTAATAAATCTAGGATTTTTAAAATATCTTGTTCATCTTCTTCTTGTACTACTTCTTCGCTTGGAATGGTTTCAAAGATTTCTTCAGAGATCACTTCTTTTTTACGTTTGTTGTAAGTATTGATCGCTAAATTTCTTCCGATTCTTGATAAATACGCGTATGGATTTTCTCCTGAACGGTATTGATCAATTTTCTCGAGAAACTTCACATACGTATCTTGCATTAAATCTTCGGTTAAATCTTCATCTTTCACAATCGAGACAATCGCAAAAAACACCTGTTTCTTTGTCAGTGCGTAAAACGTGTCAAAAGATGAATAATCCTTTTTTCTGAGTTGCTCAATAATCTCGTGTATTTGGTCCATACGTTTCCCCTACCATCTATACTACAAATGAGTATCCATTTTTATTGGTAAATAATCAAAAACCGGGAGATTGTGATCTCCCAGTTTATGTTAGTTTGCAACAATATTAACAAGTTTATTTGGGATCACAACAATCTTTCTGACGGTTAATCCTTCTAAATGTTTCATGACATTCTCTAAATTTAAAGCTTGTTCTTTAATCACGTCTTGGTTTTCATCAAAGTTCGCCATAAAGCGTGCTCTGACCTTACCATTGACTTGAACGACCATTTCAATTTCATCGACTTGTAAATAAACTTCATTAAAGACTGGCCATTCGGCATATACAAGCTCTTCTCTATTCTTTAAGATCACTTCGTTAATTTCTTCTGTGATGTGTGGACATACGGGATTCAGAAGTTTTAAGAACGTAATGGCTTGTTCTTTACCAATCTTTTGATGTTTATAAACGTCGTTCGTAAAGATCATCATTTGACTAATCGCTGTATTAAATGCGAGTTTATCATAATCTTCTGTAACTTTTTTAATCGTTTGATGAAGTGTTGTTCTCAGTTCTTTTTGTTCATCTTGTGTGACTTCAAATTCAAACATCCGCCATACGCGATCGATAAATTTCTTCGCACCATTTAAAGATTCGGTTGACCAAGGTTTTTCTTGTTCTAAAGGTCCCATAAACATTTCATAAAGTCTTAAGGCATCTGCACCATGAGACTCGATGATTTCATCGGGATT
>JAQVBA010000006.1:0-4956 GCA_028690555.1 Acholeplasmataceae bacterium
ATACGTAATTTCTTCTTTTTCTTCTTGTGATTGAATATATATACTGATCGCAACAATCAATACGCCAAATAAGATCATGCCAAATCGATAGATTGGTGATCTTTTAACTTTTTTCCGTTTTTGCCATTCTCGATAATATTTATCTCCCATAATTATTCCTACTTTCTATAATAAATCCCTTGATTTCCATAAATAATATCTGCCGGATAAATGAGTTCAATTTCGTCTTTATCGACGATGATCAATCCATCATCAGGCAAACCAAAAATCGGTTCATGATAAGCTCTATATACTTTACGCATGCCATTTTTTTGTTGAACTCTTCTTCGATAATGCGTTTCAACAAAAAATCCAGATAATAAATCTAAACCTTCTTCATAAGTGAATTTTTTATATTCGTTATCTTTTGAAATATAGTAATTTTTAAATTGAATCATCGTTCCTGCAGATGATCCAATAAAGTGCCCTTGATGGGCTTCAATCACATCTTTTATACCAAGTTTGATGATGCGCTCCATAAATCGATCTGGCGCACCTCCTGGAAAATATAAAATATCCGCTTCTTTAATTTTTTTTACTGCTGACTTTTGATCATCTTTTGAATCTAAGATCCAAGATATATTTGAAGATTGAATGCCATAGATTGAAAATTGTTGAACGATCTTTTCGTAATATTCTCCGCCTTCAGAGTAAAAATCCTCATATGTTTTTTGATCCTTAAACTGGTCATTGAAATAAGATAATGCTAGAAAACAGACTTTCATGTTTGGTTTAATATATGGTTCTAATTTTGATTTAATATGTGGTTTATCGATAATTCCTCGACTCATTAAGATATGTGCCATGTTATACCCATCCTTTTCTTTAGTCTTAGTATAACATGATGAAGAAATCATGTCATTTAAAAAGCCAACAAATAAAAAAGGAATGAAAATCATTCCTTGTTTGGTTGATCTAAATTTTTTTAACCGCATCTAGTGCTTGTTGGAAAACCTCATCTTCTGTCAAACCTGAAGTTTCAATGACCACATACGGAATGTCATAAACTGAGCATTGTGCTTTAATCTTTGTGACATAATCTGAGAGTAAGCTTCTAAAATAAGTTTCGTTCTTATCGAAATTATCGATTTCTTGTTCACGACCTCTTGCCATCACACGTGCTTTGAAGTGTTCCCAATCGACACTCAAAATAATATAGATATTGGGTTTTTCGATTTGATTCATGTAAGCGTGGAAGACACCATTATACATATTCATAATCGTTGGCATATGCTTTAAATTGTGTTGCGCAAATAACCAATGTTCTACTAAATCGCGATCGACTATAAAATTGCCTTGATACTTTTGTTGATTTAACCAATGATTATGAATGAAATAGATTTGCAATAACATTTCAACATTATCTTTTTGTTCATAAAGCCAACCAAGAAGTGTGTTAAATACAACATCATCTTTTTCAAATTCTTCCATTACGGGTAAATCTAAAGCTTTACCAAGACGATTGACTAAGGATGATTTACCAGATGCAATCATGCCACCGACAGATATTTTCATAAATGCTCCTTTTATAGTTTATTCGTTGTTAAGTAATCAATTTTTAAACGTTCAAATTCGATTGCCATTTTTGTATCATCAACTGTGAAAGTTCCAATTTTGAATCCTTCTTTTTTAAGCTTTTTCACTAAATCTTTAGAAATCATTTCTTTAGGCATCGATAAATCAAGTTGATTTACCCGGCACTCATAAATAATCTCATCATCAACCAAATCTGTAAGTAATTGCAATTCACAATTAGATAATGCTCTAATATATTTTAAGTAGTTGATATTAAATGATATAATAACCGCTTTTAATCCTGGATGCTGATCGATAATCTCAATTAAATCATTCAGTTGCGTAATATCATGTATCTTTTTAATTTCAATGACCGCTGTTTTATCATAATACGTACAAATATCGATAAATTCTTCAAAAGTTGGAATTTTTAGGTTAGGATATTGCTTAATTTTTGATCCTTTAATGATATTCATCTGAGTAATCTCATCCAATGAATAATCCATAATCAAACCATCAATTCCAGTCATGCGTTTTAAATTTTCATCATGAAAAACAACAAATTTACCATCTTTTGTTGTATATAAGTCACATTCAATACCATAAAATCGCTGTTTTTCACCGGCGAGTGTAAAAGCTGGAACTGTATTTTCAGGGGCCTTGCTTGAGTATCCCCGATGTGCAATATATTTCATAATAACCTCTTAGGCAAAGTTGCCAAAACTATTGTAGCATAAACCATTCATGAATGAAAGACTTCATCAAACGTATGATTTATTTCTTTCCGCGAATGTATGGTTTCGGGTACTCAATTTCAGCATGAAAATCTTGTGCTTGATTAATAATCAAATAGGGATCTCTGAGTAGAACTCTACCTAAATAAACAAGATCTGCTTGGTTCGATGAAACTGCATAATGCGCTAACTCAAGCGTTGTGATTAAACCTCCACCCATGACAGGAAGTCCCGTTAAATCTTTAATTTTTTTGGCTAAATGAAGTTGGTATCCTGGAAAAGCATTAATTTTAACTAAAATATTTCCTCCAGAACTCACATCAATGATGTCAACTCCTAAATCTTTAACACTTAAGATTGCATCCGCCATCATTTCTGGTGTAACGCCTTCTTTGACATATTCATAAGCACTTATTCTAATCCCTAATGCTTTTTCTTTTGGCCATTCTGATCTTACTGCTTCAACAACTTCTCTTAATAAGATTTTCCCATCTTTATACATATCTTTACGATGATTTGAAATCGGTGATAAAAATTGAAATAGTAAATACCCATGAGCCGCATGTAATTCTAAAAAGTCATAACCTGCTTCATGTGCACGTCTTGCAGCTGATTTAAAATCTGAAACAACTTTTTTAATGTCTTCAATCGTCATTTCTTTTGGGACGATGTATTCTCCACCATAAGTCACTGCAGATGGTCCAATTGGGTTTTCTACTTTCGCTTTTCTACCTGCATGGTTAATTTGAATACCCGCAACCGAACCATGTTGATGAATAGCATCGACAATTCTTTTTAAACCGGGGATATGTTCATCGCTCCAAATGCCAAGGTCGTTGATGGATATTCTTCCATCTTTATCGATTGCTGTGGCTTCTTGAATAATTAAACCAACCCCACCAATCGCTCTTGCTGCATAATGTCCAATATGAAAATCATTAGCAAATCCTTCCGTATCAGCACTATACATGCACATCGGCGGCATAACAACACGATTTTTCAGTTTAATATTTTTTAATTCAAACGTTTCAAATAACATGGGTATTACTCCTTTACTCTCAGTTTTTATATCTCCAAATCTTTGATTTAATTCAATCCATTTTTCTTTTAAATGAAATTGATTTGAAAAATCAAGTAGAATGTACCTTTGAATAAATAACGCAACAATTAAAATAATCGGAATCGTTGGTGTTCCTGGACCAAACCAAAATGTAATGACAGCTGCTCCAATCCCTTTCATCCAAGCATTACCAAATAAAATAAAAAGAAATGCCCATCCTTGGAAGATCATATAAGAAATGAAAAGTGAAATCAATCCACGGATCGATTTCATCGATTTCACAACTTCCCATACGATGATAAAAAAACGAATCCAAAATTGTTTAAATTGTCGATACATTTTCATAAAAAAAGAACACAAAAATGTGTTATTTCTTTTGAACTTCAGGTTTTAAAATCCCTTGTTCGATTGCTTCAGGATATGGATATGCTTCTTCACGCATTCTTTTAAAAAGTACGTAAACGAGACCACGTTCTAAATCAATACGTGTGATAACTCCAAATCCTTTTTCATTTTCAACTTTTACTTTTTCGCCAATCAAATATGTTTCATTACTCCAAGCCATGGTTTTTCACCTCAAGATTTATTATAGCACAAATTCTATGATTTAGGTCGATAGGCTCTTAAAATCGAACCAATTAAAAACTTGCAATCTGGATTTGTTTGAGCTTTAAAAAAATTCAATAATTTATACGCATCTTCATTCGGATTTAAAGACAAAATCCCCATTAAATCCGAGTCATGAAGAGGATGCCCAGCATCATTTAAATTTTTCATCAATGGGTAAACAATTTTTTCATGTTTTCTAACAAATTTATAAAATCCATGTAGTAACTTAGGAATTGGCGTGTAAAGTGCTTTTTGTCGACGATCTTCCATATCAAGTGCCATATCATAGAGTTTCGATGTTTGAAACCGCATCATATAAAGCAAAATCTCTTTTAATTCATCATCGTTTTCTTGCCACGATAATAAATCGATTAATAAATTTGCACGCCACAAAAACCGGTGTGATGATGATTCATCGACATCATATGTTTTCTTAAACGTCTCAATGATTTGCAGTAAAGATTCTTTATTTAATGTTTCATGGAATATCGCAAGTTGTTCTGGGATATCCGTGGTTGCTTGATCATGTCTGATGGTTCTTTCGATATCTTTTAATACGACTAATTTTTCTTTTTTATATTGGGTAATGAGTGGTTCAAATAAAACATCTTTCGTTTCAATTCTTAAACTATTCTTTTCATAGATATAGGTCTTATACGTCATTTTTTCTTTCGATAAATGACTCGTATCTAATATAGAAAACCCCATCCCACCATTTGGATAAGTACGATGTGTGGGATGACCAACGATATCATTACGAATATATTTAAGTTCATGGAGGATTTTATTTTGATTGATATTGATGGGGTATTTGTAACGCGTCAATCCAATCGATAAATCATAAAGTGCATCAATCGCAACAAACAATCCTTGTAAAATCCCAAACACATCTAATAAAATCGCCCCTCTTTGAGTTTGTTTCTCATTTAAGTATCGTTCAACCATCAAATCCACGTGTTCAAGCATCAAAAAAGATGCATGAGCACGGTAGCCATGGCT
>JAQVBA010000006.1:5056-36093 GCA_028690555.1 Acholeplasmataceae bacterium
GTAAAATCCCAAACACATCTAATAAAATCGCCCCTCTTTGAGTTTGTTTCTCATTTAAGTATCGTTCAACCATCAAATCCACGTGTTCAAGCATCAAAAAAGATGCATGAGCACGGTAGCCATGGCTGTTTCTTTCATCTTTTTCAATTTCTTTAACATAAGCGCGTAGACTTTCTAAACTCATAAGCTCTCCTTGATTTTTTCAATCAACGCTTGATCGCTGATTTCTTTATAAATTGAGCCTTCAATATATTGAATTCCTAAATGATCTAATAATTCCTTTTGCTCCTTCGATTTAACATTCCGAATGACCAGTGCCATTTGATAAGATTCTAATAGCTCTTTTACTTTGATGACGTAATGTTGCCATTTTTCTGAATCTTTTTTAATCTCTAAATGAAGGGCATGAAATGGATAATTTAATGCCATTTCTAAAGATGTCGTATCTAAAGCAATCGCGTGATCAATTAATTCTTGGATTTGTGGTGCATAATGGTTCGGTCTTAGTTCCATATCACATTTTAAACGAACAAATTCTACTGGTATACCATATGCTTTAAAAATACCTAAAATATAAGGATTAAAAGTTGGATCTAAAAATGTTTCTTTCGAAATCGGAATGGTAACTTTGATCAATCTTTCCGTTTCTTTTTCTAATTGACTTAAAAACTGACAAACACGTTCGATATGAAATCTTTCTAAATCTACTAATCGATTTCTTTTTTTAGCAATTGCGAGTAAATATTTTCCATCGATTGAAAGATTAGGAATCATCAGTTCGCTTTCATATTGCCATACACGATTCTTCTTAATATCTGTGAGTTGATTAAAGATCAATCCTAACGATTTCGTTTCAATCGATAAATTTAGCTGATCAATTACTTGTTGTTCAAACATTTCGTCTTCATAGTCACTAAACACAAAGAAAACAAACTTTTCTTCACGATCTCTTTTCGCTTTATCCAAAGCAATATTTAAAAACCGCATCAATTTTGGTAAATCTTTTTCTGTTGTGACTACTGGATATCTTAAAACACCCATATTAACTTGGAACTTTTCATATTTTAAGACGGTTGATTGATAATTTTCAAGAAATTTTAAGTAATCTTTAATGACCTTTGTCACGGTACGTATATCATTATTTGGAATGACCACTAAAATCTGACGATAATCGGTGCGATATGTCTTACCATCATCAAAGAATTTTTTTGCTTGTTGTCCAAATTCACGGAAATATTGCATCATTTTATCATTTCCATAAATTTGTTTCAAATCTTGTTCTAGCTCAATTAATATAAAACTTGCTTTATCTTGAATTAATTCATTTAAATCCTGTTCAAGAGCGTTCATATTGGATAATCCAGATGCTTGATCAAGCGTCGCTTTATCAATTAAGTCTTGAGTTGTCTTAATGTTTTCGGTTTGATCATTAAATGTACTCATAATAACGACTTCATCTCCTCTATATAAACTATACATCTTTTCATGAATATATTTCTCTTGATATTTATAACTCATTTCTTTCATCTCACCCACATGACTTAATAAATAGGTCATATTTTCTTTATAGAGATGGATATGTTCATAACTTACATCTTTTAAAAATAATTCAATATGATGGTGTTTTTCAATTTGGAAAAGCTCCATTGCTTGATCATTATATGTTGATTTTGAAGATGTAAGTTCTCTGTAGTAAAAGATTGGGCTATTAAATGCTCTTTGATAATATCTTCGATCTCTTTTTGCTTCCTCAAGCCTTTTTTCTTCATTTAAATGGCCATCAAGTATCGCGCTTATCAGTTTTAATATGTCATAAAATTGGCCTGGATCTGTTAATTCCTGATCAAAATAAACCGCAAATACGCCACCAAAAGCGAGTGGAAATCCGTAAATAAATCCAACATCCTCCGTAAAATCTTGATCGGTAATGACATTCTTTTGCCACTTCATGTTCGACATAGATTCTATAAGTTCATTATTCGTTTCTAAGATATGTTTGATAAATGTGTGTTCAATACGATCATTTAATAAATCTTTATCATAAAGTCTTTCTTTTTTATAATGGAAAAAATTAGGTGATCCTTCATTTAAGAAAATCATGCATTCCTTAAAATTAATCTGAGGTTCCACATGCATAAAAAACGCCCTTAAATAATCCCTTAATAGCTGATGGTGGTCAATTAAATGTGCATAATGCATAAAATCATAAATCAATTCAAATTGAATCAAAGATGGGTGTGACTTTTTTGTTTTTGGAACGATTTTTTCGATGACAACGATATCTTTTTCTTCTGGTTTTTCCTCTACAATCGCTTCTTTTGGTTTCGGTTTTTTATCTTCACGCTTTTGAACAACTTTTAATTTTTTTTGATACAGATCAATTGAAAATTTACTATCAATCTTTTTATATAAATCAATAATTAATGGGAATATTTTCAATTTAAATGGATCATCTTGTTGATCAATAAGCTCTTCGTATTCAGCTTCAATCGATGATGCTTTATGAAATTCTCCGCGTTTGAAATAGACATGAATTAACGCATATACTGCATCAATGGTATGGATTGGATCTTTTAACATCTCTAATGCATTTTTTAAAACTTCTTCATCACGACCTAGTTTTAAATATATGTCTAATTTTTCTTTTTTTACGTCATATGTATGATCATATTTTTCTAATCCATCGAGCATATTTAAAGCCATTTCTTCTTGATGGTCATCTTTATAAATCTGATATAGCTCATAAAGTGCTTTCACTTTAATATCATCGGATACATGATCATTTAACAATCGAATTAAATCATCATCGACGGGATATTTAAGTGCTTTTTTGTATTCAATTTCATCTTGAAGGGCTAAATATTGTTTCATGACCGGTAAAGTTTGTTGATATTTTTCTAACATAGCTTTCGCATCATCATGTTGCTCAAGCGTTAAGCAAGCCATAAAAATTTCATGATATATGCTTGGTAAATATTCGGTTTGTGCTTGTGATTCAAATTCTTCAATCAGTCTCATGCCTTCTTCATAAACCACTTGATGAAGTTCCAATTGATTGGCAATTTCAAAATATAGACCAAAAGCCGCTTGATACTCTTTATGAGTTAGCGGTTGTTCAAGATAAGATTTAATAATGGGTAAACTGTGTGCATCCTTGGGTAAATGAAGAATGTCACTTAAACGCATATTCTCATCCCTTTATGTCATCATAAAGCTTTTGCGCTAAATTTAAATATTTTTCAGCTAGCATTTTAAAATCAAAATGCAAGACTGGAGAAAGTCCAATAATCTCTTTTCTTAAAGCGACTTGATGCCATTGTAACGCTTGAAACATCCGGTAATAACGGACTAAATTCTTTTCTTCAACTGTCGCTTCTCTTTCTAAATAAACATCAAGTAATTCTAATGCATCTTCAAATTGCACATTACCAAAACTTGCAATATCATAATAAAATTCATTATATCCTGCATACTCCCAATCGAGTAAATAGACTTTATCTGGTGCAATCACAAAATTTGAACGTTGTGCATCATTATGACAAAATACTTTAGGCTTATCTTTTCGTTCGTTCTCATAAATATTTATCCATGCTTTTTTAAGCTCTAAATATTGAGGTAAACGATTGTTTGTATAGGTTTCATATAAATTTAGTCGATTGATTAACCCGTAATCCGAAGCTGGTTTTAAATGTGTATGATGTAATTTTTTTAACGTTTTGGCAACATCCGATAAATAAGGTTTAAAGTCAAGTTGTGATAGCGGAGTGCCTTCAACATATTTTGCCGCTTTTTCACCGCTTTCTATATCAAAATAAACCGTTTCATTACATAATCCAAGCTGTTCAATCGTTTTTAGATTTTGGTATTCAATTTTTCTGTCAACAAAAAGATTTCCATCTTTACCAATCACTCGAAATGTGTAATCAACACCATGGATTTCAATGTGATACGTTAAATGGCTCATTCCACCTAAAAAGCGGTGTTTCACAATGACTTCTTCTTCATTCACTTTAAATGCTTTTGCTGCTTCTTGTTTGATTAATTTTTCATGTTCCATATCATAGTCCTAGAAATGTGACGGTTTGGTTTTCATAGATGGCGTATGTTCTATGACCGCCAGATAATGCGCCGGGATTAATAAATAACATACCTTGATCCATTTCCATATATTTTTGATGTGTATGGCCAAAAATCACCATATTGACATCAAGTAGCTTAGCTTTCAATTTAAGTCTTGTTAATCCAAATTTCACAGATTCTTTATGACCGTGAGTTAATAAAATTTTATACCCGTTTTTTTCAATAATTCTCTCTAAAGGAAGATCAACTCCAAAATCATTATTTCCTTTGACAGTAATCACACTTAAGGATTCATAATACTTTGGATCGAGTGACATATCCCCTGCATTTAAATGTAGGTCACAATCTTTATGTTGATTGATCACATATTTTAAGTCATCGATTCTTCCATGAACATCACTTGTAATCAATAATTTCATAGAGTGCCTCCTTTAATTGCATTAAAGCTTTTGCACGATGAGAGATTTGATTTTTAATGTGAATATCTAATTCAGCAAACGTTTGATCATATTTTTTAATATAAAAGAGTGGATCATATCCAAAACCTTCATGACCTTTGAGCTCATATAAAATCTCACCTTCAATGATGCCTTGAAAGTGATGATATTGATCGTTTGGTAAATAGATCACGACAGAGCTCACAAATCGTGCCCGTCGATCCTTTTCGTTTTCCATGGCTTTTAGCAATTTTTGATTATTCGCATCATCACCTTGACCAGAATACCTTGCAGAATATATTCCAGGTTGATTATTCAAGGCATATACTTCTAAACCAGAATCATCAGCAATTGTAATTTTATGATGCTTTTTAGCAAAATATTTTGCTTTAATGAGTGCATTTTCAAAAAATGATGAACCATCTTCAATCACATCATCCGAATCATTCAAGTCTTTTAAGGAAATGATTTGGAGATGCTCATTTTCAAGCATCATTTTGAGTTCTCGACATTTTTTTTGATTTTGACTCGCTAAAAGAATTTCTACCATCATCTCACCTAGTCATTTCTTTCTCTCTTAGTTTATCACATATTTTGCCTTAAATGTATGATTCACATGCTTTTAAGGTATAATATAAACGGTGAAAATATGGAAAAAGAAAATGAAATCTTAGAATTTGAGGACCTATTAAAAGAAGTCCATCAACAGAAAAAAAGCACAGAACCAAAACCTAATCGGAGCGTCAGTTATTTTACAGCGCTTTTTATCTATGTCTTGATGATGTTTGTTTTTGGTTCGGTAATTTTTACCATTTTTATGGGCATTGACTCGATGAAAGTAACTTATTCAGAAGAAGATTTATTAATCCGGGCAGTTTCACAAGATAGTTCTGGCATGGGAATTCTAGATAACAATCATGTTGAATTACTTCTTCCATCTTATGAAGGTGATATTATTCGAGTTGGAGACTATGCAGGTTATACGATCTTTGTAAGTTCTACAAATACACATTATGAAGCACTACTTATGCTTGAAGTCGATGGCATAAAAACGATTAATGAGACGAATGTATTAAGCATACTCCAAGATGAAACCTTAACATCATGGACTGAAAATGGTCCAATGATTCATCTCTATGCTGGAAATGATCAAGTTTTACCCGATTTCTTTTTAGCAGATTATGAAAGGGTTGATGGCCCTCTAACGACTTTATCTGATTTTTCTACAGCATTTGCTAACTTCCTCATTTATTTAGCAATGCTACCTCCCATTTTATTCTTATTGAAAAAAGATTTATCCGATGATTTTAGCGCATTCAAAAAACGAAAAAAAGAATGGTTTATTATCATCGCTGTAGGCTATCTCTATTTGATCTTAGGAAATATATTATCAAACTTTATGTCGAATTTCTTAAGTGATCTTTTAGGTGTTCCAATTAGTGAATCATTAAACCAATTAACAATTATCGCTGCACTTCAATCTGAGGGAACCGTACTGATGATGATTTCAGCTATCTTATTTGGTCCAATCGTCGAAGAACTGATATTCAGAAAAGCAATCTTTGGCATCTTTAGTAAAAACACAACCGGCTTAATTGTATCAAGCGTCATCTTTGGGACCATCCATTTAGTCTCTGAACCATCGGTAGCATCTGCTTTAGTCAATGGTTCTGCTTACTTCATCATGGGTGTTGTCTTTGGGCTTATCTATATTAAAAATGATAAAAATATTTATGCCCCCATGATTGTACATATCTTATCAAATTTAATTGCAGTATTAGGCATTTTATTCATCTTATAAAAATAGGGACAAAAGATTAACTCTTTCGTCCCTACTTATATAAAAACACGCCAAATGAAGCGTGTTTAAGAACTATCATTTCCATTAATATGAACATCTCTTAGTAAGCCCACACATAAAGATAAATTATATTCTTTCGCATAATCTAAGGCTGTTTTTTGTAAACGGTCTTTTTTCATCGGAATATCTTTTTTAATCAGTTTTCTCAAAACCACATGATCGCGATTTAATACGGCAACCGCCAAAGCTTGTCTTTGAATCAATCTTTCGTATTTTGGGGTTTGCATATACTCATTTAAATATTCTAAAATCTCTTGTTTACCAAAAATCATCGCGGTATCCAGTGGTGATTCAAATCTCCGATTTTTTATATCTAAATAAGCTTCGCTTGCTAATAAAAGACGAATGGTTTCAATTGAACCAAATCGAATCGCATTAAAAATCGGTGTTTCAAATTGAGAATTCAATGCATTTGGATCAAGATTTTGATTGATGAGCATTTCAACAAGACGCACATTGGATGTTTTGGCTGCATGGTGCAATAGCGTATTTCCATAGGTGTCTTTTAAAAACCATGATTGCTTACTCTCTGTTAATAAATAAGAAACAATTTCTGTTTGTCCACCTTGAATTGCATAATGGACAGGTAGTTTATCTTCCATCGTTTTTTTATTTAAAAGTGATCCGGATTCAATAAAAAGCTTAATCATATCCAGATTGCCCTTTTGAGCCGCAAGATGGATGGGTAGTTCCCCTTGTCTATTTTCGATATTTACCGATGCAAATCTTGAAATCAGTCTTTTTGCAATATCTAATTTGCCTTTTCTTGCACAATCAAAAAGAGCACTTTCACCATGCTGGTCAGTCAAATTCACATTCATATCTTGATCAAGTAAGAAATTTAAAACATCTATGGCTGAACCAATAACCGCATAGTGCAATAATGTCTTTCTTTTTTCATCACTCATTTCAAGATGAGTCATATGCAATTTAACATACTCAAGATCGTTTTCGGAAGCTTTAATGAAGATATTCATAAGACCACCTCTTCACCCTTATTTTATATCAAAATTGATAAATCGCGAAAAAAAAGTACTTATCATTGATAAGCACCTTTTAGTTCATTCTTATTTAACTGCTTCCTTGAGGAGTTTTCCTGCTCTAAACGCTGGAGTTTTTTGAGCTGGAACGGTAATTAATTCACCAGTTCTTGGGTTTTTACCAGTTCTTTGTACACGATGTCTAACTTCAAATGTACCAAAACCAGTAACTACAACCTTTTCTTCACGTCTACCTAATGTTTCTGATACAGTATCTGTGAATGCTGCAAGTACGTCTTCTGCAACTTTTTGAGTTACTTGTGCGCGATTAGCTATAACTGCAATGAGTTCTGTTTTATTCATTATTTATCCTCCTTATTTGATGGCTTTATTTTATCAAATTCACATTGATTATGCAAATAAATCCCCAAATATAGCCTTCTTTAGTGGCTTAATAAAGCATTTTAGTTAAAAATCTTCCGATTTTAAGTCCCGAGACAGTAATTTTGGCACTGCTTCGGTCACTAAAAGATGTCCTTTAATAATCTCATAAGCGACATGAATTAAGGGTAATTCTAAGTTATTTTTGATTGATAATGACTCAAGGGCTTCAATCGTACGAATCCCTTCAATGGTCTGTTTTTGTTCTTGATAGATTTGATCAATTGGAATACCTAAACCAATTTTTTTACCTGCTTGAAAGTTTCTTGAATTTTCTGAAGAGGCCGTGACGATTAAATCACCAATCCCGGTTAATCCAAAGGCAGTTTCTTTTTTACCACCCATAAATTCAACCACACGCATAATCTCTAAGATTCCTCTAGAAATAAGTGCTGCCCGTGCATTTTCACCTAAACCTAAACCAGTGCATGCCCCTGAAACAACAGCAATCGCATTTTTAACAGCACCACCAACTTCAGCACCAATTAAATCCGTTGATGTATAAACTCTTAAATAAGATTCATTTGAAAAAATCGTTTGAATCAATTTTGCGTGTTTGATATGAGTAGATGCTGCAACAAGTAGTGTTAACTTTCTTAAAATGACTTCTTCAGCATGAGATGGACCCGTTAAAGCGACAAATCCTTCTAAAAATTGAGCATCAATTTCATCCGATACGATTTCACTCATGCGCTTAAAGGTCTCAACTTCTAATCCTTTTGAGACATTGATAAAAATTGTGGGTGAATTAATTAGCAAATTAATCTCATGAAGCACAGGACGCATCACTTTTGTTGGAATCGATAAAAGGATGATATTTGAAAAAGCTATCGCATGATTAAGATCATGGGTTGCTTTTATTGAACTTGGTAATTGAGTTTCGAAAAAGGGATGCATATGCATATTGATTTTTGACACATGCTCCATATTGACATCATAGATTAAGACTTCATGGCCATTATCGATACATACTTGTCCGAGTGTTGTGCCCCATGCACCACCACCAATGATGGTTATCTTCATGCTATGCCTTCTTTCTTAAAATAAGCTTTATCGGTGTTCCGGTAAAATCAATTGCATTTCTAAACTGATTATTTAAATATCTAACATATGAAAAATGGACGAAATCAGGATTATTTACAAATAAAACGAAAGTCGGTGGTTTAACTGCAACTTGTGTTGCATAATTAAACTGGGCTTTTCCGTGATTAAAAATCGGTGTTGGGTTCATTGCGACTGCATCTTGTAATAAATCATTTAAAATGCTCGTTTGAACTTCTTTTTGATAATTTTCAAAAGCAAGATTTAAAGCTGGGAAAATCGTATGGATGCGTTGATTGTGTTTTGCTGAAACAAAGACAACTTCTGCATAATCCATAAATTTGAATTCATCTTTAATTTTTTCTTCCATTTTTTTCATGGTCTTCTCATCTTTTTCGACAGCATCCCATTTATTAACAACAATCACACAAGCTTTTCCATAATCATTGACATATCCTGCAACGTGCTTATCTTGCTCAATCACGCCTTCATTGCCATCAATGACCAAGAGTGCCACATCACTGCGTTCAATGGCTGATAAAGCCCGTAATACACTATATTTATCGGTATTCTCATAAACTTTACCGCGTTTTTTAATTCCTGCAGTATCAATGACCACATAATCTTTACGATCTTTTTTAAATTGTGTATCAATTGCATCTCTTGTTGTTCCTGAAATCTCAGATACGATGACTCTTTCTTCTCCTAAAATAGCATTCGTCAAACTCGATTTACCAACATTTGGACGGCCAACAATACAAAAAGATAGCGTTGTGTCTTCATAAATTGGATCATCTTCAGTCATATAAGAAATGACTTTATCGAGTAAATCACCAATCCCAATTCCATGATGACTACTAATCGCAATCGGTTCACCAAAACCTAATGCATAAAATTCATAAATATTTTGGATTTGATTGATATCATCAATTTTATTTACCGCAAGAATTACTGGTTTTTCAGTTTTATAAAGAATTTTTGCAATGTACTGGTCACTATCTTGTAACCCACCCTTACCATCAACGGTAAAAATGATGACGTCAGCTTCGTCCATCGCAATTTGAGCTTGTGCTTTGATTTGATTTAAAAAAGGAGCATCGCCTAAGTCGATGCCCCCTGTGTCAATGACTCGAAAGTTTTTCGTCAACCATTCCGCTTTGCCATAAATACGGTCTCTAGTCACGCCAGCTTCATCATCTGTAATCGACAATCTAGAGCCTACAAGTCGATTGAACAAACTTGATTTACCAACATTCGGACGGCCAACAATGGCTACCTTAAAAGGCATATTAAAACCTACTTTTTATGTTTATTTTTTCTTCGATGGAAATTTATCCGCAAATAAATCACCAATGGTTGTAGTTTGTGATTCTTCTTCATCTTCCAAATATTGTTCAAAAGATGCACGTTCTTGTTTTTCTAACACACGACGAATCGATAATTTCAATACCCATTGATCTCTTAACACATCAGTAACGATTGCAGTGACTTCATCACCAACTGCAAAGTATTCTTCTGGACGGCCAATCTTCTCATTGGATAATTCACTTGCTGGAATTTCTCCATCAACACCTTGAACCATCACTTTAATGCCATCTTTTGAAACTTCTGTGACCGGTACAGTGACAACATCATAGCGTTTAATCGTCACATTTTTCCAAGGATTGTCTTCTAAAGCTTTTTTAGATAATGCAATTCTTTCTTTTTTAGGATCCATGCTAATAATGCTTAATGTAATTTCATCACCAATTTTGACATAACTTTCAAAATTATCATTTGGATTCCAAGAAAACTCGTTTTTATGTAATAAGCCACGTACGTCTTTTTCAACTTCTACGATAATTCCAAAAGGCAACTTTTGGAAAACTGTTCCTGTGACATTTTCACCAATCTTATGCGCTTCATAGAAGTTTTCATAAGGGGTTTTTAATAAAGCTTTCATCGAAAGATCTAAGCGATTACCTTCTTTTTTAATCACTTTCACTTCAACTTCTTGACCTAAAGATAAAACATCTTCAATTTTATCAATGCGGTAATGAGACACTTGTGAAATGCGTAGTAAACCGACGACATGATCAAAACGAATCGTTGCTGCATGTGGTTCTAATTTATCAACAGATCCTTTTATAATATCGCCTGTATTAATTTCTTCTAACTCTTCTTGACGCGCAGCAATTCTCTTTTCATAAGCTTCTTGTCGTTCTTTTTCGAAAATTGATTTTCTAGAACCAACAACTCTCTTACTTCTACCTCTTTGAGTAGCTTCAAGAATTTCGATATCTAACATCTTACCTCTTAACGCTTCTTTATCCTTCGCTAAATCGAAATCTAATAAACTATATGGTAAGAAAACCTCATGATCAAGATAGTTGAGGATAAGTCCTTTGTCTTCAATTTTACGCACTTTCGCTTTTACAATTTCACCTGTACCAGCGACTGCTTGAATCTTTTCAAACTTTTCATCATTTAATAATGGAAGGCGTGATAAAAGAATTTGAGCAGGTTCATCGGTAATCTTTTGAATCTTCGCTTTGATTTTTTGTCCTTCCTTGATAAGACCAATAAACGTTTCTGGTGCTGGTCTATCGTAATTATCTAAATGAATTTTTCCTTCTGTGGTGTATTGGACGTCTAAATAAATCGTGTTTTCTTCGATTTTAATGACTGTACCTTCTACAATTTGGCCCACCTTCAACATCTTAAACTCCATGACTATTTCTCCTTTTGTCGGTTAATTCTATAATTTTCATAACGACTTCTTCAATCGTTAAGTGTGTTGTATCTAATACAATTGCATCATCTGCTTTACGCAAAGGTGATTCTTTTCTTGTTGAATCTTTTTGATCGCGTAATACGATATCTTCCATCACTTGATCAATTTTTGGATTCGATCCCTTTTTTACATGCTCTTTCAATCTTCTTTTTGCACGTTCTTCAACGTTTGCTGTTAAAAAGATTTTTAAATCGGCATCTGGTAGGACAACCGTTCCAATATCTCTACCATCCATCACGATGTTTCCGTTTTTAGCGGCTTGTTTTTGCAGTTCTACCATTTTCTTTCTGACATATGGGAAACTGCTGACAAGTGAAACATTTTGTGTAACCCTGTCATCTCGAATCGCTTCAGTCACATCACGTTCATCGATAAAGATCGTATTTTGATCATAATGAATATATGTATTTTCTAAAAACTGATAGGAATTTTCATCCTCCAAATCGATTGCTAATTCAATCGCTTTGAGGGTTACCGCACGATACATCGCGCCCGTATCGATATGTGTCCAACCAAGTTTTTTGGCAATTAATGCACTGATTGTGCTTTTTCCAGACCCAGCAGGTCCGTCAATCGCTAATTTATATCCTGGCATGTTTTCCCTCCATACAAAGTAAATTATATCATATTTTTGGCGTATTCAGCCGTTTTTTTTACTTTTTAGGTAATGAATTCGCATAAAGTTTTTTTACTTCATGCCGTTTTAAAAACCGATAATAACCTCGTTCAACACCTTCTAAAGTTAAGAAATCATAACGAATTCTTGTGAGTTTTTTCACGGGATGCCCAATAGCTTCCATCATTTTTCTCACTTGTTTATTTTTACCTTCAGTTAATGTTATCGAAATTAATGTCGATTGGTGTTCTTTATCAAGCTCCATTAGTCTAACTGCTTTTGGAATCGCTAAATAATCTTGATCGATGATAACTCCTTGACGTAATTGAATGATCTTTTTACGAATCACGATACCTTCAACACGTGCTAAATACTCTTTTTCGATCATGTGTTCAGGATGTGTCATCCGCTTTGTAAAGTCACCATCATTTGTTAATAGTAAAATGCCAGCAGTATCAAAATCTAGTCGACCGACTGGATATAATCTCGTATCTTTTAATTCATCACCAAGTAAATCTAATACGGTTTTACGTTTCTTTTCATCGGATGTAGTCGATACATAACCTGTCGGTTTATTTAATAATATATATTTGACTTCAGCACGGCTAATGAGATTGCCATCCACGGTGATTTGATCCGATAAATTGACTTTTGTACCAAGTTCAGTCACAACTTCACCATTCACCGTTACTCTTCCAGCTTGAATAATTTCTTCAGCTTTTCGACGTGACGCAATATTCGATTGTGCTAAAACTTTTTGTAGTCTTTCCATCTTCTCACCCCGAGTTATTATAGCATAAAAATTGAATCTTTAAATCAATCAAAAATAAAAAGACCACGAATGGTCTTCATGTGAAAAAGTTATTTATCTCTCGATACATATTGCCCATCATTCGTATTCACGATAATGCGCTCACCTTCTTCAATAAACATTGGAACTTTAACAAGTAATCCCGTTTGCATAATCGCATCTTTCAAAGCATTTGTTTTCGTATCGCCTTTGACGCCAGGAACAGTTTCCTTTACTTCTAAGACAACCTTATCAGGTAATGATACCCCTAAGATTTCTTTCCCATCGAAAAACATAACTTCAACTGACATACCTTCAAAGATATACTTTAATTCATACTCAATTTGTGAACCTGGGATTTCAATTTGTTCATAAGATTCTGTATTCATGAACACGTGTTGATCTCCACTTGCATACAAGTACTGCATCATAACCTTATCGATTTGAGCACGTTCTACTTTTGTACCTGCATTAAACGTATAATCCGTCACTGAACCAGTTCTTAAATTACGTAATTTTGTGCGCACAAATGCGCCACCTTTACCAGGTTTAACATGCATAAATTCAATGACTGAATAAATGTTACCTTCATGGACGATTGTTTGTCCTGTTTTAAAATCGTTTGTACTAATCAAAATTTCACTCCTCACAGTTTTGCGGATTTATTATACATGAAAGCTTTGTTTCATACAACACTTAAGTTAAAAAAATTTTACAGCTTCAATATAACTTTCAATTTTCTTTCCCATGAAGCACTGATCAACAACATCTTTAATATAGTTAATCTTTCTAAAATCTTCTCTTTCATTAATATTTGATAAATGAACTTCAACTTTCTTAATGGCGACAATTTCTAACGCATCTCTTAATGCCACCGATTGATGACATAAAGCGCCTGGATTGATTAATAACCCATCATAGTTTTCATCTAGTGAAGCATGGATGGTATCAATGATTTCACCCTCATGATTGGATTGATAAAATGTAAATTCAATCTGGGGAAAAGTTTCAACTAAAGTCTGATAAATTTCTTCAAGTGTAAGTTCACCATAGTGAATTTTTGGTCTTTTGCCTAACATGTTTAAATTAGGGCCATGAATACATAGTATTTTCATCATTTAGCCTTCTTTTCTAAGTGTTTTCGTATCATTTTCACAGTTTCTTCGGGGCTAACATCATTTGAAACAATCAAGTCTGCAAAATCTTGATACTTCAAAAATCTTTCATCTAAAATGTGTTCTAAAGATTTCTCTTTTAATAACGGTCTTTCATAATCATTAGCAAGTCTATTTCTAATTAAGTCAATATCGGTATCTAAATAAACTTTTAACCCGTTCATGAGTGCTTTATTTTCTTTGACTGTGACAATTCCACCACCACAGCTTATAATCACATCTTCATCATGAATATTTTTTAATGCCTCTGTTTCTAATTGTCGAAACTTTTTTTCACCAAACGTTTCAAAAATTGTTTCAATAAACATGAGTGCATCTTTTTCAATCACGCCATCTAAATCAACAAAAGAATAATTCAGTGCTTTGGATAATAATCTTCCAACTGTTGATTTTCCAGATCCTGGCATACCTATTAAATAGATTCTCATGGCTTACTCTCCTTTTAAAAATGATTGTATGCGATTTAACACAATATCACCCAAATTTTCATCAAGGGCATCAACCATCCATGGATTCATTTGATTTTTAAACCATGTTTTTTGTTTTTTCGCAAGTTGTCTGCTATGTATAATAATTTGTTCTTTAGCTTCTTCTAAAGACAAAATACCATCTAAATATTGACTGAGTTCACGATATCCAATCGCATTAATTTCGATATGTTGATCTTTTAATTTTTTGACTTCATCCAAAAATCCTAAGTCGATTTGTTTTTCAAGTCGAACACGTAGTCTTTCATCTAAAACCTTTTTATCTAGATCGAGATAAATAATCAAAGCATCATAAAGCATATGGTCCTTTTTGACTTTTTTAGATCGAGGTTCACCTAAACTTGCTTGTTCTAAAGCTCTAATCAATCTTCTCCGATTGTTTAGATCAATTTTGATTTGTGGATCTTTTTCCAATAATAGTGCATAGAGTGATTCATTTGAAACATCTTGATACTTCATTTCAAAATCTATGGATCTGCTCGATTCAATAAACTCATAATCATAGAGCGCTGCCTTAATATATAAACCAGTACCTCCAACAATCAATGGATATTTAATCTGATCGATGAGATTTCTTGCATCTTTTTGAAAATTGTAAACAGAATAAGTTGTTCTTGGATCGCATATATCAAGTAAATGATGCGTCATACCTTCCATCTCGCTTGGCATTACTTTTGCAGATCCAATATCAAGTCCTTGATAAACTTGAACAGAATCTCCATTGATAATTTCTGCACCAATTTTTTTAGCAATCTCAATCCCTAACTTGGTTTTACCAGAGGCTGTTGGTCCAACAATTGCAATCACTTTTTTCATGAGACCACCCGCTTAAACATCCGTTCAATTTCATAGTGTGTCAATTTAATGATTGTCGGTCTTCCATGCGGACAAGTGTATGGATTTTCAGCACGTTTTAAACGTTCCATCAACGCATGAATTTCCGATAGATTAAGCGGTTTATTGGCTTTAATTGCGCCTTTACAACTCACATCTTTTGCAAGATCATCTCTTAAGATCGATAAATCGATTTGTTGTTTTTCTAAGAGCATGTGAATCATCGATTCAATCGCAAGATCAATCTCACCATCTTTTAGCCATGTCGGAATTGTAATAAGTTCTAGATTTTCATTGAATGAAAATCCATAAGGTGAAAAGCATGGTATTTTTTCTTTAAGCACTAAAAGCTCAGAAGGTGATAAATTTAAAGGTTTTGAAAACAACATGGGCTTAGTCGCAAACACTGGATTTTTAAAAGTTTCCATGTAATATTCATAGCGAATGCGCTCTTGTGCAGCATGTTGATCGACTAAAAATAAACCATCTTCATTTTGAAAAATTAAATACGTCCCCGAAAAAGTGCCGACATAGTCCATTTCAGGTATTTTACTAACCTTTGATTTCATGAGATTTTCACTCACGTGTTCATCAATAAATAAAGATTCTTGAATATACGTTTCATCTTTCATCACACGTTCATAAGGCGCAGGAATTTCTTGTGTTTTTTGTGTGAGTGTTCTTTTAATAATATCTTCAATTAAAAAGGCTAATACGAACTCATTAACGAATTTAACCTCATATTTTTGAGGATGAACATTCACATCAATGAGTGATGGATCCATCTCTAAATAAAGCATGGCCATCGGGTATTTACCAACCATGATTCGGCTATGATAACCATCAATCACTGCTTGAATTAACCGATAATTTTTTATATATCTACCATTGACAATCAATGTGATATCTTTTTTCTTAGATCGCGCATGCTCTGGACTAAAAAGATATGCATTGATTTCAATTTTTTGAATGGTATCAGAGGCTTTAAGTAATCCTTTGGCTAAGTTTTGACCATAGATTTGGTAGATTAATTGCTCAATGTTTTGATTGCCATAAGTTTCTTTCAATAATTTTTGGTCGATATATAAAGAGAATGCAACTTCTGGATGTGCTAATGCGAGATGATCAAAAAGATCAATAATTGCTTGACGTTCTGCAAATTCGGACTTAATATACTTAAATCTTGCAGGTGTATTATAAAACAAGTCTTTAACACTTATAGATGTTCCGATGTTTGTTGCAGCCAATCCCTCAGATATTAATTGACCACCTTCATAGACAACAAATACACCATCAGCATCTTCTCTTCTCGTCTTCAAAGTCACTTTAGAAACGGATGCGATTGCAGCTAGTGCTTCACCTCGAAAACCTAAACTGAGAATATGATTTAAATCTTCCTCTTCACTAATTTTAGATGTTGCATGTCTTAAAAAAGCTAATTTTGCATCTTCTAAATCCATGCCACTCCCATTATCTGTCACAATGATTTCTTTCATGCCCATGTCAAAAACTTCAACCTTGATGGTTGATGATTTCGCATCGATTGCATTTTCAATGAGTTCTTTGATCACAGATGCAGGACGATCAACAACCTCACCGGCAGCAATCATATTGGCTAAAGTTGGTTTCATGATGTGAATCGTGGACATAAAAATCTCCTATTTTTTTAAGATGGTTTGTAAATGCTTTAACAACAACAATGCCTCAATGGGTGTTAATTGATCAATATTTAATCCTTCAATTTCTTCTAAAACTCTAAGATGATTCGGATCAATCACATGCGTTTGTTCTTTTTCATAGGCATCATAGTTAAATAAATCTAATGATATTTTCAATTCTTTTTTCTCTAAATGATGTAATATTTCTTGACTTCGCATAATAAGGCTCTTCGGAAGATGTGCAAGTGAAGCCACTTGAATTCCATAAGACTTATCGGTTGCTCCTTTTTCGACATGATGTAAAAAAATCATACGGTCTTTTTCTTCTTTCGCTTTCACAGATAAATTAGTGAGTCTCGATAAACTCATTTCAAGTTGTGTAAGTTCATGATAATGTGTCGAAAAGAACGTTTGACATTTGATCTTCTCATGAATATATTCAATCATCCCTTGAGCTAAAGCCATGCCGTCATAAGTTGCAGTCCCACGTCCAATTTCATCGAATAAAACCAAACTATTTGGAGTAGCCTTTGATAAAGCTTCATTGGATTCAACCATTTCTACCATAAAGGTTGATTTACCTCCACTTAAATCATCTGATGAACCAATCCGAGTAAAGATGGCATCATATAGAGGTAACTCTGCAAGATCTGCAGGAACGAATGAACCGATTTGCGCCATATAAACAATGAGGGCATACATCCGCATATACGTCGATTTACCACTCATATTGGGACCCGTGATTAGAAAGATTTCTCCTTCATTCATGAAAACATCATTTTTAACAAACGTCGTAAAATGCTCAACGACGGGATGTCTTCCTTGCGTGACTTTAACCTGTTTTTTATCACTGAGTTTAGGTCTGACATATCGATATTTTTCACTCTTTAAACTCAAATTCAAATAAACATCAATACTTGCAATCTTTTTCGCAAGTTCTTGCAAAGAAAACATATCTTTTTTGACAATCTCTCTGATTTCACAAAAAAGTTCATATTCCCTTTGAATGCTTCGATCGAGCGCATGGAGAATATCATCTTCTTTAAGTTTTAATTCTGGTGTAATAAAACGTTCACTATTAGCTAATGTTTGTTTCCGATCATAGCCAAAGGATTCTTTCACTAATTCAGCGTTTCCTTTAGAAACTTCAATATAATAACCAAAAACACGATTATAACCCACTCTTAAATTTTTAATCCCCGTTTTTTCTCGTTCTTGTTGTTCAAAATCCAATAACCAAGATTCTCCGGATGTTCCAATATGTCTTAATTCATCAAGCTTTTCATCATAACCTTCTTTAATCAAATTTCCTTCTTTTAAAGAAATGGGAGGTTCTTCAAAAATCGCTTCATCTAAAAAATGATAGAGATGTTCATGACTATCAATCGTATCACTTAAATCTTTTAATATTAAACTTTCATATTGTAAAAGTGCTTCTTTTAACAAAGGAATTTGTGATAAAGAATGTTTTAACTGAATTAAATCTCTCGCATTCACGGTATCAAAACTGATTCGACCGACAATACGATTTAAATCATAGATTTCTTTCAAAGATTGAATCAATACTTCTCTTGGACCAAAGGGCTTTAATGCATCAATATAATCATATCTTTGGTTTAATTGAATCAGATCATTCATTGGGTTTAACATCATGTGCTTAAGCATTCTAGCACCCATTGCTGTTAAACACCCATCTAACCAATATAAAAGTGTCGTTTGTTTTTGGTCGACAAGCGATTCAGTGATTTCTAAACTTTTTTTAACGCGATAATCAACTTTCATCTGTTGGTTATGCATCACTACTTCAACTTGCATTAAATGATCAATCGAATGTTTTTGTGTATTTTCAATATAATGCATCAAATGGCTCATCCCACGTTTCTGCTCCCGGTCCAAATGATCTAATGCTTTATGGTCACTGATGGTTATATCATCTGAAGTTGAGATCAAACGATCTAATGCCTTTAAATCTTCAATGAATCTTTCATCAAATCGCGAGTGAAGGACA
Source organism: Acholeplasmataceae bacterium (assembly GCA_028690555.1). Lineage (GTDB taxonomy): Bacteria > Bacillota_I > Bacilli_A > Acholeplasmatales > Acholeplasmataceae > UBA6181. Next base: position 24,239 of record JAQVBA010000006.1, read on the forward strand.
ACTTCGATAATTCCCAAGTCTTTAATTAAATAAAATGCTTCATGTTTTTCTAAACCATCGGTTAAAAATGCTTCACCTGTCGATAAATCAATCGATGAAACAATATATCCTTTTTCAGTTAATAAGACACTCGCAATAAAATTATGATGATTCTCATCTAATATGCCATCTTCTAAAACTGTCCCTGGAGTGATGATTTTAATCACTTTACGTTCAACTAATCCTTTACCGGGTTCAGTCACTTGTTCTGCAATCGCAATTTTAAAACCTTTTTCAATCAATTTTTGGATATATGCTTTTGCTGCATGATAAGGAATACCACACATGGGAACTTTTTCGCCAGCATCTCTCGAGGTTAAAGCAATTTCTAAGACTTTAGATGCCAAAATAGCATCATCAAAAAACATTTCATAGAAATCACCTAATCGAAAAAAGACTATCGCATCTGCGTAGTCTTTCTTAATATCCAAATATTGTTGCATCATGGGTGTAAATCTTTTTTTATCCATAAGGATACCTCTAATTCTTTAATTACCTAAAGTGCCAATTAAATTGTGATAATAATCCAAAATACCGATGTCACCAATTTCAATTCGATTAAGCCATCTTTGATGAGCAGGTAAAAAACCTGGAGCAAAATAGGTGATAATGCCATAAATCAAATAGATTAAAACAAGACTTAGAAGTCCAACAATAACCCATAAAATGATTTTTTTCGTTTTGCTCATGGGTTGTTTTTCGCCTTTTTCTTTCTTAGGCTTTGCTTCCTTTTTTTCCTTTTTTTGACTTGTTTCTTCTTCCATCATCTTTTTTTCTTCAAGTGATTCTTCTTTGATGGCTTTCTTTAATGATTTTGAGCTACCATAAAATTCAGCAGCATTGATAATGAGTGCGTCTTTTTCTTCAAATTCAACGGCTTTTTTTGGTTCAACAACGACCTCTTCTTTAATTTCTTGTTTTTTCACCGTTTCCGCAAGAGCTTCCACAGATTGACGTAATAGTTTTACTTCACGAATCAGTTCAGTTAAGTCGACAGATTGTTGAACATACTGAACATCAGGGCGTTGTGGTCTATAAAGATCTTGTTTATGCTCTGGTACTTGTTTAGAAACTTTCTCTTCATCAGCAAGCATATCCATTTCTTTCTCATAAACTTCTTTAGACTCGGGTGTGTAATAAGATTCTTTCGTTTCTTTCGCATTCGATAAAACATATTCGATAATTTCTTCTTTTTTAAGTTCCGTTGATGCTTTAATGTCATGATCAATCGCAAATCGTTGCATTAAAATAACAGACATTTTTTTAATTTGCTTTTCAAGGTCTTCCGTATATTCTTTACGTTCTTTTAATTCTTCTATAATAATATCAGCCAATTCATTTTTCTTAAGTCTTCTTGGCACATCCACATCATATTTTAAACCAAAATCACGAACTTCACCGAGTGTAGAACTCTTAAAAAGAACGGGTCGGATTCTCTCTGGTGACAGACCATCAATTTTGCCTGGAGCATCAAAAAATAAATATTTAATATCGCGGTTATAAGTTTTTAAATCAGGAAGTTCTAGTCCAACACTTCTTACTTGCGATAAACTCATATCATATAAATGTTTAAAATCTAAGGGTGTTACTTTTTTATCGAGCATATAGCCAAATAACTCGACCCATAAATCTTCGAGGTAGTATTTAAATAGTTCCATATCCTCATAGAAAATGAGTAAATTTTCAAGTTGAGTTTCTGTGAATTCTGCAAACCAAGATAACCGATAATTAAGTTCATCAGCTAATGTTAAACGTGATTTTCTTGTTTCAGCAACTCTTTCTCTAAGAAGTTCTCTTAACACATAAATTCTAAGATCTCTTGGAATTGTCAATCCAATTCCAGTAAAAAACTTATTAACCGAATCCGCCGGTAAATAAATAATCGTCTTTAATAAATCGTCGACTCTAAATTCTTTATTTCCAACAAAGACTTTGCTCTCACGTGTAACTCTTGGCATAAAAATAACCTCCATAGTAACCCTTTGTATTTATAATACAATGAAATGGCTTAATTATCAAGTTGTATAAATCTTTAGCAACAAAAAAAGGCTTTATTAGCCTTATTTTTCAAAATCGATTTCAATACCTTCTTGAATAATATCTTGAATGGATTGCATCATGTCGTTGATATCGCTTTGTAAAGCCAAATACTCTGACATCAAAGGAAACTCTTCAATTTCTTGATAAAGCGTATCAAACTTTTCTTGAAATGCAATGACTGCTTCGGTCTTTCCAATTTCTTTTGCATTTACAAGTTGTTTTTGAATTGCTTTAAGCTTTTGAATTTTCTCTTTGATCTCTTGATGCTCATTGATAATCTTTTCTATTTTTTTATATCGAATAATGGTTTCATTCTCTTTCACCATTTGAATGAGTTTATCTTTTTCGCTCATATGGCTTCACCGAGTAAAAACCAAGTTTTAGCTTCCGTGATTTTAACATTGACAATTGAGCCGATCAGCTTTTTATCACCTTTAAAATTCACGAGTTTATTATGTGCGGTATAACCAGCTAAAATATTTTCATCGTGCTTTGATACACCATCCACTAAGACAGATACAGTTTGATTTAAGAACCGTTGATTACCTCTTAAATAGCCTTCATTAATGACTTCATTTAAACGATATAGGCGATCCTTTTTTTCTTCTTCAGGTGTCAAATCTTCAAATGATGCTGCTGGAGTTCCTTCTCTTTTTGAAAATACAAATGTGAATGCACCTTCAAAATCTGCTTGTTCAACAAGATCCATCGTTTCTAAAAAGTCTTCTTCAGTTTCTCCAGGAAATCCAACAATAATATCGGTGGTCACTGAAATTCCAGGAACATTTTCTTTAAGTTCTTTCAGTTTTTCTAAATAGGATTCTTTCGTATAATGACGATTCATCTTTTTCAACACACGGTTCGATCCAGATTGTACGGGTAAATGGAAAAATGGCATAATATGTTTCCCATCACGCATGGCATGCATCGTCTTCAAATCAAGGTCATGAGGATGACTCGTCGTAAATCTAATACGGTCAATACCAATTTCGTCTAAATCTCTTAATAAATCCCCAAATGTGTAATCTATATCTTTAAAATCTTTACCATATGCATTTACGTTTTGCCCTAATAACGTAATTTCTTTATAGCCTTGTTCTTTTAATTCCATAACTTCTTTAATAATTTCATCTTGATGTCTAGAACGCTCTTTACCTCGTGTATATGGAACAATACAATATGTACAAAACTCATCACATCCGAACATAATGTTAACCCAAGCTTTATATGTATGATTTCTTACTTTCGGTAAGTTCTCAACAATATTTCCTTCTTGAGAATATACTTCAATGACACGTTCTTTACTGAACATGGCAGCTTCAATATATTCTGGAAGCTTATAAATGTTATGGGTTCCAAACACTAAATCAACATGTTGATATGTCTTAAGCACGCGCTCAACGACATACTCTTCTTGTGGCATACATCCAGCCAAACCTAAAATGAGGTTAGGATTTCTTCGTTTAAAAGCTTTTAAGCGTCCTAATTCTCCCCAAATTCGATTTTCAGCATTTTCACGAATCGCACATGTATTTAAAATGATGACATCACTTTCTTCTTCCGTGTCAGCTTTTGTAAATCCCATTTTTTCTAATATGCCTGCCATGATTTCGCTATCCGCTTCATTTCCTTGGCATCCATATGTATGAATTTGATATGTTTTAAGATAGCCAATATTTTCAAGGCTTTCTTTAAGTTCAAACTGTAGTTCATGCACATCCGATTTATGACGTTTCCGTGCATCTTTTAAGTTGGGTTTAAAATATTTATCGATATCTATATTGCTCATAAAATCACCTGCAGTTATTATACAAGAAAAAACAGTATTTTTATACTGTTTCACTTTCCATATGTATTCTTTCTATTTTCTTATGGATAAAATCCATGAATACGGCGTTTAATTGGACAGCGCCGACTTCTACTTCATTCGGTGTTGAGAACCCGTTTAAAAACCGATCAAGCACGATGTGTTTTTTCACACCAATCACACCATTTAATGGACCTGTCATTCCAACATCTGTAATATAGAGTGTACCATTCGGTAAGGCTCTTTCATCTGCAGTAGGAATATGCGTGTGTGTTCCAACAATTGCTGTTGCTTTACCATCTAAATAATGACCGAGTGCAACCTTTTCAGAAGTAGCTTCCGCATGAATGTCAATTAAGGAATAATCCGCTTTCACTCGATCTAATGCTTCTTCAATCGTAACAAACGGACATAAGAGATTTGCATTCATAAATGTGCGTCCTAAAGCATTAATAATTTGTAATTTTTTACCATTGTAATTAATGACTAAAGATCCAGTGCCAGGCGCTTGTCTAAAATTGATCGGACGGACAACATTTGATTCATCGATAAAGTCAAAAAGTTCGCGATTACCCCATACCCAATTTCCCATCGTGATAGCTGAAACTCCACATTCCATCAGTTCTTTATAAATCTTTTGATTAATGCCTCTTCCTGAAGATGCATTTTCAGCGTTTACAATAATCACATTGGGCTTATAATTCAGTTTTAAATAAGGCAAACTCTTCTTTAACATATCTAGTCCAACTTGACCATAAATGTCACCGACAAATAATACTTTCATCCTTTATCCCTCACTTCTAACAAAAAGAGGCCAGAGCCTCTTATTTTGCAATATCTGTGGCACGTGTTTCACGAATGACCGTCACCTTGATTGTGCCAGGGTACGTCATTTTTTCTTCGATTTGTTCTTTGATTTCACGCGCAACTTTGAATGTTGATAAATCATCGATTTGATCTGCTTTTACAATCACGCGGATTTCGCGTCCTGCTTGAATCGCAAACGATTTTTCAACTCCAGGAATTTCATTTGAAATCGTTTCGAGTTGTTCAAGTCGTTTAATGTAATTTTCCATCGATTCGCTTCTTGCTCCTGGGCGTGCGGCTGATAATGCATCCGCTGCAGCGACTAAGACCGCAATAATACTTTCTGCATCTTTATCACCATGGTGTGAAGCAATCGCATCAACAACTTCTTTTGGTTCTTTATAGCGATTAACAAGGTTGACCCCAATTTCAACATGGCCACCTTCAATTTCATGGTCAACGGCTTTCCCGATGTCATGAAGTAATCCTGCACGTCGTGCTAACATTTCATCTTCACCGATTTCAGCAGCAAGTTTGCCCGCTAAGAAAGCAGTTTCGATCGAATGCTTTAATACGTTTTGTCCATAGCTCGTTCTAAAGCTTAGACGACCTAATAATTTCACTAAATCTGGATGAATACGACCAATACCCACGGTAAAGACTGCATCTTCACCCGCTTCACGGATGAACATATCAACTTCTACACGTGCTTTTTCTACAACTTCTTCAATACGTCCTGGATGAATTCTTCCATCCGAAACGAGTGTAGTTAATGCCCGTTTTGCAATTTCTCTTCTCACGGGATCAAATCCACTAAGAACGACTGCTTCAGGTGTATCATCGATGATTAGGTCAACACCGGTTAATGCTTCTATGGTGCGAATATTACGTCCTTCTCTACCAATGATTCTTCCCTTCATGTCATCGTTTGGCAAATCGACAACTGAGACTGTTCTTTCTGTTGTAGTTTCACTTGCATATTTTTGAATCGCAAGTGCTAACAGCTGTTTGGAGCGGTTTTGTACTTCGTTTTTAGCTCTTTCTTCTTCATCGCGAATATAGGTTGCGATTTCATCCGAAAGGTTTTCTCTTACTCTAGTCATGATGATACCACGGGCTTCATCAATCGATAAGCCGGATATTTCCATCAATTTTTCTTCTTGTTGTTTCAATACTTCTTCCGCTTTGCTATTTAATTGTTCAAGTTGTTCTTTCTTTTCATCGAGTTTTTCTTCACGTAGTGCTAACGTCTCTTCACGTTTATCTAAGTGAATTGCCCGACGATTTAAAGTTTCTTCGCGTTGTGAAACCTTATTTTCAAGGTTCACGACGACCTGTCTGCGTTCACGCAGATCATTGTCAAAATCCTTGCGTAATGCAAATATTTCTTGTTTCGCCTCTAAAACGCTTTCTCTTTTGTGCTTTTCAGCTTCTTTTTTACCGTCTTCAACAATTTTTTCAGCGATTGCTCGACTTGCTTTTAAATTCTTCTCGTGATGCCAAACACGAACAAAATATCCTATAGCAAAGCCAACAATAGCTAGCAAAACGGAGATGGATGCTTCAACAACACCGAATGCTAATAAAAACATTCTGACACCTCCATTTATTTATTTTTAACAATATTGATTAATTCATATTGTCTGATACATCATGTCTATATTATTATACCTTATTTTTTGAGTTCAAGTCAATGAAGAAGACAATATGTTTTCTTCACACTTTTCTTTTTTCAAATTTTGTGTATAATGGTTATGAGAAACGAAGAAAATGGAGCAACTAGACTTATGAATAAAGCGAAAACAAAGAAAAAACAAACCTTTTGGACGTGGTTACATCAAAATCGTATCCGCGTTTTTCTATGGGCATTTTTAATCATCATTCCCATATCACTCATTTTGATTGCTTATGTAGGATCATATACCCATAATAAAAAAGTGCATTTTGATCAAACAGAAACTGCAGAAACTGAATTCATAAAAGATTTTCTGTCACCTGATGAGATTACATCACTCGAACTATTTATCGAATGGGATCAGCTGAGATACCCGGACTATGATGAAAATTCGGATCAATACTTTAATGGATACTACCGTTTCAACATTTGGTATCAACCAAAACTTAATTACCAAATTAATTCCGTAAATGTTACCCCGGTTTTGCAAACAGATTGGATCAATTATCGTTCACTTGGTCAACTGACAACTATTTATCCAACGTATCGTGGAATGCATGTTGATTTTAATTACAATCTTCCAACATCACCGCTTCTACTCGTTAATGTTAAAGAGCCTAACCTTTACATGAAAGTTATCATTAATATTACAGTGGCTGGTACTCAATCTGAACAAACAGTTTATGTTAAATATGATTTAAGTAATATCAATCCAAATTTAGTTGTTCAATAAAAATCAAAAAGGCGAAAATTTCGCCTTTTTTAATTTTTAATATCAAGATTGATTCGTCCATCTTTGATTTCTACAATACGATCAGCTTTTTCAGCAATGTGTCTGTCATGGGTGATAATAATAAAAGTAGTTTTATATTTTTTATTGATGTCTCTAAGTAGTGTATAAACCTGTTCTGTGGTATCACTATCTAAATTCCCTGTCGGTTCATCCGCTAGAATGATTTTTGGTTGATTAATTAAGCTTCTAGCAATAGCAACCCTTTGTTGCTGCCCCCCTGACATGTTAATCGCTAAATTATTTTTAACCTTTGTTAATCCAACAATTTCCAACAATTCATGTGCACGATCAATGACTTCTTGGGTAATCTCTTTTTTTGAAATGCGATAAGGCATTAAAACATTTTCTAATGCTGTAAACTCTGGCAACAAGTAATGAAATTGGAAAATGAACCCAATCATCTCATTTCTAAGATTTGATAACTCATTTTTCTTCATTTTTTGAGTATCTTTACCACCAATGATCACATCACCTGATGTTGCTTTATCCAGTGTACCCAATATATTTAATAATGTTGATTTTCCACTACCAGATTGCCCAATAATCGAATTGAATGATTCTTCTTCAAAATTTAAATCTAAATCAAATAACACTTGAGTTGGATTCAAAGTTTTTTCACCATATATTTTATTGATTTTTCTAAGTTCAACAATATTACGCATTCCGAATCACCTCGATGACTGTAAGTTTTGATGATTTAATTGCTGGTGTTAATGAAGCGAGTAAACAAGCAACTAATGCGATACCTGCAGATAATGCAATAAATCCTCCATCAATTAAGAGTGGAACCACTGGTGTTCCATCTGGATTAAGTGCAAATGTCGTAAAGGCATAGGATAATCCAAGTCCAAATAAAACGCCACCAATCGCACCAAAGACGCCAAGGAATAACCCTTCAGATAGAAAAACTAATGATGCATCACGATCAGTAATTCCCATCGCTTTCATAATGCCGATTTGTTTTGATTTTTGCATGACCGTGATCGCTAATGTCGAGGAAATACCTAATACAACCGAGATGATAACAAAGATTTGTATCATCAATGATGAGATACTTTGGCCTTGTAGTCCACTCAGTAAATCTTGATTATCAGCCATCCAATTTTTGGTCTTTAAATTATATGAAGCTAAACTTTGATCATAGGTTAATGCAATCGTTTCAGCATCAAACACTTCATTAATTTGTGTTTCAATTGAAGATATGACAGGTTCACCTTTAATGCCTTGTGCCGTTTCTAAACTTGCGACTCCCCATGTTTGATTGAGTGATGATACCTTGAAATCAAAGAATCCAGAAACGGTTAACGTATAAACTTCTGTTCCAATGAGCATTTCAATTTGATCACCTTTGGAAACCCCTAATTTTTCACCAAGTTCAACCCCTAATAACACTTCATTCATGTTATTTGGTAATTGGCTATCACCAAGAAGTTTCTCATCAAATGCATAAATTTGATTTGCCTCTTCAAAATTAAAACCTCTAAATACGATACGTTCTGTATTTTCAATGCCATTTCTAACGATTCCACCTAAGTCTAATGCCGGTGATACAATATTAAATTGATCATCGCTTTTTAAAACAGAGACCACCTCATCATAATTTGAAATGGATGAATCATCTTCTAAAGGGATGATGGTCACTTGAGATGATTGACCAATGGTGGTATCCACTAAACTTGCTTGTAGTCCACTAATGAGTGATCCAATAAAGACTTGAACGGATACACCCACAGAAATTCCTAAAATAATAATGAGCGTTTGCCGTTTGGCTGAGGTTAAAAACCGCCATGCAATTTGAAATGCGAGTTTCATGCGGCACCCTCCTTGCTAAATGTCTTTATATCATCTAGTGTCTGCAAAACATAATCAACGTTGATGCTTTCTTTTGCACCTTCATGTTGAAATGCTAGACCACCCACAACAATTTTGACTTCTGGGAAGAACTTTTTAATTTCATCAGTGATTTGTTTTGTCACCACAATGTTATAAGGGTTAGTAACCGATAGCGCAACATAATCTGGAAGGTATGCACGAATTGCTGATAAAATCTCAGATTTTGGTGTGTTTGCGCCAATATAATGTGCATCAAAGCCTTCTAATCTTAAAAAATGGGAGACCATAATTGCTCCAATTTCATGATATTCAAACGAAGGTGTTAAGACGACAATTTTCTTCCCAATCTTTTTCTTCTCTTTCGATTCTTTTAAAACATACAGGTAACACGATTCTATAATCGTTCTTATAATCGATGTTCTAAAATGCTCTTTCCAAATACAAATATCCTCATCACTAACATCACATTGAAACAAGGATAGAGAAGGTGCTAATAATTTTTGATAAAGAGATTCAATATCCATTTGTCCAGATTCGATTAAGCTTAGGGCATAGGTAATGGCTTCATCTCGATTTTCATCTTTCAAAAACGTCATAAACGTTTCATAAGCTTTCATATCCATAAAAATTCCTCCTTATGATTTAGTATAATTATAACAATTTTAATTTATTTACATCAGTAAAACGATTAAAAAACACTGCAAAAGGGCTTTTGCAGTGTTTGTGTCCTATTTCTTTGAAACAATATGATGATGTTCAAGAACTTTATTGAAAACTTCTTGATAAATATCTGGATGGTCTTGTAAATATTGTTTCGCATTTTCACGGCCTTGTCCAATTTTTTCACCGTTATAGGCGAACCATGCGCCACTCTTTTGAATGACATCAATATCAGAAGCTAAATCAACAACTTCACCAGTTTTTGAGATCCCTTGTCCATAAATAATGTCAACGGATGCTGTTTTAAACGGGGGTGCGACCTTGTTTTTAACAACTTTGATGTTGGCTTTATTTCCAATAATATCTGTGGCATTCTTAATTTGTTCACTTCTTCTAATTTCAAGACGAACTGAACTATAAAATTTGAGAGCTCTACCACCAGGTGTTGTTTCAGGATTACCAAACATGACACCAACTTTTTCACGAATTTGATTAATGAAAATCGCGGTTGAACTTGCTTTTGAAATGACACCCGATAATTTACGCATCGCTTGACTCATTAATCTTGCTTGAAGTCCAATGTGAGAATCACCCATTTCGCCATTAATTTCGGCTTCTGGAACTAATGCTGCAACAGAGTCAACGACAATCATATCGACTGAACCACTACGAATCAAAGCTTCAGCAATTTCTAGTGCTTGTTCTCCAGTATCTGGTTGTGACAAAATTAAATTATCGATATCAACGCCTAAAGCTCTAGCATATTTAGGATCTAATGCATGCTCAGCATCAATAAATGCGACAATCCCACCTTGTTTTTGAGCTTCAGCCATGGCATGAAGCGCTAATGTGGTTTTCCCTGAACTTTCTGGCCCATAAATTTCAATAATTCTTCCTTTAGGATACCCACCAATGCCTAATGCAATATCTAGACTAAGCGATCCAGAAGGTGTTGTTTCAATGTTTCGTTCAGCTTCATCGCCGAGACGCATGACTGAACCTTTACCATATTGTTTTTCAATTTGTTTCATCGCAGCCTCTAAGGCTTGCTGTCTCTTATCTTTTTCCATCACTATACCTCCACACTATATTAGAATAAAATACTTAGTTTTACTTTAAACTGACTCTAAAATGACTTTGCGATTTTTATATAAATAATCAATCCCACTCATGAGTGTAAAGAAAATCGCAATATAAAATAAAACATTCCCAATCCATACTGTTAACCCAAAATCATTAAAAAGTAAAATGATTAATGCAACCATGGTTGTTGCTGTTTTTATTTTCCCATAAATAGATGCTGCAATCACTTGACCTTTCTCAATGGCTAAAAGTCTAACTCCTGTCACCATGAATTCACGAATGATGACAATCATGACTGCCCACAATGGAACTCTAGATGGCATGATCATCATCAAATAAAGAAGAGCGACCATCACTAAAACTTTATCTGCGATTGGGTCTAAAAACTTACCAAATGTTGTAATTTGATGATATTTTCTTGCGATATAACCATCTAAAAAATCAGTTAATGAAGCGATTATAAATAATAAAGCAATGATAAATTGAGCAGTTGACATATTAAAAAAACCGATTGGTTTTTGTAAAGAATTAATATACATTAAAACAATCATTACTGGAATCATTAACACTCTGAGTATTGTAAGTTTGTTCGCGGTTGTCATTTTCATATCTTCCTTTATCTTGATACTTTAATTTTACCATAAAAATGTGTTTACTGTTGCATTTTTAAAGTGCTTTTGATACAATGGTTATGCGCATGTGGGAGGTGAAATTGTGGCTAATATCAAACAACAAATTAAACGTAATAAAACGAATGAAAAGCGCCGTTTGCAAAACGCTTCTTTTAAGTCTTCTGTTAAGACAGCAGTCAAAGCCGTTGAACAAGCAGTAGCTAAGAATGAAAAAGAAAAAGCAGCGGAACTCTTATCATTTGCTCATAAGAAATTAGACAAGGGTCTTGCGAAAGGCATTTATCATAAGAACTTCGTATCTAGACATAAATCGCAACTTGCACAATTGGTGAATAACCTTTAAAAAATGAGACACAGCGTGTCTTTTTTTTTCTGACGATTGGTGCTTAATGTTGGTGACGTTCCATATGTGTCTTTAATATATCTGTAATACCATCATCACTAAGATACGCTTGATAAGTTATAGTTTTAGTTGTTTTCATCATT
>JAQVBA010000049.1:0-1938 GCA_028690555.1 Acholeplasmataceae bacterium
TCAACAGATGATCTTCCATCTCAGACGATAACCGGGATATGCTCTTAGCAGCTGCTTAAGGAAGATCTTCTTCCAGGCTGATATCCGGGATATGCTCTTGTCCGGATCTTGGGAAGATCTTCTCCCAGGACGATAACCGGGATATGCTCTTGTCCGGATCTTGGGAAGATATTCTTCCAGGCTGATATCCGGGATATGCTCTTGTCCGGATCTTGGGAAGATCTTCTCCCAGGACGATAACCGGGATATGCTCTTGTCCGGATCTTGGGAAGATATTCTTCCAGGCTGATATCCGGGATATGCTCTTGGCAGCTGCTTAGGGAAGATCCTCTTCCAGGAAGATAACCGGGATATGCTCTTGGCCGGATCTTGGGAAGATCTTCTCCCAGGACGATAACCGGGATATGATCTTTTTCAGCAGCGGGTTACATATGCCGGAGATCCAGATCCTCAATCTCTCATGATGTGATTACATGAAGGAGATGAACAATACCAAGCAACACCAACAAATGATCTCTTCCCTGTATCCAGACAACTTACCCGGATGTAAAGACGCTGCATCAGAGAACCACATAAAGGACATTTGGGTATTTTCTCTTTTGGCATACCAAAATATTAGTAGGTTAGTATATAATTATAACTGAGAGAAAGAGGATTATTTCATGAGTAACCCTAACATTTAGATAGTATCCTCCATAGGGCAACGAACTTAAAAAATAATTAAGATTATCCGCACTTGTCCGGATCAGAGATCAGAAGAGATCTTCTCCCAGGATAATAACAGGTGCGCGCGCACCATTATTCCTGAATTACAATGTATGTACTAATACAAAAATAATTTTCGCTTCTTTTTTGCTTTTCTAAACGATTACAGAGATTTTCTCATCCTGCTTCTCAAATATGATCTTGCATCATGAATGATAACCCGGATATGCTTTTATCTGGAGATCAGGGAGATCCTCTTCCAGGAAGATAACCGGGATATGATCTTGGTCGGGTATCAGTCATTTTTCAGATATAGAAATACCCAACAATACAGAAAAAACGTCTCAAAAGTAAGATATAGGTCTCTTTATCAGGCCTATAACGGCCTCTCCTCTCAGGACATAGAAATACCTTACTCTCTCTGAAAAACCCTCTTTTTGGATGCATGCTGCATGTTCTTCCCCTTCTATCACTTCAACAGATGATCTTCCATCTCAGACGATAACCGGGATATGATCTTGGCAGCTGCTTAAGGAAGATCTTCTTCCAGGACGATAACCGGGATATGCTCTTGGCCGGATCTTGGGAAGATCTTCTCCCAGGACGATAACCGGGATATGATCTTGGCAGTTGCTTAGGGAAGATCCTCTTCCAGGCTGATGTCCGGGATATGCTCTTGGCCGGATCTTGGGAAGATATTCTTCCTGGAAGATAACCGGGATATGATCTTATCAGCTGTTTAGGGAAGATCCTCTTCCAGGAAGATAACCGGGATATGATCTTGGTCGGGTATCAGTCATTTTTCAGACATAGGAATACCCAACAATACAGATATAACGTCTCAAAAGTAAGATATAGGTCTCTTTATCAGGCCTATAACGGCCTCTACTCTCAGGACATAGAAATACCTTACCCTCTCTGAAAAACCCTCTTCTTGGATGCATGCTGCATGTTCTTCCCCTTCTATCACTTCAACAGATGATCTTCCATCTCAGACGATATCCGGGATATGATCTTGTCCGGATCTTGGGAAGATCTTCCCCAGGACGATAACCGGGATATGATCTTGGCAGCAAATCACATCACTTCAATATATGAAAATTCATCAGTGCACTTCATTATTTTAGAAGTGCACTGATAATATTTGAAAAATAGATAAAGGTAATACTCTAAGTGCCTTTAAAAATATCTGACTTATTTTTTGTTCTGCAATTGAAATATCTCACTCCATTA
>JAQVBA010000049.1:2038-7334 GCA_028690555.1 Acholeplasmataceae bacterium
CAGTGCACTTCATTATTTTAGAAGTGCACTGATAATATTTGAAAAATAGATAAAGGTAATACTCTAAGTGCCTTTAAAAATATCTGACTTATTTTTTGTTCTGCAATTGAAATATCTCACTCCATTACTACTCTTATCATTAAATCCGTGTACTCTCATTGCATTGAAAAGCCGATTCTTCTCAGCTCTTGTTAAGGTTTGTTTAGTGTTACTTCCAATTCCACTCTCACTATATCCAGGTGTATGAATGATGGTCAAACCAACTGGAATATCATTCTTTCCACACCAACCGATATACAACTCTTCAAGCAGATTTCTTGTAAGTCTTTGATCCGGACTCTCCCCGTTTGTTTTCTCAAGATAAGTTGTAATGAAGGTTGTATATTCAAAACCCGCAAGCAATTCACTTTGAGTAGATCTGCAGTAATCAGGAAGAGGGTGTAATCCTTCTTTGCCACTTTTACTATCTTTGATATATTCTCGTAATTGATCAATTATCATTGAAAATATCTCATCTTTTTCCTGGAGAAGCTCATCTTTAAAATTCTTATTCTTATCTTCTTCAGTGAATTTATGTAGGAACGGTATTGTAAGCAGCCTCCGGAGAAGTGCCTCGTCGGGATCTTTGTCAAATCGTGGAAGTTCGTTAGTAACTCCAATAGGTGTACAGATAATGGCCTGTTTTTTTGACTTGGAATAAATATCCCTGAATCGTGAGGTAAAGGCATCACCTGTTAATGATTTTATTGTATCCTGGCTAATCCTACCTCCGTTACGGGTGTTCTCGTCGTCTGATGCTTCAGAGAACAAAAGAATCCTTTTTGGGAGAGCATTGTATATCCCGGATGTTGGCCGATCTTCTCCACTGACATAGATCTCTTTTATACTCGCTTCTGCAAGCTGCTCCCCTAATACTTCACGAAGGACATCGACAGTTGTTGATTTCCCATTGCTCCCAGTTCCCCAAAGGAAGATAAAGATCTGTTCTGGATTTGCAGGATACAATAAATAACCTAACATCCTGAGAAAAAATCTTCCAGTTTCAATCATCCGGAGTGTTCTCTCCTCATCAGATATACCGAGTGTGATATTATCCGTAAATATTGCTTTTAAATGATCAGTAAATATTTTAGATTTTTTACCTGGAGTATATTTCCTATCAATGTAAATCGTTGGATATCTCTCTCTCAGCTCTTCACAATCCCATATTTCATATATTTTTCCTGTTTTACAATCTATTGCGCCATTTTCAAATGTTATGAGAATTGGATCAGTATTCTTCTCCAAATTAATCCTCATTGTAGATCCCTCTATCATCTTCCTCATTGATTTTTGTTGTGAGTAGTTCATACTCTTATTTGCATGATTCTGGATACTACTAAATACTGCTCTCAATTTAGTATTTTCAGAGTCATTATTTGATTTATTTTCCCAATATTTCACTTCTTCCTTGATACTATTTCCAATGAACCTAACTACCTTCCCTATCTTTTCATCTGCAAATTCCCAATGATTCTTTTCCCAAGAGTACCATTTTTCCTCATCTCCAGCATAAATCAGGTATCCCTTACATTCTTCTTCAAATCGAATTGCGTTTCCCTCATCATTCAGGGAATTTAACACCTTTTCCTCATTAATGAGATGTTTCCTTGTCATAAATTCCCGTTCCCAAGGGGGGAGATCATTTCCAGTAGGATTTAAACATCTGAGTAAGTAATCAGAAGGTACATTACCCTCTTTCAATGGTTGACATTCATACAGTACCTCCCATAAATCATATCTGGATTTACCATCAGTTGTAAAGTGGTGGATTATTTCCCCTCCCCTTTCCAAGATCCAGTGATAAAGATTGATTGAAAGTTCTGTTTTAGATAAATCTCCATTAGAGAGGGGTTTTTCTTCGGCAGCCTCACAAATTATCCTGTATTCTCCAGGTAATTCTATAGGATCTATTTTATCAGCTTCAATCTTGTTTGATATTACTTCTCTTTCAGTTGAGGGGTGGTTATGATCCGTTAATGTCTCTGTCATGTATCCCCCCTCTTTGATCGTGAATTTGTGCTCCGTTTACTATTGTCACTAGGATTTTTACCCTCTTTATAATAGGAAATCTTAGGCATATCATAAGGTTTAAGCCTGCGTGCAATCTGTATGATCCATCCAGGGACTTCTCCGGATGAATGAATCTCACCTGAGTGTCTTTCCCATCGTCCGCTTGTATTCAATATTTCTTTGAAGTCCTCAATGGTGCATTTTATCACTATGTCCATATCCGGAAATGATCTAATGACTCTCCCTAACACATAACCCATTGATTTATTCCAGATCCATTCAATAGTCCCCCCGCCGTATTTTTGAGCTACATCATTGTAATACAAGATACACTCCTGTATCTCTGCTTTTAACCGTGGGTCTGTTCTACGGTATGGTCTTCTCAGGGGTTTGTACGGTTTTTCCAGAGAATGAGAATAATCGGGCGTCATGTTCTCACCTCTCCGGATGCATTGTGAAAGTATCTGCTCACGTTAGCTCCGCCGCTTCTTTGGATACTTATGAAACCTGACTTTTTCAAAACAGAGCGAATTATCCCGGGTGAAAGTATCTCTTTACGTTTTGCCCAGGTCACAGATCTACACGGTTGAAATCCCAGATTAACATACACATCGTTCAATGAAAACAGATGTGACATTTCTTCATCACGGTATGCAGCTGCATAAGCAGCCTCCCGGATCCTCTCTTCTAAAAAATCAAAGCCTACCTCTAAATTTAAATAGAAGTTATCTAGTATTAACTTGTAAGGCTTATCTAAGCCTGGCATTTCGTTACCTTCGAGGTTGTTAACAGTCATCTTAACAACCTCCCTCTATTATCAGTTGTCCTCTTTCTCTCAACAACTCAGCGCATAATCCATAGAACGGATCAAGCGTTTTCAATAACTTTGGATCCGTGATAACGATCACTTCACCTCTCATAAAAACAAGAGGTTTTTTATCTTCATTTGTTGATACTCTAGTGGCGTTGTTCAGTTCCTGTTTAGCGATAGTATTGGACACGCCATTTTTTGATTTCTTTTGCATTAACATACTTACTCTTGTTTGATCTTTTCAAGCACACATTTTCTAAGTAATGCTGCTCTTGATGTTCGCTCTTGATATGCGATCTTGTCAAATTCTTCAAGATCATCTTTTGGGATGAAAAATCCAACTTGGGTATATTCTAATGTCATCTCACTATCTCCTAAATCATATCTTTCTAATTTCGTAACGTTATGAAATTATGAAAGCTATGATAGTAAGTACATTGCGAAAGTATATAAATTTTCCCCACAATATAATTCAGTATGGCTAATGATGAGAAGTTGGAAACGGAACAAATCTCATTTAGAATATTAAAAAAGGTTCGTAGTGATATTGATGAAGCTGCAAAAGCAGAAGGAATTTCCACATCTGATTGGGTTAGGAATGCAATAGAATATTATTTCATCAATAGGACGAATACCTGTCCTAAATGTCATACATTTAATTCTTTAGATTCACAATATTGTAAAAAATGTGGTGAAAAATTATTCAATATTCCACAACGTTTGGTCAAAGAAAGATCTAAAATATTGATGGATTTTACTTTATATCAGATAGATTATTCAACTAATAAGAGTATTTTCAACTCTAATAAGGAATTTGATCCTGTTCTATTACGAAAACTGTTTGTCGATGCTCAACAATTAATTAAGAACTGGTCTAAGAATAAAAGATTTATTGACGAAAATACAGATTATATATTACAATATGACATAGATTTTGAGTTAAAAACAGAATTAGAGGAACAAAATCATTTTATTGAGGAAATAAATTCCATAATAATACCTAGTATTACTAAGGATATAATTAGATATAAAAAAATAATTGACGAAAATAAAGAACCTAATGAGAAAAATAATTTGGATGAATAACGATAATTTACTTTTTTAAATCCATAAAAAAATAGTATTTTCCTCCACTCCCTTTTTATCTCCCCTTACTTCCAGCAATAGCAAGTAAGAATTGAGGATCCCCCATTATCTTCTCTCTCAGATAACTTGCGAGTAATTCGGCTGCATCTCTTGTTGCTGCTGTCAAAGGAGCTCCGCACACCTCACAGAGATCCATTGTCGGCCCGTTCACATGCCCGCATTCTTTACATTGGATGGGTTTGAGTTGCCTCTTCTTTGGCTCCTCCTCCTCATCAATATCAATCCCGTTGAGAATGGCCATACTCCTCTCCAAATCGTTGTTCGTGAGATGTTGGTATGTTGCAAGCATGTTTGTATTCACATCTCCCCAGCAGATCAATTTTATTTGACTCTCTGGAAGCGGGGGCTTTGCCTGGAGAAGATGTGTGATCCGTGAGTGTCTGAAAAGATGCGGCCATACATCTTTTTGGATCCCGGCCTTCTTGGCAATAGTCCTCATCTGTTTGGCAATGGCAGCTCTTGTCATAGGTTTTTTACTTCGATTGATAAATACTAAATTATCCGGATCTTTTACTCCGGGGTATTCATTTATCCATTGAGCATAGTAGGGCTTGGAAACAACAAGAGGGATATACCGAGGTTTACCGGTTTTTTCATTTGTGTTGATCGTACAGAATTTATCCGTTACCTTCACATCACGGAATCTCAGATTACCGATTTCTCCAACCCTCAGAGCTCCTTCATACATTATCCAGAACATAGCGCGATCCCTGGCAGTATGGCAGCTCCCTAAGAAAGACCCTATCTCATCCTCAGTAAGAATATCATCAGCTGTTACTGTATATCTATCATAGGCCGGTGTTTTGATTGCATTGAGTTTGCGGAGATCAAGAGAGATCCGGTCATTCTCAGCAAGCCAAATGAACATTCTCTTTGCCATACGTACACGATCTGCAAAGGTATTCTTAGAATATCTTAGGGTTCCGTCTGGTTTTCTGGCGTTCTGGATCTTGTTGGGTATGGATTGGATATCAACTAAGGTACATTGGAGATAAGAGGGGTGAAAATCAAAGTTCCCGACCAACATAATAATCAGTTTGTAATATCTTCCTGGAGAGAGGTTTGCAGATACTTCTGCCATATATTGATCAATCAGTTCTTTATCGGTTATAGTTATTTTTCCAGATGCCAAGGCAGCCGATAGATGATCCTTGGCCATCCTATAGTAATACTCAGGGGGGTTGTAGAAATTAATATTTTTAGACATTATAATTGATCGTTTGCCGAAATTCTATTTAAATTTAGTGCCCCAGCAACGAACATTAAGTTAGTTTCCCTCTCGCAGCA
>JAQVBA010000050.1 GCA_028690555.1 Acholeplasmataceae bacterium
AAAATCTAAAAACTAACTTATTAAGATTCAAATTCAATCTCGACTTTGCCATTTAGAATTTCTTCTAAGGCGATGCCTACCGATTTGTCACAAACGGTATTTTCGACTGATAATTTTTCAGATTCAATGATTCTTGCAACTTTACTTGCTGCATAAACTAATTTGTATTTCGAATCAATTTTATCTAATAATTTATCAATCGATGGATAACGCATTCCGTCATTATTTTTATTCATGATAATTCTCTCCGATCATCTTTAAGTAGTTGTGAATCGTTCTTTCAGTTTTCGCATGTTCTGCTCGAATGATGGCCATAATACGATCTGCGGCATTATGCACTTCATCGTTTACAACAATGTAGTCATATTTATGTGCGAGTAAAAATTCTTTTTCAGCTTTTTTCATACGTTTATCAATCAGTGCTTGATCTTCAGTTCCACGATTTTTCAACCGGTCATAAAGTGCTTGTTTTCCAGGTGGGACTAAGAAGATAAACACAGCATCTTTCATTTCTTTTCGAACTTGAAGTGCACCTTCCACTTCAATTTCTAAGACAACTTCTTTTCCTAAATCGAGTTGTTCTTCAACTTTATCTCTTGGAGTTCCATAATAATTTCCAACAAATTCAGCCCATTCTAAAAACTTATGTTCATCAATTCGTTTGATAAATGTTTCTTTATCCACGAAGTAATAATCAACGCCTTCTCTCTCACCTTTTCGTGGAGGACGTGTTGTCATCGATACAGAATATACCAAATCGTGATTTGGCATTTCGAACAATGCACGACGAACGGTTCCTTTACCAACGCCAGAAGGTCCTGAAATGACAACTAGTAATCCGCGTTCATTTAATTTCATGGTGCCCCCCTTTTCATAAGTGATATTACATTTTATTATATATGAAATATAATATTGTGTAAAGGTATAATACCTATCTTTTTACTCAAATAACGCTTTCATGGCATATTTGATGGCTTAAATATGCTAAAATATGGGTGAGGTGGCTTATGATTATCGATGGATTGTTCATTTATTACTTAACGAAAGAATTAAACCAATCACTAAAAGATGCCAGATTAGAAAAAATATATCAAACAAAAGATGATGAATTTTTGTTTGTCTTTTATCGCCAGGGACAAAGATTTCATTTAGAAATCTCTCTAAATGCACAACAGATGAGCTCTTATTTAACTCAAAATCCAAAAAATGATCGTTTAGCAAGCCAATTTTTAAACACGTTAAAGAAACATTTAGAAAGTGCAATCTTAAAAGATATCAAACAACATCAAACAGATCGTGTCATGATCTTTGAATTTGTGACCTATGACTTTATTGATGGACCTACCCCAGTTCATTTAGTACTTGAACTGATGGGAAGATATTCCAATTTGTTATTAGTGAAAGATCAAAAACTCATTGAATCTTATAAAAAGATGTTTTTTGAAGAAGGAAGACAATTAATTCCTCAAGCGGAGTTTGAATTTTTCCCTTCGAATAAAAAACCATTCACGATGATGACTTATCATGATCTTGATTCACCTAAAATGATCGTTGAAAATTTTATGGGAATATCTCCTTTGTTATCCACCTATATTTATGAACATCAAATTCTTCCACTCGATATTTTATTTCAACCTACGAAATTAAAGAATTCAAATAAGGCGTATATTGCGGATGTATTTTCTAGTGATGAGGAAAAAGTCTATCCAGATACGATCTCACAACTTTTTGAAATGCGTCAAATCATCAAACAAAAATCTACTTCTTCTCATGAAATTTTTATTGAGCGACAGCTCAGTAAATATGAAAAGAAAAAAGAACAAATTGAACTCACATTGATGGAAGCAGAAAAACAACTAGAAATCAAAGAACAAGCCGATTTAATTTATCAATCCTTGATTCCTCTTTCAGAAAAAAGATCATCAATTACTGTTAATGGTCAAGAAATCTTATGTGACCCTAATCTCACACTCAATGAGAATGCTCAAAAGTTTTATCACATGTATCAAAAATCTAAGCGTACGCTCACGCATCAAAAAGAACAACTCGAATTAACCAAAGAATTGATTGAAACTTTTAAAACATTTGAAACGTATTATCAAATTTCAAATCCTGATCAAATGACAGATCTTGAAGAAGAGTTAAAACTCTATGGATATCAAAGCAAACAAAAACAAATCAAGAAAAAGAAAAATGATGTCCCTAAAATCAGTAAAATCATTGATCCAGATGCCATATATCTCATTGGGAAAAACAGTAAACAAAATGATTATTTAATTCATCAAATCGCTAAAAAAGATGATATGTGGTTTCATGTCAAAGATGCACCTGGTGGACATATCATCGTTCAAAGTGAAAAACTTACGGAAAAAATCATTCGAAAAGCTGCGATGCTCGCTGGACTATTTTCAAATTTAAAATATTCATCATCCATCCCGATTGATTA
Organism: Acholeplasmataceae bacterium; assembly: GCA_028690555.1. Classification (GTDB taxonomy): domain Bacteria; phylum Bacillota_I; class Bacilli_A; order Acholeplasmatales; family Acholeplasmataceae; genus UBA6181. The sequence continues at coordinate 2,447 of JAQVBA010000050.1, forward strand.
TACTGAAATTAAACATTTACGAAAAATTCCCGGTAAACCCGGATTTCACGTCACTTACAAGTCTTATCAAACTATATTTATTGATATCGATGAAACATTCATCCAAACACATGCTCATTTATAGTCTTAAGCAAATCTTTTGAATAAATTCTATAAATAAGGTATGATAGAAGTATAAATAAGGAGGTATTAATTATGAAATACGAATTACCAAAATTACCCTATGCATACGATGCATTAGAACCATTTTTTGATGCGAGAACTATGGAAATCCATTATACAAAGCATCATAACGCTTATGTGACTAACTTAAACGCTGCACTTGATAAACATCCTGAACTTAACTACTCATTAGAAGAGGTGTTAAAGGACTTATCATTAGTACCTGCAGATATTCGTGGTGCTGTTCAAAACAATGGTGGTGGACACTTTAACCACAGCTTCTTCTGGCCATTACTTAAAGTAAATAATGGACAAAAACCAGAAGGTGAATTACTTAAAGACATTGAAAAGACATTCGGTTCATTCGACCAATTTAAAGAAGTCTTTGGCAATGCAGCAAAAACACGCTTTGGTAGTGGTTGGGCATGGTTAATCGTTGATCAAAACAAAGAATTAAAAGTTTTATCAACACCAAACCAAGATACACCACTTGCTGAAGGCACACCAATTTTAGGTTTAGACGTTTGGGAACATGCGTATTACCTAAATTATCAAAACCGTCGTCCAGATTATGTCAGTGCATTCTTTAATGTCATTAACTGGGACAAAGTCGCTTCACTTTACAAAGCAGCAAAATAAAAATGCATAAAAATAAGGGTGTTCGCTGAACACCCTTTTTTGTTTGATTTAAAGCGGTTGTGTTTCAATAATGGCATAATCGCCATCATCTCTGCGGTAAACCACGTTGGTTCTACCTGTTTCTTTATCTAAATACACATAGAAGTCATGTCCGGATAATTCCATCGCTGCAATGGCTTCTTCTGAGCTCATTGGTTTTAATTCAACTTTTTTATTTTTAACGAGTTGCGATGCTAATATATCTTTTTCTAATGATTCAGCATCAAATTCCGTACTATAGGCTTGTTTAATGCCTTCTTTTTCTAAGTTATTCTTAAGCTTGTCTTTATGTCTTCTAATTTGAGCCACGAGCTTATCATTTGCTTTATCAATTGCTGCATACATATCGTGATCGGATACTTCAGCACGTAAGACGGTGCCTTTTGCAGGAATGGTTACCTCAATCTTGTGGTGATCCTTATAAACTTTGCAAACGACTCTCACCTCAGTCACGACATCTGGGCCGAAGAATGAAACAACCTTGTTCAATCTCTTTTCTGCATAGCTTTTGATTGCGTCCGTTGGGACAAATCCATTTTTACCTACAATTTCAAATTTCATAGTTCTTCTCCTTTTTATCCCATATTTTCATAGAGTGTTACGACAAATAAATTGCCTAACTCTAGAGAATCCAGTAGTTCATAAATTTGTAAATCCATGCATTCAAAGTAGAGAAATATTAAATTGTGTTTATCTTTCAAGAACGTTTTGACATAAGGTGCCATAAATGATTGGTAACAAACCCCTTGATACTTATATTTTACCATAGACAAGGTGGTGTGTGTCATCAAATAACCTTGAATTGGGTAAACTTTCGTTTTTGAATAGAGTGGATATTTTGTGTAGCACCTTTCACATATATGATGAATACTTGGATTAAACAAGTGCCACAAATCTCTTTTTAAAACAATTTTCTCATGACATATCTCACAAAACATAACAAGCCCTCCTAATTGATATTAGTGGGCTTGTGTGTTTTTTTACTTTTTATAAGCTTCGACAATCTTATCAATCAGTTGATGTGGAACTTCTTCATAACGTAAAAATTCACGTGTAAATGATCCACTACCTTGAGTCATCGCTTTTAAGTCAATCGCATATTTCACAATTTCAGCTTCAGGAACTTCGGCAATCACGACTTGGAAACCTTCGGATTGTTCCATACCTAAAACACGACCACGTCGCTTATTCATATCACCCATGACGTCTCCAACGAATTGGTCTTTCACAGTGACTTGAACTTTAACGATTGGTTCTAAAATCGTAGGTTGAGCAGTTTTAGTTGCTTCTTTAAATGCTAATGCCGCAGCAAGTTTAAATGAGATTTCATTCGAATCTACGGGGTGATATGATCCATCATAAAGGGTTGCTTTAATGTTGATCACAGGGAATCCTGCTAAAGGTCCATTTTCTAAAGTTTCAACTAAACCTTTTTCAACAGCTGGGAAGTAGTTTCTTGGTACAGCACCACCAAACACATCTTCAGCAAATTCAAAATCTTTATCAGATGGTTCAAATTTAATCCATACGTGACCAAATTGACCAGCTCCACCGGATTGTTTCTTATGTTTACCTTCGGCTTGAACCGTCTTTTTAATCGTTTCACGATAGACAATCTTTTGATCTTCAATATCGACATCAACTTTAAACATCGTCTTCATACGTTCTAAGACGTACCCAAGATGAGTCATTCCTTGTCCACCAAGAAGTAATTGCGCTGTTTCTTTATTACGTCTTACTTCAAACGTAGGATCTTCTAAGTTTAGTCTATTTAATGCCATGGAAATCTTATCTTCGTCATTTTTATTTTTTGGATGTACGGCAATATAAATGACTGATGTTGGATTTTTCACAGATTCATAAATAATTTGTGATTTGGGATCTGTTAATGTGTCGCCAGTTTCAATACCATCAATTTTAGCGACTGCAGCCATGTCTCCCGCATGGAATACATCACATGTGATTTGGTTTTTACCACGAACGCCAAAGACGTTTGTGAGTTTTTTATTTTCACCTTTATTGGATATGACAACTTCTTGACCTGTCTTTAAAGTCCCTGAGTTCACTTTTAAAATGTTGATTGCGCCTAAGAATGGGTCAACCGTTGTTTTAAACACGTAGGCTGAGAATGGTTCATCATCACTCGTTTGACGTGTTACAGGTTGATTTGTTTTTGCATCTTTAGCAGTCAATGGGCTTAGTTCATTAGGTGCTGGTAGATAATCAAATAACATGTTTAATAATGTGCGAACACCAATAGTCTTAGTCGCACTACCAACGATGACTGGTGTTAATTCACCATTGATAATACCGGCACGAAGTGCTTCTTTGACTTTATTTTCTGGAATTTCTTCACCTGATAAATAAAGGTCTAATAATTCTTCTGATGTTTCAGCAACACTTTCTAAAATCATGTTGTGTAATTCTTCAACTTTTGGTTTCTTTTCATCCCAAATTTCAGCATCATGACTATCTTGGCCATCAAAGATACGTGCTTTCATTTCAATGACATTCACAAAACCTTCAAAATTTTCATCATGACCAATTGGCCAGCAGAATGGTACTGCTTTTTTACCTAATTTTTCACGAATGTCGTCTAATACATTTTCAAATTTTACATTTTCTTTGTCCATTTTGTTGACATACAAAATCGCAGGAATATGACGTTTACGAATTTCATTCCATACGCGTTCTGAACCAACTTCAACGCCTTTAACAGCATCAATCAAAATGACAGCGCCTTTGACGACTTCAAGCGCTTGGTTTAAATCACCAACAAACTCATCACTACCAGGAACATCAATAAAATTAAACTTATGATCATTCCATTCAACTGGAAGTAAGCTTAATGATAGACTTGTTAGCTTATTTTGTTCTTCAACGAGGTAGTCGGATACGGTATTCTTCTTTTCGACTTCCCCTTTTTTGTCAATCGCTTTACTCACATAAAGCATGGCTTCTGAAATACTGGTTTTGCCTGAACCTTGGTGCCCTAAAATAGCGATGTTGCGGATCTCTTTGGTGTTGTACTCTTTCATCCTTAACCTCCTGTAATCGTTTACATAATCTATATAGATATTATAGCATAATTTATTACTGATGAGAAACTATGAACGAAAATTATGTAAAAATATAGTTAATGAAAATCATGATATAATATGAACGGTGAAATGATGAATAAACTACCGATTAAAATGATTGAATGGTATCAAAAAAATTTATCTGGTCATAAACAACATCGCTGTAGACATACACCCACGTGTTCTGCTTATGCTAAGGAATGTTATGTGCGCTTTAATTTTTTTAAGGCTACCTATCTATCAACCAAAAGAATACTAACATGTAACCCGTTATTTAAGCCGAAATATGACCCTGTACCTGAAAAGAAAATCAAGATAAATAAAAAGTCAGATTGAACTCAATCTGACAATTTTTTTAATATGCTCTTGCAAACCAAACGGTTTGAACTGCCTTTTTACCGGTCACTGGACAGTAGTCTGTGATCATTTTTTGTTCGAATGGAATCACGCGAGCGGTTGCACTCGTATCTGCTTTAATTTGCAATTCAGCATCTTCTCCTGAAATGCTCATCGCCACATATCCACCCTTTTTAATATAGGCTTTAAATTCTTCATAAGTTTTCGCTTCGTATGTATTTTTAGTGACATGATCTAATGCTTTTTCATACATTGTATCATGCAT
>JAQVBA010000051.1 GCA_028690555.1 Acholeplasmataceae bacterium
ACTGGACGTTTTGTCATCGGTGGACCTCATGGAGATGCAGGTTTAACCGGTCGTAAGATTATTGTGGATACATACGGTGGATATGCACGTCATGGTGGTGGAGCATTCTCAGGTAAAGATCCATCGAAAGTCGATCGAAGTGCAGCTTATATGGCAAGATATATTGCAAAAAACATCGTAGCATCTGGCATTGCAGACCAATGTGAGATCCAAATTGCTTATGCTATTGGGGTTGCAGAACCGGTCAGTTTATATATTGATACGTTTGGAACTGAAAGAGTTGCAATCGAAAAAATATATGAAGCTGTTCATAAAAATTTCGACTTAAAACCTAAAGGAATCATCGATGCACTCGATTTAAAAAAGCCAATTTATAAAAAAACAGCTGCTTATGGTCATTTCGGCCGTAATGAGCCAACTTTTAGTTGGGAAAACACAGATAAGATTGCAATTTTTAGGGATCTATTATAAAATAAAACCGGTGATCTCATGGACAAATTACAAGCTTTAGAAGAAAAAAGATTAAAAATCGTTAAAGCATATCAAAAAGAACAAACAACAGGTATCATTCTCTTAGTGATTGGTATCATTGGTTTTATCATCGGATTATTAAATGAGATTAGTCCACTGCTTGTGATTGGCATTATGTTGTTTGCGATTGCGATCTATTTTTTTGGTAAAGCAAGAAATCACCATAATACCTTTAGAAAAGTAATCAAGAAAGATTTAATCACGAGTCTTTTAGAAGATCAGTTTGAATCGGTGACGTATCAACCTGAACTTATGATTAATGTCTCAAGAATTAATCAAGTGGGATTAGTGAAACGTCCAGATAAATATACGGGTGAAGATTATATTTCCGGGATGTATAAAGGTGTTAAATTTGAAGTCTCTGACGTTGATTTAAAAGAACGTCATGAAACGAGAGATTCAAATGGTAACCGCACGGTTACCTATGAAACATACTTTAAAGGACGCTGGTATATCTATACATTTGAACGTCAATTTGAAGATGTTTTAAAAGTGGTTGAAGGAAGATTTAATTCTGCGGATAAACGTGGACTCATTAAAATCGAAACTGAAAGTATTCAATTTAACAAAAAATATCAAATCTACGCATCCACTCAAGAATATGCCTTTTATCACATTACGTCATCCTTGATTGAAAAACTATTAGAATTAGAAGCGCTTCATCGAGGAACCATTCAATACTGTTACATTAAAAATGAACTTCATATTGGTGTCAATGATCGTCATGATTATATGGAATTATCGCTTAAGAAACCAATCAATGAAGCTACATTAAAAGATTTTATGTCAGATATCGATCTTATTCCCGCAATTATTAATGAGTTGCGGTTAGATAGTCAAAAGTTCAAAAGATGAACTAGAAAGGATATAATGTTATGGACCCTATTTATATTGTATTAATCGTTTTAGGCGTCGTTCTATTGATGATTACTTTTTGGATCATTGGTGAAATCAATAGTTTCCGTCGTATGCTTGTTAAGATTGATGAATCCGAATCATCGATTGATGTTGCTTTAACGAAGCGTTTTGATTTACTCACTAAAATGTTTCAAGCAGCAAAAGGCTACATGAAACATGAAGCAGAAACTTTAGAAAAAGTTGTTAAAATGCGTCAACCAGCACATGCTGCATCAATTGAAGATAAGCAAGCATTTGCGAATGAACTCACTAGAGGTTTACAAGCAATTAATGTTGTCGTTGAACAATACCCTGATTTAAAGGCTTCACAAAATGTTTCGAAACTTCAAGATGCAACTTTAGAAGTTGAAGAAAACTTGCAAGCTTCACGTCGTGTTTATAATTCAAATGTTTCATATTATAATCAAAAAGTTGTTGTCTTCCCAAGTAACATGATTGCAAAATGGAAGAATTTTGAAAAGCGTGCATTCTTTGAAGCGGAAGCTTTAAAGAGAGAAGACGTTAAATTTGATTTTTAATTTAGATTTAAGTTAAGCAAAAGTAATCGGGAAACCGATTATTTTTTTTATCATTTTTAGATTGTGTGATTTATGCTTGAATCATCTTTATCGCTTGTAAATAAGGTCTTATTATAGTAATATAATAAAGAACGAAAAGGATGTGGACCTATGCTAAAAAAGTGGTTTGACCCAAGTAAAAAAGAACTAAAAGAAGCTGGAAAGATTGCGGATCAGGTTTTTTTACTTGAGGATAAGATGAAAGCATTAACTGATGAGGAGTTACAAGCATATACCCCTCTATTTAAAAATAGATATCAAAATGGTGAATCATTAGATAGTTTAATGGTTGAAGCATTTGCAGTGGTAAGAGAAGCGTCAAGACGTGTAACAAAACTCGTACCATACCATGTGCAAGTCATTGGTGCGGTTGCGATTTTCCATGGGAATATCGCAGAAATGAAAACTGGTGAAGGTAAAACATTGACTGCCGTTATGCCAGCATATCTTCATGCATTAAATGGTGAGGGAACGCACATTGTCACGGTGAATGAATACTTAGCCCGTCGTGAAGCTGAAGGCGAAATCGGTGATTTATTTCGCTATTTAGGACTTACGGTTGGATTAAATGTTCGTGATCTTTCAAGAGAAGAGAAAAAAGCAGCGTATGATTGCGATATTTTGTATTCTACAAATAGTGAATTAGGATTTGACTATTTAAGAGATCACATGGTGCTTTATGCAAAAGATATGGTTGCTCAACGTGGCCTTAATTACGCGATTATCGATGAAGTTGACTCCATTTTAATCGATGAAGCAAGAACACCTTTAATCATTTCTGGTGGTGCTAAAAACAATAATAATTTATATCAATCTGCCGATCGTTTTGCGAAATCACTTCGTGATGAAGATTTCGAAATTGATATTGAATCAAAGAGCATTGCACTTACACCTTCAGGAATTACAAGAGCCGAACAAGTCTTTCAATTGGATAATTTATATGATTTAAAATATGTCACATTAGTGCATCATATTAATAATGCACTTCGTGCTAATTACATCATGTCACGTGATGTCGATTATGTCGTAGATGACAATGAAGTATTAATTGTTGACCAGTTTACCGGTCGTATTTTACGTGGTAGACAATTTACAGAAGGTCTTCATCAAGCATTGGAATCCAAAGAAGGCGTGACGATTAAAAAAGAAACCGTCACGGTAGCAACCATCACATATCAAAATTTCTTTAGAATGTATAAAAAACTTTCTGGGATGACAGGGACTGCGAAGACTGAAGAAGATGAATTTAGAGAAATCTATAATATGGATGTCATCGAAATTCCAACCAATGCTCCAGTCATTAGAATTGATGCTCCTGACTTTTTATATGCCAGAAAAGAAGACAAATTTAAAGCTTTATGTGATGAAATTGAACAAAGACATAGTCTTGGTCAACCGATGTTGATTGGTACAATTGCTGTTGAAACATCGGAAGAATTATCATGGATGCTCAAACAAAGACGGATTCCACATGAAGTCTTAAATGCGAAAAACCATGCAAGAGAAGCGGAAATCGTTTTAAAAGCAGGTCAAAAAGGTGCCGTCACGATTGCAACCAATATGGCTGGTCGTGGGACCGATATTAAGCTTGGCGAAGGTGTTGTTGAACTTGGTGGTTTAGCGGTTATTGGTAGTGAACGTCATGAATCAAGACGTATTGATAATCAGTTAAGAGGTCGTAGTGGACGACAAGGAGATCCAGGGTATTCAAGATTTTATTTATCAGCAGAAGATGAACTCATGATGCGTTTCGGTGGTGAAACGTTTAAGAGTCGTTTAGAAATGCTTGAAAGATTGAATAAGAGTGGTGAACAATTAGAATCAAAAATGTTCTCACGCTTTGTAAGCAGTGCTCAAAAACGTATTGAAGGGAATAACTACGATACGCGTAAAAATGTCTTAAAATATGATGATGTGTTACGTTTACAACGTGAAATTATTTATAAAAATCGACGTGATATTTTGACCCTTCCTTCGATTGAAGATCAAGTAAGAGATACAGTAAAACGTTCAATCGTTGATATGATTAACCCATTTATTCACACGAATAATAAAAATCAAATCACAATTGATTATGAAAATATTTATGCGCAATTCAATGGAAACATCTTTCCTCCAGATACACTCAAAGAGGAAAATATTTGTTCTTTAAATAGTGAAGAATTAAAAGCTTATGTGACGAATTTAGCAGATCAAGAAATCAATCGTAAAAAGGGTTTAGTTCCACCTGAAATTTTCGAAGAGTTTTTGAAAGTGATCATGCTTCGCATTATTGATACATACTGGATGCAACACATTGATGCGATGAGTGAACTCAGACAAGGTGTTACATTACAAGCTTATGGTCAACAAAATCCATTGGTCATTTATCAAGGTGAAGGCTTGAGAATGTTTAATGAAATGGTTCGGAAAATTGCTCAAGACACCACACGTTATGCAGTTAGAGCACAAATCCAATATAATGTTGAACGTGAAGCCGTAGTTAAGAACACGCAAACAAACGAAGGTCGACCAGATGATAAGCCAAGAAAGCCAAAGGTTAGAAAAAATCGGTCACAAAGAAATCTACCTTGGCGCTAGGAGGCTATGATGGAAACGTATGAAGTCAATAAAATGATGGCTTTGTTTAATCAAAGTCTTGAAGATTTGAAACGAGCCATTCAACCTGAAAAATTAAAGAAAACCTATGATGACTTAAATCTTAAAATGCAAGCCCCAGGTTTTTGGAATGATACGAAAGAAGCAAAAAAAGTCACGAAAGAAGCAAATGCCATCATTGAAAAATTAAACCAATTTCAATCCTTGAGCAAATCTTTTAAAGGATTAGTTGATTGGTTTGAAATTTCCGAAGAAGGCACTGAAGAATGGGAGATCTTAGAATCAGATCTTGATCAATTTGAAACGCATCTTCATGCATTTGAAATTGAGACACTATTAAATGGTCCTTATGATCAAAATAATGCCATTATCGAACTACATCCAGGTGCTGGTGGGACAGAAAGTCAAGATTGGACCGATATGCTTTATCGGATGTATTCTCGTTATGCACAAAAGAAAAAATATAAAGTCGAAGTCTTAGACTATCAAGCAGGCGAAGAAGCCGGAATAAAAAGTGTTACACTTTTAATTAAAGGGCCATATGCTTATGGTTATTTGAAAGCTGAACGTGGTGTCCATAGACTCGTTCGTATTTCACCCTTTGATTCTAATGCGAGACGTCATACATCATTTGCTTCACTCGATGTCTTGCCTGAAATCGATGATGAAATCGATATTGAAATTAAAGATGAAGATATTAAAGTAGATGTTTACAGAAGCGGTGGTGCCGGTGGACAATCTGTGAACACAACCGATTCAGCCGTAAGAATTACGCATCTTTCAACCAATATCGTCGTTACGTGTCAAAATGAACGAAGTCAACTTAAAAATAAAGAATCTGCGATGCAAGTTCTAAAAGCAAAACTCGTCCAAGAAGAAATTAAAAAACAAGAACAAGCCCTAAAAGATATCAAAGGTGAACAAAAAGATATTGCTTGGGGATCACAAATCAGATCTTATGTGTTCCATCCATACCAAATGGTCAAAGATCACAGGACAAACTACGAAGTGTCACAAGTTGATCTTGTCATGGATGGCGACTTAGATGGATTCATTAATGCCTATTTAAAATCAGGTGAGATCAATGAATAAAGCAAAGTGGAGAGAAGTTATAGAAATCACAGCAGGCGTCATTTTGATGTCTGTTGGTTTCTATTTTTTCTTATTACCGTTTAATTTAATTATTGGCGGTGTGATGGGTGTATCGGTGATTTTACAAGATGTGATCCCAATTAGTACTTTCATGTATATTGCCAATACGGTGTTGTTAATCATCGGACTTATCTTTTTAGGTAAAGTTTTTTTCATTAAAACGATTTATGCAACACTTTTATCACCAACGATTATTTTTATCTTAGAAAGATTAGTATCCCAAGACTTTTTTGTGAAACATTTAACCGAATCTCCATTAATGATTTCAGCGTTATTTGGTGGCATTTTTTTAGGTGTCGGAATTGGAATCGTCTTTCGATCAAATGCGACCACAGGTGGTATTGATATCATTCAAAATATTTTAAATAAGTATTTACATATTCCCTTTTCAACTGCCATTTATTTAACCGATGGCGTCATTATCTTATATGCCATTTTAATTAATTTTCAATTAGGACTTTATGCACTAGGTTCAATGATTTTAACGGCACTGATTGTCGATAAATTATCGATCGAAGGAAAATCTGGGTACACCGTTTTTATCATCACCAATTACGCAGAGTTGATGCAAGAAAAAATCTTTTTAGAATTAGAACGTGGCGTGACTTTAGTCGATGCTATGGGTGGATTTTCTAAAGAAAAGAAAACGATGATTGTATGTACGGTGGATCGTAATCAACTCTATTTATTTAAACGAATCATTAAGCAAGTGGATCCAAAAGCATTTACCTTTGTGACACGTACGAAAGAGGCGTTAGGTGAAGGATTTTCAAGGGAGGTAGCCTCATGGGAAGTAAAAAGCTAGCCTTAATATTTTTAATTTGTGTTATTTTAGCGTTTGTTGCTGGGATGCAGTATGAGAAATTAGAAGCTCCAAAAACACCTGCTAATTCGAGTGACACAATGTTTGAATATATTACACAAACGTTTAAAGATTACTATTATTATGACATTACAGATGATGACATTGATTTAGCATTTATTGCACAAATGGAAGCTGTAATTAATACATATGGAGCACTTAACGAAGATCCTTATACGAGACTATCAAGTCAATCGATTTATTTGATGCCATCC
>JAQVBA010000052.1 GCA_028690555.1 Acholeplasmataceae bacterium
AATAAATTTCAATTATATTATACTACTTAAAATGCTGGATTTCAAATCTGGTTTTTAAGTCTGTTCAAAAATAGAGAACAATAAAAATCAAATTACTCTTGACTTCCTTTATCTAATTTTTTATAGAAATCTAATTTTAAACACCGTTTGAATAAAAAACTCAACCTTTTCTCCAAGGTTGAGTCTTTGATTATTATTCAGTTGCAGAATAGTCCATGGCGAGATAACGTTTATACATTGCCCAACGTTTCTTCGCATCGTTTAAATTCTTATCAAGAAGTTCAGCTGCATGATCTGGATTGATTTGTGCAAGTTGTGCATAACGCGCTTCAGAGAGTAAGTAATCATGGTATTTATCCCAAACTGGTTGTTTAGAATCGATGATGAAAGGATTCTTACCTTCTGCTTCTTTTCTTGGATCAAATCTAAAGGTTGGCCAATAGCCACATTCGGTTGCAAGTTTAGCTTGTGCAAAAGAATTAGTTAAACCACCCTTAATGCCATGTTCAATACATGGTGAGTAAGCAATAATGATGGATGGTCCTTCGAAGCTTTCTGCTTCTTTAAATGCACGTAATACTTGAGCAGGCGATGCACCATGAGAAATTTGAGCGACATAAACATGTCCATAACTCATTGCGATTGCTGCTAAGTCTTTCTTCTTCGTGTTTTTACCAGCTGCAGTAAACTTCGCAATCGATCCTGTAGGAGCTGATTTAGAAGATTGTCCACCAGTGTTTGAATAAACTTCGGTATCTAATACGAGGATATTAATGTCTTCGTTATTTGCGATGACATGGTCAATCCCACCATAGCCAATATCGTAAGCCCATCCGTCACCACCCATGATCCATTGGGAAATCTTCACGAAATAGTCTTTCACATCAAGCAATTCTTTAGCAAATGGTTTATTAATCTTTTCAAGTTCTGCAATCATTGGTTTTTGTAAACGTCTTGTGATTTCAGCACTCTTACGATTTGCAATCCATTCTTCAGCCATTGCTCTTAAGCTTTCTGGCATTTCATTTAAATGATCATAAAGTAATGTTTGAACTCTATCGCGAATGGTTTCATAAGAAATACGCATACCAAATCCGAATTCAGCATTATCTTCAAATAAAGAATTCGCCCATGCTGGACCAAAGCCTTCAGCATTCGTTGTATATGGTGTTGCTGGGAATGATGCACCATAAATTGATGTACATCCTGTTGCATTCGCGAAGACCATATGATCACCAAAGAGTTGAGTTAAAGCCTTAATATAAGGTGTTTCACCACAACCTGCGCATGCTCCAGAGAATTCAAAGAGTGGTTGTTGGAATGATAAATTCTTAGGATTATCAACGCCCATGTCTTTATATGTTACTTCGTTAAAGAAATAATCTGCAATTTGTTGAGAACCTTTTGCAAGTTCATCACCAATTGGTACCATTGCTAATGATTTTGTTGGTGTTGGACATACTTGAACGCAGACACCACATTCTGTACAATCGAGTGTTGAGACTTGGATCGTAAACTTCATGCCTTCCATGCCTTTACCTTTAGCATCTAAGAACTTCGTGCCATCTGGAGCTTTTTCAACTTCAGTGCCATCGGCTAAGAATGCACGGATAACTGCATGTGGACATGCAAAGACGCATTGGTTACATTGAATACAGTTTTCACTGCGCCATTCTGGAACAAAGTTAGCAATACCACGTTTTTCATACGCAGCAGCTCCATTTTCCATATGTGCATCTTCATAACCTAAGAATGCAGAAACAGGAAGTGAATCACCTTCAATCGCATTAACGATATCAGCAATTTTCTTCACGAAATCAGGACGTTGTTGTTCGATCTTTTCTTCGTCTTCTAACATTGCCCAATCTGGGTTAACTTTGACTTCAACTAAATGCTGATAACCAGCGTCAATCGCTGCATTGTTTAGTTCAACAACAGCTTCACCTTTACGACCATAAGTCTTTTCAGCATATTTCTTCATGTATTTATTTGCATCGTCTGCAGACATTAAATGTTCATTTAATTTAAAGAATGCAGATTGCATAATGGTATTAATACGACGACCTAATCCAATTTCATAGGCTAAGTCAACAGCATTAATAATATAGAATTTAGCTTTCTTAGTTGCAAGTTGACGTTTCACACGATTTGGAAGTAATGTTTCAATTTCTTCCTTTGGTGTCGTTGTATTCAGTAAGAATGTTCCGCCTTCTCTTAAACCTTTTAACATATCATATTTCTTAAGATATGTATCGGTTGAACAAGAGACAAAGTGTGGATAATTCACTAAATATGTTGAACGAATTGGTTTTTTAGAGAAACGTAAGTGCATACGGGTAACCCCACCAGCTTTTTTAGAGTCATAAGACGCATAAGCTTGTGAGTAAAGATCTGTATTATCACCAATAATTTTTGTGATGTTTTTAGAAGCACCAACTGTACCATCTGAACCAAGTCCAAAGAATAAAAGTTCTGTTGAATCTTTATCCATGATTTGTTCTTCCTTGTTAACCTTTAACGAAGTGTGCGTCACATCATCTTCGATACCGACAGTGAAATGATCTTTTTGTTCATTTGCCATGTTGTCATAAACTGCTAAAATCATTGGAGGTGTCGTATCTTTTGAAGATAGGCCATAACGACCGCCTAAAATGAGTGGTTGTTTTTCGCGACCATAGAATACGGAACGAACATCTAAGTATAAAGGATCCCCAGTAGCACCTGGTTCTAATGTACGATCTAAAACAGTAATTCTTTCAACAGTCTTAGGAAGTGCATTTAAGAAATATTCAGCAGAGAAAGGACGATATAGATGAACATTCAAAATACCAACTTTCTTACCTTTTTCAATTAAATGGTCTACTGTTTGTTTTGCAGCATCCACGACAGAACCCATTGCAATCACGACATCAGTTGCTTCAGGATCGCCATAATACACGAATGGTGCATATGGTCTACCTGTAACTTTAGAAATTTCTTCCATATAAGCATTCACGATATCAGGAATTCCTGCATAATGAGAAGCTTGTAATACTTTTGTTTGGAAATATACGTCATCACTTTGCGCAGTACCACGGGTAATTGGATGTGCAGGATTTAATCCTTTTGCTCTAAATTTTGCAACTGCTTCACGATCTAAAAGACGATCAAAAACAGCATAATCCATCACTTCGATTGATTGAACTTCATGTGAAGTTCTAAATCCATCAAAGAAGTGTAAGAATGGAATGCTTGATTTAATCGCTGATAAATGTGCAACACCCGCTAAATCCATTGCTGCTTGTACAGATGATGATGCAATCATTGCAAACCCAGTTTGGCGTGCAGCCATAACGTCTTGATGGTCACCGAAAATCGATAACGCTTGTGCTGCAATACTACGTGCAGCAACATGAATTACACCAGGTAATAATTGCCCAGCAATTTTATACATGTTAGGAATCTTTAATAAAAGACCTTGTGATGCTGTGAAAGTTGAGGTTAAAACACCCATTTGCAATGACCCATGAACGGTACCCGCAGCACCAGCTTCACTTTGCATTTCAATAACTTTAACAGGCATTCCAAAAAGATTCTTCTTGCCTTCCGATGCCCAAAGGTCTACATATTGAGCCATTGGGGTTGATGGTGTAATCGGATAAATACCGGCAACTTCTGTAAATGCATATGCGCAATATGCAGCAGCTTCATTACCGTCCATCGACTTAATAACTTTTTTTGCTACCATGAAATACTCCCTCCAAATCTATTTTAAACTAATATTTTTAATATATCTGATGCATTCTCCTTGGGAGAAGCCTTTTCAAAAACATGTGTAATGACATGATCCTCATTTAAAACAAATGTGGATCTTGAAACACCCATATATTTTTTACCATACATGCTTTTTTCTACATAAACGCCGAATACCTGAATGACATCTAAGTTTTCATCGCTTAATAATAAGAAAGGCAAATCATAATCTTTAATAAATTTTTGATGACTCTTTGGACTATCTTTACTAATCCCAATCACCACAACGTCTAAAGACTTAAATGCTTCATATTCATCTCTAAAAGCACACGCTTGTGTTGTACATCCTGAGGTGTTATCTTTCGGATAAAAATAAATGACAACTTTCTTACCTTTATAATCTGATAGATGACGAATTTTGCCGTATTGATCGGGTAATTCAAAATCAGTTACCTTAAATCCTACTGAAAGCATTTTAAAACCCCTCCTTTTGAAAGGTTGCTTTAACACATTCATTATACATGAATAAAGTGGAAATGATAAGGACTTTTTACATTTTCACATGGTATTCGTAAAACTTATAAAAAGGAAATAAAAAAACGACTAAGTCGTCTTTTTTAGAGTTGTGTTGAGTAACCAATATTGATACAAAATCAATCCTATAATTACAGAAAATGCTCATTCAATATAAAGCAGTAAAGTCATCTTCTTCATCATATTGAGACATTATATAATCGATTAAGGTTTCTTTCAACGTTTCTAAAGGTAACTGATCGACGTATGCTTTTACCTCTTCATACCGTTCTCTTTGTTTTTTAAGATGAAATTGATAAAGTAATTCAGCTTCTCTTTCTTGTGCATCAATCACTTCTTTGAACATTTTGACTTCATGCGGAAAAATTTGGAAGAATACTGCTACTTTATGTTTACAAATTATCATTCTCCCTTCTGCATGCGGACAAGTACAGGTTGATTTTCTTGGATGTTTCGTATTAAAACATACATGATACTCATGCTTTTCACTATTACACACTATCGCTTCATAGTCTGAATCGTTTATTTTGGTTAGTCTTGATACACGCTTTGATTCATAGTAATCAAGACCCCTTCTTAAAGAATTGTGGCTCGTTATATCAAATATACTCATAGTTGGTTTTCCTTAAATTAGTTTTATTGGATAAGCTAGAATATTTTCAGATAATAGTGTAGTTCTATCTACCAAGCAAAGAATGATTTCTTTGTCAATTTCGAAACCCAATGCTCTTTTTAACACACTGAAGTTTTTAACCATAGTTTTCATAGGATTCATTGTTTTCTTAATTTCGATTGGATAAAGTTTATTTTGATTTTCAACGATGAGATCAATTTCTTTCATATCCTTATCACGGTAAAAATAGATTGGCATATCATAAATACCTTTATTTTTAAATGACTTAACAATCTCAGAGACAGCATAAGTTTCTAATACCTGGCCACTCATTGCACCATTTTGAAGTGTATCTTTGGTCGTCCACTTTAATAAATAGCAGACGAGACCTGTATCAAGAAAATATAGCATTGGAGATTCTATCGTTCTTTTTAACGCATTATTCGTAAAAGGTTTTAGCAATAAGATGATACCGGATGCTTCTAATACCTTAATCCAACTTTGAACAGTTTTAATATCAACACCAATTTCATTAGAAATATTTGTATAGTTTAATATACTACCCGTTCTTGCGGCTACACTAATGATGAATTTTGAAAACGTATCAAGATTCTTTACATTCAGTAAACTTCTTACATCTCGTTCAATGTATGTTCTAACGTAAGAGGCATAATATAATTGCCAATCTATTTCAGGTTTATTGTATAACTCCGGCATACTGCCTTTGTGGATTATAGTCCATAAATCCTCTTTAATTGGCTTGCGAGTAGACTTTATGAAAAGATCGTTAGGTACAAACGACATACTAAAGTTTTCTTCATTAATTTCTCTTAACGAAAGACCCTGAAACTCTAAGATACCAATTCTTCCAGCTAACGTTTCTGTAATTTGAGCCATTAAATGAAAGGTTTGTGACCCTGTTAAGATAATTTGCCCATATGCTTCAATATCATCAACGATTCGCTTAATTTCACGAAATAGACTTGGTGCCAATTGTACTTCATCAATAATTAAGGGTAATGGATGGTTCATAAAAAACAATTTCGGATCCTCTTTCGCTATTGCAAGTTCTGTTACATCATCAAGTGTTACATAATTATAAGAATCATTGAATAATTGTTTAAGCGTCGTTGTCTTGCCAACTTGTCTCGGACCCGTAATCAATAGGACTTTAAACATGGATTTAGATTCAATTATCTTTTTTTCAATATGTCGTTGATAGTACATGGTTTCACCTAACTTCGTATTTTTTGGATTTCAATTCCATTTTAGACGATATTCGGTCGTTTGTCAATATCATACCAAATAGTATCCATCCGGGACTATATTCATCATTTAATTTTTTATATCGCCACAAAATCTCATCTGTCGTAACATTATAGAATTTTGCTAACTGATCTACTGTTCTAAATCTGGAATACTATCTCCGTTTTTCCACCTAGAAACTGCTTGAAAAGTAACCCCTTTTCTTCAGCTAACTCTTTTTGTGTGCGTATAACTTCTTATCTCCTTTGGATCAAATACACAGAATTTAAATCATTTTTCATTTTCTATCATTTCGGTATTATTATATTCTACTACAGATTGAATGGTGAAAATGTAATAAGTTAAAAAACTCAATGGTAAATTGAATATAAAGAAATGTCGACTCTTTGACAATATTAAGTACTTTAAAAATTTTGTTAATACTTAGTTTTTATTTTGCTGAAAATAAAAAAGACTCCTTTGTTCAAGATCAGGTATCATTATTATACCTTC
>JAQVBA010000053.1 GCA_028690555.1 Acholeplasmataceae bacterium
ATATTGAAGTAAACTGATAGGCAGTTCGATACACACCTACATCACCATTAGTCATAAAATAACCAATGAAGATCGTATCAGCATAAGCGAAAACTATGGAACCAGTACCAATCAGAAAAATCCAGAAACCATACGTAGCGAGACTGCCAATGTGATTAACAGTAAACTTGGCAGGTTTGAATGTGAAGTATTTGAAACAGATTATGCCAGAAATGATGATGCCTGCAATGAATCCACCAGATAATCCAAATACGGAAAATCCAAGAAGAACGGCTATTACCTGAATAAGTATTCGTAATAATTCACTGATGCCGGCAGCAACATTATTTACCCCGACATGTCCCAAACCATAAATTCCATATGTTACCGTGTGTCCAAAAAATGAGGCTACAAGCGCGGCTATGATCCAGGGGATCAGGTTGTACTCCTGAAGATCTACGAAAAACGGACTGAGAACTAACAGGAGGAGGGTCGAAACAATAATAAGAAGGGCGCGAAGCGTGGCATAAGCAGTGAGATATTCATTCTGTTCTTTTCCTTCGGATATCCGTTTAACTGCCGCCTGTCCAAATCCTCCGTCGCCGATCATGTTAAATATGCCAAAATAGGCGAGGAAAAGATAGTATACCCCCATCAAATCTTTTCCGAGGAGATGGGAGAAGAGCATGGTTGAGATGAATCCAAAAATGGTTATGCCTATCGTTGATATAAGGGATAAGGTGCTCTGGCGTTGTATTGCCGGAATACGCATGATATGAGAAATGAAGGGGATGGGCATATTATATTTAGCTCATTTGTATCTTTGAATACCTAGAGATATGTTTTGTTATTTATTTTTACGATTATCCAAGCTTGAAATCTCTTTAACAATCCGTTCAACCCCTCTACCATCTACGAGCTCTCGTAACTTGCGGCCATCTGTCTCTCTCATATGGAAATCAGATATGTATTGTATCATGTTGCCCAATATGGTGTCTATGCAGGGATTATTAGTATCACGAATATCTCCAGAGAGCTTCATTAATTTCCGTTTATTAAATGCATTTATATTCATTATTTGGTTATCTGCAATTGAAAAAGTAATGGCGGGTATCCCACATGCACAAAACTCGTACAATGTAGTTCCTCCAGCAGACACTGCAATATCACATTTACACATCAGTTCTGCCATATTCATAACATTCTGATGAAGTATAATCGAGGGATATTTTTCTGCCAATGTACTGATAAATTCTCTATGGGAATTCAATTTTCCTACTATCACGTGATATTCAATTCCTGACAATAAGTCTAGATTTACAATCTCCTGCAATATTTTTCCCGTAGCGTTGTATGTATCTGTCCCCCCGGAGGTTATGAGGATTTTTTTCGCAGTTTCATGGTATGTTGGTTTCAGTAATCGGAATTCCTGACGCAGAGGTGCATATCTAGGGCCAAGAAGCAAGCGCGTTTCTGTTCCGTTATATATCTCCGGATATGGAATATCTCTTGCATAAAGATTGTAGTTGATTACTATAGATACCGGATAACGGAAGGCATTCAGATCATCAATGTATATTACCCTGCATGTCCTCTCGAGAGCTGAAAGATACTTTTCGGTAACATAGTAGGTGTCAACGATGAGTTTGTCAATCCCGTTATTTATAATTGCATCAGTAATATCTACTATCTCTTCGTCAAGATTGTTCCATATAGAATGTAGATTTATGATTCTAAAACCTGACTTTATAATTAGTTGTTCTGAATCATTATCTGCAACAATAAATACGCAGTTCTGTCCTGCATCTTTCAGACCGTTTGCAATAGCCAGGCATCTCATCATATGACCGGTTGCAATCTCTGAGTTTCCATCAACACGTATGGCTATCATTGTACACTCAAAAAAAGCAGATTAATCCATCATCTTATAATATTCAATACAATTGCCATATTCTTCAGATAATCTCTTGTTGTAAGAGTTCACTTCAAAGACTTTTTGTGATGCAATGTTATCTGGTTTAACTTTGCCAATTAAACACTTTATTGCTGGATACAATGGCATTATATCTGTCTCAATTTGTCTTATGACTGATTTTCCCAAGCCTTTCCCTCTATATCCCGAGGAAATACTGTAAGATATTATTAGGTATTCTTTATCTATGTTTGTTAACCTGACTTGACCAACAGGGATATTATCCAAGTAAAAAATGTAGATGCTTACATCTTCACTTTCGAGACAATTCTGAAACCATGTTATATGCTCTTCATATTCAATTTTTGATGAATTAAACGAGTTCTTTCTAACCTCATCGTCGTTTGCCCAGTCAAATAACAATTTTGCATCATTGAAACTTGCTTTTTTAAATGTTAAGATTTTCATGGTTGAATTAATTTAAACGTTAGAGGAGTACCTCTGTTAATATCTGACGCAGCTTTTTTACCAAGGACTGAAGCATAATACTTCGGGTTTAAACCATTACCAGGCCTTATACACCGAATATTATCTTCTGAAAACACATCATCTTTTTTGATATCCTGCACAACAAAGACAGAACGCCGGAATGTAAGGCTTTCCTTCTCCTTTTCAGAACACTCATAACTGACAATGCCCATGGCCCGCTCTGCTGTTCTTATATCATCCACCATGTGTTTAAACTCGTCGGGCTCCATTGAAAATGACGAATCCGGATTTTTAATATCGCGAGAGAGACAGAAGTGTTTCTCAATAATACATGCTCCCAAAGCAACAGCAGTTACGGCACCAATAGAGCCAAGTGAGTGATCTGACAAACCAACAGGTACATCAAATGACTTGCTCATATGCTGCATCGTTTTCAGATTCATATCGTCCGGGATTGCAGGGTATGCACTGGAACATTTCAAAAGAGCCAGATTGTCATTTCCTTCAAAACGTACCGCTTCAACAGCCTCTTTTATCTCTTCGAAACTTCCCATGCCAGTTGAGATGATCATCGGTTTTCCTTTCGATGCCACATATTTAATCAAAGGAATATCCACAAGCTCAAAAGAAGCGATTTTGTAAAACTCGATGCCAAGGCTCTCTAAGAAATCAACTGACGTTCTATCGAAAGGCGTCGAAAAAAAATCCAAACCTATACGTTCAGCTTCTTCTTTCAATTCTGCCTGCCATTCCCACGGCATGTAAGCTTTTCCGTACAAATCATACAATGTCTCGCCTTTCCACGTGCCATTATTAATATGGAAATACTCAGCATCGCAATTAATTGTCATTGTATCAGGAGTATATGTCTGGATCTTGATACAGTCCGCCCCTGACTCTTTTGCTTTGTGTATTATCTGCTTGGCAATGCTGATATTTCCGGCATGATTTGCCGACATCTCGGCGATAATGTATGCAGGGCAGCCTTCACCGATAAGCCGGTTTTTGATTTTTATTGTGGGAGCCATACAATTAGGATAATCTCTGGAAGCCGGTCTGGCATACTGGTCCCTCAAGAAGTGATTCTGCATTATTCTTTCTCGCAGCATCTGCGAGATAGGCAAATACTGTATCAACTGTGTCAAGATATCCAAGAACATCCTTTTCTGTGTGAGCAAATGATGTATAAAATGCATTCGTTGCCAGATATCCTTTTTTCAGCATTTCCTGAGTAAACAAGGTTTTCATGACAAGGGCATTTGGATACTCAAATTCGAAGTGTGATAAGGGATAGATACTTGTTACATGAATATGCAGTCCATTCTTTGCAGCAAGATCCGACCAGCCTTTCTGAACCATTTTACCTATTTTATCCATATGCTGCTCAACATGTTCTTTCTGGTATTTATTAATGGTGGCAATTGCAGCGCAAAGTCCTATTCTTTCTGTCCAGTAGGTGCTGCTGATAAAAGTTGACTGTGCACTGTCCATCACTTCTTTCGTGCCAATAATTGCTGCCATTGGATATCCATTACCCAAAGCTTTTGCAAAGACAGCAATATCCGGAGTAATTCCCAGAACTAAATGAGACCCACCACAATTTAAGCGGAATCCTGCAGAGACCTCATCAATTATGAGAACAATTCCTTCTTTTTCTGTAACTTCTCTTATTGTCTCTAAAAATTCATTTTCTGGATATATATTTCGAATCGGCTCCAATACTACTGTAGCTATCTTTCCACGATATTCTTTGATAAGGTGTTTAAATGCAGTTAAATCATTATACATGAACGGCTTTGCGGAATTAATAAGTTCCCTTGGAACGCCGGCAGGATCCAGACCCTGAATCAGATGTCCATCCAAAGCAGAGTTCTCTGCAAGATTCGCTGAGAGATACCAGTCACACCAACCATGATATCCGCAGAATAAGACAACATCTTTTTTCGTGTATGCACGTGCAATGCGAACTGCAATTGCAAGAGATTCCCCGCCCGTCTTTGCATACCTAACCATGTCTGCCCATGGATGAATCTTTAACAATAATTCTGCGAGTTCAACTTCTTCGGGCGCATTCAGAGTACACATGCTGCCACACTGAACTGCTTTCAGCACAGCTGCATCAACGTCATCATCACAATAACCGAGTACATTGGCACCAATTCCCATGTAACTTGCATCCATATACTCGTTGCCGTCAAGATCCCAAACATGGCAACCTTTTGCCTTGCTGTAATAAGCAGGCCACTTTTCTGGCAGGAACATCTCCGGTCTCTTGGATAATAACTGTGTTCCGCCTGGAATTATCTTCTTTGCTTCTTTGTATAAATCTTGTGATTTACCCATTTTAGCTCATCTTCATTGTATGGTTTTTCACATCAACTACTTTGTCATTTTTCAATGATTTTATGAGTCCCTCGTTCCGAGAAGAGTCATTATTGATACTGCGGAAATCAGGATGTTCATTCAGAATATCCAGAACATTTTTCATCCTAAACTCTGGATTTTTAACATACAGATTATCATATACGCATTTAATAAATCTATAATCATTCTCAGTATCTAGCGTCCATCGTTCATTGCCATAATCAATATCATTTACAACAGATGATTTAACATATGCATCATTATGAATTATGTACTGCGTTACATGTTCGCGCTGAGATGCAAGGATTGCTTTCATCCAGGCCTCCTCCAGAACAGAGAATTTCATAATTTCAACATCAAGTCCATCGGGATATGTTGGATGCAGAGTATTGGATGTGTAATCACTACCGGAGTTGAGATGAGTTGAAATCACCAAATCAATAATTTCCGAATCAATCAGCGGGCAGTCCGCAGTGATTCGAATTACGTAATCGGGAGACAGTAATTTAGCACATTGATAATATCTGTCAAGAACGTCATCTTCAGAGCCGCAAAACACACGGATATTCTTTTCGGCGCATAATTTGACAATAGCTAAATCGTGTTTGGCAATAGTTGTTGCAACAATAACTTCGTCGATGTAATCACTTTTTTGAACCCGTTCGATTACTCTCTCTAATACAGATTTACCGTTTAAATCCAGGAGCACTTTATTAGGAAGTCTCGTTGAACCCATTCTTGCCTGAATAATTGCAAGGGTCTTCATTTAACTCACTGTGAATTCCATATGTTTGGCATAATCACCCTTTCATTCACTTCGGAAAAAGCAGATGAAAAGATATCATCAGTTTGTATCGTCTTTGAGTTTTGATACAAAGAGATATATTCATTTAACTGGGTTAAGTTATCAACACCGAATACAAGATAATCAATATATTCATGATTCAGTACAAAATAAACTGCACCTTCAAGAAATCCTATGTTGTTTTTCGTGCAGAGATTTTGAAATTCACGCACGTATGGTTCTGCAAATTTCATATTAGGCGGCAAAGTTTGCGGATTCATCATGAGAAGCCCCTGAAGGAGAACGCTGCGGGCATATACTGATATGCCAATCTCCGCAGCTTTTTCAAAAAAGTTGCATTTGTCAAGTCTTCTGTCTAATACATTATACGGAATCTGTATTATATCAATAAAATCATAATCAAGTGCTTTCAATGCCTGTTCCGGGGTGTAGAGGGACGCACCAATTTCTTTTGCAAATCCTGTCTCTTTTAGATGGATTAGATTGTTCACTGCATTTTCATTGAATATTAAATTTGCATCATGCAGCAAGTATCCATCGAGGTATTTTACTCCTAATTCAGTTAAGCATTCGAAGATATAATTATGAACCTTTTCGCCACTTGACTTCGTCTTAGAGATGATTCTTACTTGCTCACGCTTTATCAATGATTGCGATAAGAAGGCATTGAGTACTACCTCCGCTGTCCCATAAGCACTTGCTGTATCATATGTTCTGATTTTTGCATTATATGCCGCATTTAATATTTCAACGGCTTTGGATAAATCCGGTTGCTCATTACCTTGGACACCGTAGTTCATGCCAAACTGAACTGTCCCTAAGCATAATTCAGTCATTGTTTTTCCTGTAATGTACAATTACTTTCTTAATTGCAATTACCACATCCTCAATATCTTCTTCGGTCATCAGATAATACAGAGGAAGGGTAAGAATATTTTCATATAATTCTTCGGCGATGGGACACAATCCCTTCTTATATCCTAATTTTTGATAGTAGGGATGATAATAAACCGGGATATAATGTACGTTACAACGTATGTTCTCAGCAAATAATGCATCAAAAATTTCCCTTC
>JAQVBA010000007.1:0-17724 GCA_028690555.1 Acholeplasmataceae bacterium
CTTTTGCTGTCATAATTGCATATGCTGCAATCAAGCTGACAATGGTCTTCCCTGATCCAACATCCCCTTGGATGAGGCGAAATGATTGAACATTCTTTTTAAAATCTCTAAAAATATCATTAACTGCTTCTTTTTGATCTTTGGTTAATTCAAAGGGTATTTTTTCAATAAAAGATCTCACTTGATGAATATCATATGCTTTAGGTTCTCTCATCATTTGATTCGGACGATTCGCCATCCATTTTAATTGAAGAAAAAACGCTTCTTCAAATTTGAATCGTAATTTTGCATGCATGATATCATCTTCATTTTTAGGTAGATGAATTTTATAAAACGCTTCTTTTCTAGAAATATAGTTTAAAGATCGATAAATATCTTCAGGAATAACTTCATAGATTGAATCGTCTTGATGCAGATAAATTTCACTGATGATATTCGTGATTGTTTTATCATATATATCACTTAAACCATAAATCGGTTTTAAATCTAACCTTTTTTCAGGTTTTGTCACCGATGATACATTGATTTGATGATAATAAAGATTATAAACACCTTTTAGAATCACTAAATCACCTTTTTTAAATGATTGAACTAAATACCCTTTACCAAATGCAATCGCATCAAATGTTTGGTGATCAACATCGCATTTAAATGTAACTCTTGGTGTCTTTCCATAACGATGAAGTGATAAATCGCTTGAAATCACACATTCAAGCGTCACCGAGTCTTTATGTTTAATATCTTTTAAATCGGTCAAATAAAAGTTTTCGTAACCTTTTGGAAAACGCAAAAGAAGGTCATAAATTGACCATATACCTTGGCTACGAAATTGATGCATAAGTTTAGGACCGACACCTTTGATGTCTTCGAGTCTTTTAACCATAAAATCCTTTCAGGCTTTTTGTTGTAAGTATAAATCAGCCATGACGATTGCTATGGCGTTTTCTAACACAATACCTGCACGTCTAACGATTGCAGCATCATGACGACCTTCAATTTTCAAATCTTCTATTTTCTGATGTTTCAAATGATAAGTTTCTTGACTAACGCCAATCGAAGATGCTGGTTTCATGAAAACACGAACAACTAAATCATTCCCATTCGTAATACCGCCATTGATGCCACCACTATGATTGGTTTTTGTAGTTCCTTTTTGATCGATGATTAAATCGTTAAATGCACTACCTAAAAGATTAATCCCTTTAAATCCTAACCCAAATTCGACACCTTTGACCGCTGGAATTGAAAAAAGCATCTGCCCAACCAAAGATTCCACTTTTCCAAAAAATGGTTCGCCTAGGCCTGGATCTAAATTTTTAACTTGCAATTCGATAATGCCACCTACAGATTCTTTTCTTTCTATGATATCTTTCAAATAATCATCCAATTTTGTTAAATCCTGACACTCTCCAACTTGGATGAGTTGATGACTAAATGTATAAGGTAACATCATTTTCGCAAATGAGCCTGCAATGACAAGTGGTGCTGTTAATCTTCCTGAAAATCTCCCACCACCTCGATAATCTTGAAAACCTTTATATTTGTATTGACTGACAAAATCGGCATGGCCTGGTCTTGGATGGAAAGCTAAATTTTCATAATCCTTGGATTGAACATCTTGATTTTCAATCATCACATGAATTGGTGATCCTGTCGTAAAATCATTGAAAACACCTGAAGTGATGTTATATACATCAGGTTCTACCCTTTTTGTTGTCCCAAGGTCTTGTGGTTTTCTTTTTTTAAGATCATCTTCGATTAATTGATAATTTACTTTGATGCCTGGTGGCATACCATCAATCACGATTCCAATCGCTTTTTGATGAGATTCACCATATAAAGTAATACGAAACAATGTGCCAAAACTATTCACTATAAATCACTTCCTTCAGTGCATTCATCAATAAATTAGTCCATTCGATTTTTCTTGAAAACCAAATTTCTTCACTTTTTAAAGCTTGGATAATTAGCATATTTAAACCGTTAATCCCGTGTTGACTATCTTTCATGATTTGTGTTACGGGTGGGTTATAAATCAAATCAATAACGGTGTGATTTTTCACTAAATCACTACTTAATATTGAGTCAAATACATTTGGATACGTTCCAATCGGTGTCGTCTGAATATAGATGTCTACTTTATTTGGATTGATTTGATCATACGTGATGACTTTGTTGAAAAATGACGTTTCTTCAGTCGATTTTCTTGCGACTACAGTCACATTTGCCATTAAATCCGTTAATGCAACATAAACTGATTTAGCTGCGCCACCAGATCCTAAAATATAGACATTTTTATCTTTTACATCAATATGATGAGTTAATAGAAGTCCAATAAAACCATCATAATCTGTGTTGTCTCCAATGACTTTATCATTTTTCATGTATACCGTATTCACTGCTTGGATCCGTTTTGCTTTGGGGGTTAGTTCATCGACATATTTGCAGATCATCTGTTTGTATGGCGCAGTAACATTAAAACCTCGATATATCCCAGATCTTATTTGTTTAATAAATTTAGATATTTCTTCTTCATCGATATCAATAAGATCATATTGCATGTCTAAATTTAATTTATCTGCCATAAACCGATGGATTTTAGGAGATTTACTATAACTGATGTTTTTCCCAATTAACCCAAATTTATTCGTCATGTTGATATGCCTTCGAAAGATCAAAAATTTGTTTGATGAAAACTTCATAATACGGCCAAAGTTTTTCATCATTCAATAAGTTCTTTCGTACTAACAAAATGTCATTTTCTCTTTTTTCGTCAAAAATAGGTAATTGATTCAACTTTTTATATTGTCCAATTTTTTTAGACACACTCATTCTCTTTTTAAACAATTCCATCATTTCTTGATCGATTTCATCAATTTCTACACGATAATTTTCAATTGACATGAACATTTCCTCCAAGTTTTTCATAAATTTCAAAAAAGTTAGGATAAGATTTATTGATGGAATCAAAATCTACAATAGAAATAGACCCTTTCGCTCTAATCGCACCAATTGCAATCGCCATCACGATGCGATGATCTTGATAACTCGAAAATACTTGATTGCCTTTTAAAGATGTTTGGCCGAAAACTTCTAAAGAATCTTCATTTAGTATCGTTTTAACACCAAATTTATCAAGAACATGAATCATCGCTTCTAATCGATTCGATTCTTTAATTTTTAAACGTTCTACATGTGTAAATGTTGTCACACCTTCACTCAGTGCAGCTAAAATCATCAAAATAGGACCTAAATCAGGAATTTGACTTAAATCAATGTGCATTCCTTTCGTTTTTGATGGTTCTACTTGATATGCTTCGTTTGTTTCATGATATTTAATTGATCCACCCATTTTTAAAATAACATCCACAATTTTTCGATCACCTTGAATGCTTTTCTGATTTAATCCAAAGATTTTGATTGGATTACCAATAATACCCGCAACCATCCAAAAAGCTGCTTGTGAGTAGTCCCCTTCTATGGTCACATCGGTTGGATGATAACTTTGATGACCACAAATGGATATTTCATGATTTTCATAAGTGACTTTAACTCCAAATTTAGAAAGCACCTCAATCGTCATTAAAATATAATCGTTCGATTCAATAGGCGGAATTAAAGTGATCTTTGAATCGCCTTTGATCAAAGGTAATGCAAATAAAAGTCCTGAGACAAATTGCGAACTAATATTTCCTTTGATTTTATAATTTCCAGAATGCAAAGGTCCTTTAATCACCATTGGAAGATTATCACTTGTTAATTTTTGATAAAATATATTTTTCTCCCGAAAAATTTCTTCATAGATATCTAAAGGTCTTTTGGGTAATCTTCCTTCACCATTAAATGTCATTTCTTTTTCCGTCAATAATGCAAGCGGAATTAAAAATCTCAAGGTAGAACCTGATTCTTTACATAAAATATGATTTCTAACAACCTTAGGATATGATCCAGTCACTGAAGAACCATCAAAGGTCGCACCTAAAGCACTTAATCCTTCTTTTGTGGCAATTAAATCATCACTATCTAATACATTTCGAATGTGAGATTTACCCTTAGCAAGCGATGCAGCGATGATATAGCGGTGTGAATACGATTTTGATGGATTAATGTTAACATCACCGGATAAATATTTAGGTTGGATTGTAATCATCATTTGAAATCACCTTCATTAACGACATGGATTTCAGGATGTCCAGGTTTACTAATTGTGATAAATCTTAGACCATCATGACGATTTTTTTTATCATTCCAAATATAATCGATGAAGTCTTCATATTTCAATAAAGGCTCCTTCACAAGATTTAGATGTATGAGTATTTTTTTAACTTCTTCATATAAATTCACATCGGTTTTATGCCATTTAATCCCTAATTCAAGTGCAAAAAGCATGCCATAACTAATCGCTTCACCATGTTTAAACGTCTGATAATGATAAGCTTTTTCAATGGCATGACCGAAAGTATGACCAAAATTAAGAAACATGCGTTCTTTTTGCTCATTTGGATCGAGTAAAACGATATCACGTTTAACTAAAATCGCATCAATTATTTCATTCTCATTGAGTTTGTCTTCTGTGAGAAAATGATGATATAGTTTTTTATTGCCAATAAGTCCAGCTTTCAATACTTCAGCAAGTCCATTGACATATTCTTCTTTTGGTAACGTGTTTAAAAACAAAGGATCAATAATCACGCCCTTTGGAGAATAAAAACTGCCAATTAGATTCTTACCTTCTTCAAGATCGATTGCTACTTTACTACCTATACTGCTATCTGTTTGGGCTAATAATGTCGTTGGTACTTGAATATAGTCAATTCCACGATAGAGTGTTGCAGCTACAAAACCAGATAAGTCACCAACTACTCCACCACCAAATGAAATAATTAAGTCATCTCTTTTAATTTTTTTATGAATCAGTGATTTAACAACTTCTAAATACGTATCGATCGATTTTGATGTTTCACCAGGTTTAATCACAACAAAATCAATTGAATATGATGCTAGAGTTGTTTTAATTAATTTTTCGTAGAGTGCATAAACATTTTCGTCTGTTACGACAAAAATCGATGGGTTTCCCTTCACCGTTTTTATCATTTGATGAATTTCAGAAAAAATACCTTCTTTCACCCAAATTTCATAATCGGGCATCTTAATAAACATCGAAAGATTCCCTCTTTTCTTTCGCTTTTTTTAAAGCGTTTTTTAAACTTTCTAAATCATCATTTAAAATCATCTCTTTTAGTGCATTAATTGATGATTCAAAAGCTTCTATGCGTTCAATGAGTGCAACTTTATTTTCAATAAATAATTCTGACCAAAGTGTTTCATTAATTTTAGCAATCCGCGTTAAATCACGATACGAATCACCTGTGGCAAATTTCGTATGTTCATGAGCATCACTATTAACTAATCCTACAGCAAGGATATGCGTGAGTTGAGATGTAAATGCAATCAGTTGATCATGTTCTTTAGGAGAGGTTGTCAATGTATGTTTAAAACCTAAATCATTGGCGATTCTTTTTAATATTTCTTCATCTTGAAGTTTAGATCTTTTTGTATTGACGATTAAAAAGTTCGCACCTTTAAAGATTTTATAATCTCTAGATTCAATACCTTTCGTTTCTTTACCTGCCATTGGATGATGTGATGTGTAGGCGATACTCTCATTTAAGATCGATTCGATTCCTTTTACAACATCTACTTTTGTACCACTAACATCTGTGATGAGTTGATTTTGATGGAATAAATGGTGATTCTTTTGAACAAATTCAATATTGTCGTGTGGGTATAATGCTAAAATCACTAGATCAGATGAGCTGATTGAACTCAGTGAACTCGATGGATCGATTAACCCATATGAAATAGCACGTTTTAGAACACTTTCATCATGATCATAGCCAAAAACGTGATAACCTTTTTTAACTAGTCCCTCTGCATAAGAAGCTCCGATAAGTCCTAATCCTACAATAAATACGTTCATTGGATTTTCTTATCAAGCACGTTAGCAACTTGTTCCAAGTGCTCCATCATTTCTGTAAATTTATTAATTTTTAGTGATTGAGCACCATCACTTAATGCATGTGTGGGGTCATGGTGAACTTCAACGATTAAACCATGAGCTCCAACCGCAAGACTTGCAAGTGATAATTTATCAATCATTGTCCATCTTCCGGCCGCATGTGAGGGATCTACAATGACTGGTAAATGGGATAAATCTTTAATCGCTAATACGGCACTTATATCTAGTGTGTTTCTTGTATATTTTTCATAAGTTCTAATCCCGCGTTCACATAAAATAATTTCTTCGTTTCCACCGGCCATAATATATTCTGCAGACATGAGCCATTCTTCAATGGTTGCTGATAAACCGCGTTTTAATAAAATTGGTTTTTTTGATTTTCCAAGTGCTTTTAACAAATGAAAGTTTTGCATATTTCTTGCGCCAACTTGGATAATATCAACATATTGTTCAAAAAGTGGAATTAAATCTGCTGAAGGAATTTCAGTAACCACTAAAAGATTAAATTCATCGCCAATTTTTCTTAACAATTTCAATCCTTCTTCTTCCAGCCCTTGAAATGCATAGGGTGATGTTCTTGGCTTATATGCGCCACCTCTTAAAATATGTGCGCCAGCTTTTTTGACACCTTTAGCAATCGTTCTTAATTGCTCTTCAGATTCAACAGAGCATGGTCCAGCCATGACTACAAATTGGTCTCCACCAATTTCAATTCCATGGTTAAAATGAATAATTGTATCACCTTTCTTAAAACTGCGTGATGCTTTTTTAAATGGCGTTGATACTCTCGTTACTTCTTGAACGCCATCAAACGCATATAAATCAGCGGGTTCAATCGTCGATGTATCTCCGATAATCCCAAAAATCCGTACAGCTTCACTACTGACATCTTTTACTTCAAGATTTTTAGATTTAATATATTCGGTAATATGATCATATTCCTTTTTTGTAGAACCTTTTTTCATTTGAACAATCATGTGCTTTATTCTCCTTTAGCAAGTGGTATAAAAAAATCCTTGAGGACACCTCAAGGATAACTGCTTGTCCGTTTGGCTGTCCTTTGAATGACTCAAAAAGGAATGCCTTGCAATCCTTTTTTATAAGTTATGATATCGATATGTACCTTTCAATAACTTTTGATCAAACATAAAGTCCACCTTATCAATGTTTGGAAATATCGTATCATAAAACATGAGAAATTACAATGAAATCAAGAAATCAAAATAAGATTTTTACATTGCATGAAGCGATTCCTTGATGGCTTTCAGTGTTTTTGATATCTCTGTATCACTTAATGCAGCATATTCAAACATAAAATCATAACAATCTTTAGGTCTATGATCATAATAATCATCGATTCTTTTTAAATGTAAATTTTTTTGATTAATCATTTTGATCATTTTCTTTACGTTAATCATTGGATCAAAGGATAGCACCATATGTAGTCCAGATTCATATCCTGAAATTTGAATATGGTTTTCTTCTCTTAAAGCTTCGATAATCATAAGCGCTTTTTTTCGATATATCTTTTTTACTTTATTTAGATGTCTTTCAAAATGCTGTTCTTTCATAAAGGTCATTAAGACTTTTTGTTCAAAAATCGGAACACTACATGGCATCGAAAATTTGATATCCTGATATACATTTAGTAACGATTTAGGAATCACTAAGTAATTGATTTTTAAAGATGGTGATAAAGATTTAGAAAAAGTGTTCATATAGATAACTTTTGAAGATTGATCAAGGCTTTGTAAAGCGGGTATGGGTAGGCCTTGATATCTAAATTCACTATCGTAATCATCTTCGAGTATATATCTGTGATGTTGAGAATTTGCCCAATTTAGACATTCAATTCTTCGAGCAATAGGCATAATCACACCCATTGGGTATTGATGAGATGGTGTAACATGAAGTATTGTTGGTTGATTCTCATTCAATTGATGAATCATAATCCCTTGATGATCTATTTCTTTAGTCATAAGATTGATACCGGAATGACGAATGATACTTTTTAATCTAGGAAAACCGGGTTCTTCCATGACAAATGTATAATTTCGACCGATGATTGCGATAATGAGTTGAATCATCGCTTGACTTCCAGATCCAATCACAATTTGATCTACATTTGCAATAATCCCTCGATAGATTTCTAAATATTTCTTAATTTCATATCTTAAACCAATGAGACCCTCTGGATCTAACTGATTATCCATCATATCCATTTCATCTGATAATACTTTTCTTGATATTTTCGCCCATATTTGGTGTGGAAAATATGTTGTTTTTTTCCTTTCTATAATGTTTGTTGTTTGATTTTGATGATTATCTCGATTAATCATATTTGGTTGATCAAAAAACCTGTGCTCTGGAAGGTCATTTACAAAATAGCCTTTACGCTCATAGGAAATCACATATCCTTCAGCAATCAATTGTTGATATGCAGTATCCACAGTCATCACGCTGACATTATAAAAGCTTGAAAGTTTTCGTTTCGATGGCAATTTAGATTGAATTGGAAAAGTTCCATCTAAAATTTTGTTTTTTAATTCATTATAAATACTTAAGTATTTGGTTGTTTTCATAAATTCACCATCTGGTATGTTTATTTTATTCAAAACTGATTATTTCATTATACCAGTTTATATTATATGCTTTTATTAGAGAAAAAGAAATCCAAGGAGGAAAATCATGGATCAAAAACGATATAAGATTAACAAAGAACTTGCTCAAATGTTAAAAGGTGGGGTCATTATGGATGTCTCAACACCTGAGCAAGCGAAAATTGCTGAAGAAGCTGGAGCGGTTGCTGTCATGGCTTTAGAACGAATTCCCGCAGATATTAGAGCCGCTGGTGGGGTTTCTCGCATGAGTGATCCTCAAATGATTGAAGAAATCCAAAAAGCTGTATCAATTCCCGTGATGGCTAAAGTTAGAATTGGGCATTTTGTAGAAGCGCAAATTTTAGAAGCAATTTCTATTGATTTTATTGATGAAAGTGAAGTATTATCTCCTGCAGATCATATTTATCATATTGATAAAACAAAATTTAGTGTCCCCTTCGTATGTGGGGCAAGAAATTTAGGTGAAGCTCTTCGTAGAATTGCTGAGGGTGCTTCAATGATTAGAACAAAGGG
Source organism: Acholeplasmataceae bacterium (assembly GCA_028690555.1). Lineage (GTDB taxonomy): Bacteria > Bacillota_I > Bacilli_A > Acholeplasmatales > Acholeplasmataceae > UBA6181. The sequence continues at coordinate 9,154 of JAQVBA010000007.1, forward strand.
TGAACCAGGAACTGGAGATATCATTCAAGCCGTCACTCATATGCGACAAATTCAAAAAGAAATACGTGACATAGAATCGCTTCGTGATGATGAAATATATGAAGTTCAAAAGACGATGGGTGTATCAATTGATTTAATTCGATATGTGCATAAATATGGTAAACTACCGGTCGTTAATTTTGCAGCCGGAGGTGTTGCGACACCTGCAGACGCAGCATTAATGATGCAATTAGGAGCTGAAGGTGTCTTTGTAGGATCTGGTATCTTCAAGTCTGGAGATCCCAAAAAACGTGCGCGTGCAATCGTACAAGCAGTCACAAACTTTAATGATCCAAAAATTCTTGCAGAAATATCTAAAAACCTTGGAGAAGCTATGGTGGGTATTAATGAACAAGAAATTCAGTTATTAATGGCTAATCGAGGTCAGTAATGCTAACCATCGGCATCTTAGCAATTCAAGGCGCATTTATTGAACACGAAAAAAGACTAAAAGGTCTAAAAATAAACACCTTTGAAATCCGTCAATTGAGCGATTTAACGAAAGATATGGATGGCCTCATCCTCCCGGGAGGCGAATCTACAGCAATGAAGCGTTTGCTTGTAGACCTAGGTATGTTTGAATCGCTCAAAAGACGGATTATCGAGGGACTCCCAACTTTTGGAATTTGTGCTGGATTAATTTTACTTGCAGAAGATATTATGCATGAGAATCCACACTTTGGTTTGTTACATATTTCTCTAGCACGTAACTTTTATGGACGCCAAAAAGATAGTTTTAAAACCATTGGTGATACAGAAAATCAAAAAATACCCATGACGTTCATTCGTGCTCCAAAAATTATGTCAATAAAAAAAGATGTCACCCCAATTGCATGGTATCAAGGTGACATCGTTGGTGTTAAACAAAATCATATATTAGGAACTACATTTCATCCAGAGCTTGATCGTTCAAATGTGATTTATGACATATTTATTCAAATGATCAAAGATAAAAAAAACCGGTAATCCGGTTTTTATTTTAGATTCTTTTCGAGTAAAACTTTAATGTCTTGTAATAAATCTTCAACTTTAGGTTGAACAGGTTCTAGTGCAGCTTTTTCAGCTTTGATTCTTTCTTCTTCCTCTTTTTGAAGTCTTTCAGCTTCAATTTTTTTAGCATTTGCAAGTTCTGAAATTCTCATAATCGAACGTATAATCACGAAAATGACAAACGCAATAATTAAGAAGTCAATAATGTTTTGAATAAATACCCCATAAGTAATGGCATTTTCAGCAATTCCATTCACTTCATCAGCAGGTGAAATGACGTATTTATAGTTTTCAAAACCTTTTTCTCCAATGACTAGACTGATGACTGGCATCAAAATGTCTTTAACTAGACTACCGACGATTTTGGAGAACGCACCACCAATGATGACTGCAACTGCTAAATCAAGTACATTACCGCGTGTGATAAATTTTTTAAAGTCTGCAAAAAACTTTTTCATTTTTTCATCTCCTTATATTCTCATTATATCACCTTATAAAGCGAATGTATATGAACAAAAAAGCATGCTTCTGCATGCTTAATGTTTTAACTAAGATTTCTTAATGTATCCTATACCGATACCTTTTGGTCCCGTGTGTGCTCCAACCACAGGTGTGAGATAAGCCACTATGATTTCACGCTCTGGAAAAACTTTATGGATTTCCGTTTTAAACCAATCAACAAATTCATCAGCATGCGCATGTGAAATATAGGTAATCACATCTAAATCCTTAGTGTCTTCAATGTATTTTTCTAAAACACGTTGGTGAGCTTTGTGGATCGTACGTATTTTTTCTAACGTTTCTACTTTACCATTATCACCAATCATTAAGAGTGGCTTTAATTGTAACATTGTTCCTAAAGTTCCAGAAAGTTTGGATAAACGACCATTTTTTACAAGATAAAGCAAAGTATTTACTGCAAAATAGATCATATCGTTATCACGTATTTTTTCTAAATAAGGAATGATTTCTTTTGAGGTTTTTCCTTCACTAGCAAGTCTGTGAGCTTCTAATGCCATGTATGCTTCTGCATAGGCAAGCGTTTTTGAATCAAAAGCAGTTACTTTAATATTAACTTCGCTTGCAGTTCGTTTAACCGCCTCATATAAACCAGACAATTCAGAAGAAATCGTAATGACTAAGGCTTCTTCATAACCTTTCTTTTCTAAGTCTTCAAAATACTCAATCATTTTCCCCACTGAAACATACGATGTTTTTGGCACATCATTTGGATCTTTTGAAATTCTTTCATAGAATGTTTTCGCATCCATATCAATAAAATCATCAAATGATTCATCTGTTCCAAAATGGATGACTGATCTTAAAATGATGATGTCTTTCGGATAGTTTAAGTAATCAAGTCCAGCATTACTGCAGACGAGAATTGCGGTTTTATTCATCCTTATTCTCCTTTTTTGGTCTGTCGACCTACTTATATTTTATCAATTAATTCTTGAAAATGATTAATATTTGAAAATTCTTTCAATCTTGAAGGATGTTGATGACCTTTTGTGTAGATAATAATTTGGATACCCAATGCTTTTGCGACTTCTGCATCATGTAGTGTATCTCCAATCATAAAACATTCATCGCTATGAATATGATTTTCCTTAATGAACTTAAGTGCAACTTCTACTTTGCTTTTTGCATAAACATTTGATGTTCCTAAAACGGCATCAAAATGATTGTTTATTCCATAGTGGATTAATTGTTTATGCAAATTGTTTTCTTCTGAAGCTGATAATAATACATTTTGATAACCTCTATTTTTAGCTTGAGAAATCGCATCTAATACGCCATCATGAAGATTTAAGTCAAGGCTTCTAGGCATATATCTTTCAATAAACCTGTGGGCGAGTTCCTTAAAACTTGTTTTTTCTAAATCATAAACTTTTGCATAGTAACTTTCTACAGGAAAATCAAAAATCATCAAATATTCTTCAAAAGATACTGTTGGTCTTTCTTCTTCGATTAACATTTCGTTTAAAATATCATGGCATAGTTTTGCATCATCCAAAACTGTTCCATTAAAATCCCAAAATATGTATTTCATAGATCCTCACTTATGATAGGGGTGTCCTTTTAAAATCATAAATCCCCGATATATTTGTTCAATCAACATTAAACGCATCAGTTGATGTGGAAAAGTCATTTTTGAAAAAGACAGTTGTGAATTTGACCGTTCATAGACTAAATCATTCACACCATGAGATCCTCCAATGATAAATACTAAATCCCCAGATTGGTAGGTAAGTTCATGATCCATAAAATGTGCAAATGATTCACTATCTTCCATTTTGCCTTTAATGGCTAAAAGACAGACAGAATCATTTGGTTTTATTTTACTTAAAATTCGTTCAGATTCAATATCAATCCCTTGGATATTCGCTTCATCTTTGATTTCTATAATCTCAATTTTATGAGGTATTTGTTTTAAATAGTATTGAATGCCAGTTTCTAAATATTTTTGAGTTATTTTACCCACTGCAATAATTTTAATCATAATTCGATCACCGGTAAACCTTCTTGTGACGCATAGTAGATATCAATTTTTGTAGGATCATCAAAAATCTTTATAATGGACTCTTCGATATCTAAAATAGAATTGCAATCCTCTGAAATATGCGAAACAATCCAAATCGCATGTTTTTTAACAAACCGGTTCATTAACCAACACGCATCCTCGTTCGATAAATGACCTTTTTCACTTAAAATTCTCTTTTTAAGTAAAAAGGGTCTCGGCGATGCCATAAGTTTTGCTGGGTTGTGATTGGATTCTAAAATATATAAATCTGCGTCTTGTAATAAGTCATGATAATTTTGATCGATATATCCTGTATCTGTAATATGAACTATTTTTTTATTTTGATTTGAAATGACATAGCCTACAGGTTCTTTTGCATCATGTGAAATCATAAATGGTGTCATATTTAAAGTTTCATAAGTAAACGGATAATCCGCTTTAATAATATGAAGATTTGGAATTAGCTGTTTAATCTCTTCTGATAAGCTTTCATAAGTTCCTTGAGTCATAAAAAGATCTTTTAGATTTCCCTTTTTAAGCAGCATCAAAAGACCCATCGTATGGTCATGATGTTCATGGGTCAAAAAAAGAGCTTTGACATCTTCAATCGACTCACCATATGCTTCCATTTTTTTCTTCATTTTTTGATAACTAATACCAGCATCAATGAACACTTTAATATGACCTACTTTTAAGTAGGTTATATTGCCTTTCGAACCACTGGCTAAAATATAAACTTTCAATTTACCACCTTCTTTCATCATAACATATAAATATGTGAGATTTACAAATAAAGTGAAAGTGGTTGCATTGACCCCTGAAAAATGCTATATTATATTTGCTTGTATGATATACACTGAAGGAGTGAACAACTATGAATCAAACAAAAACACTTAGGAAGATGGCAATATTTGTGCTAATTGTTGCAGGAATCCTAACACTGAGCGCATGTGGTAACAGCAGTAAAACACCTTATGGTGATTTATCTGATGATCCTTATGTTACCCTCGATGGTATTACAATCACTGAAAAAGAACTCTACGATCAATTACGTTTACAAAGCGCAAATGTTTTGTCATCAATGATCGATAATATTGTTTTTGCAGAAAACATTACTGATGTAAAAGCATTACTTTCAAGTGGTGATGAAGACTTAAACACATTTTTTGATGAAACAATTAACCAAAGCATTCATAACATCACAGATTTAGAAGATTTAAAAGATTTCTTCGAAAATGATTATGAACAATTTTACCGTAATGTAGAACGTTTTGCTGATTCACAATATTTATTAGATAATTCTTTAAATATCCAAACCATTATCGATAGTATTATGAGTCAACCAATTCCTTATCAAGGTTATGCATCATTAAGTTTCTTAGTCAATAATTATGCTGTTCGCGCCGCACAACGTGAATACGCTAAAGAATTATTAGCCACTGAAGTTACTGATGAAGATAACAAAAACTACATTAGCGAACAATCTCTTGTAACTTATTATAAGAACAACAGAGAAGGTCGTTATGATGTTGATGCTTTAGTTGTTCGCTTCATTAACTTAAACGAAGCAAACGCAGCAATGTATCATCAAAGCATTAAAGCTGATGCTAAAGGTGCTTGGTACAAAATTCCTGACATTCGCATCGCAAAAGGTGAAGTTGGTTATATTAACTTAAGCGCTGAATCTGATTCAACTGAACCAGTTAATCAATATGTGGTTTCAGTTTTAGAAGATCTTGATTTACTTGAAAAACTTGGTGAAAATTATGAAAATCGTAGCGCTTTAAGTCGTGAAGATTTTGAAAATTACTATAAAAAATATTCAATTAACACGAGCCGTGATTTAAATCGTGATGTAGCGTTAACAACTGCACAAGTTAAAGAAGCATTTGTTAGCATCTATAATTTATTAAATCCTACTGCACAAGTTGAAATTTCAGGTTCTACAATCGTTGGTAAAGGTGATGTTGTATACAGCCCAACACTGACTTACGATGAACTTACTGGCATTAACACAAGCTTAAGATCACACATCTATTCAACGCTTGTTTCAGAAGCTTCTATGGAAGACCCTAATGATACAACAGATGGACAACCTTATTCTTCACGTTTCACACAATTTGGTACGCCTTACTATTTAGTATTTAAATTAAATGATGGTAAAGCTGCTGAAGAAGGTGTATTAATCGAAGATCCAGAAGATGCTGAAAAAGAAATTTTCGCATCCACTGCAACAGCGATTAAAGATGAAATGTTTGACCTTCTTTTAGAAAGTAAATTAACATCTGCTTATATTAGTGAAGTTGTTAATAAGCTTTATGAAGAAATCGAAGTTGATATTTATGATCCAGTTATTCGTATACTTTACGAACAAAATTATGGTTATGAAGGTACAGAAGATAATAAGAGTGGTGATGTGGTTGCAACCGTAGATGGTACAGACATCACAGTTAGTGATTTCTATGCTCGCTTAGAAAAATCATATGGTATTAACATTTCACTCGATCTATTATCTAATGAATATTTATTGAATTCAGAAAAATATTCAATTACTGAAGATGATCGTGATAGTTATCAAACACAATTTGAAGATATCATTTCACAATTCTCAGCAAATAACTTTGCATCTGCTGGATTCCCAGCGACAATGGGACGTGAAAAGTTCTTACTTCTTGCATTTGGTTCAAGAACTAATCAAGAAGCAATCAATCAAATCTATGTATACCCAGAATTACGTGATCAATACTTAAAAGATTATGAAGCGCATTATGGTGAAGATGTTTATGAAAACTTATCTGAACTTGCTAAGCTCCAATATGATAATTATAAATCAATGAATGTGAGTCACTTACTCATATATGTTGATCAAAACGGTGATGGAAACCCAGATGATCCTCAAGATTACCTAGATTCATTAGATGCACTTGGTCAACAAGCTGTATTAGAAGGATTAGTTGATTTAGTTGAAATCTTATATGAAAAAGTTGGTTACTATTCAACATTTGCAAATGGATTCCAAACACTTGCTGCAGAATTCAACAATTCAGGACGCATCTTACGTGGTAATGATGTTCCACCAGTGAACCCTGATGATCCAAAGCTTGACATTCAACCAGAATTAACATGGGCTAAATTCCGTCAATTAGGTTTCTATCTCAAGTTTGAAAACTTATCATCTCCAATCACAAATACATCAAACTTATTATCATCTCAACAACGTTTAGACGAAGTATTCTACAATCGTGCGATGTCAATGTATAATCCAGATGCATCACTTCCTCTTCTTGATTTATATGAAAGTGTTATTACTCAAGAAGAACTTGCAAATGTTAAATCATCATTTGGATGGCATTTAATTCTTAATACTTCTGTTAGAGAAAGTGCAAGCGTGATGTATTCACAATACGCAGACACTGATGGTAAATATGTTTCAGAAGATGATGAAACATTAAACTTCTATAACTCTTTAACAGAATGGGTAAGTCCAAATCAAGTTAAGTTCTACTTAATTGAAAGCAATTCAGAAGAAGGTATTCAATTACCATCAACTGTTCAAACCGCTTTCAATACCCAATTCTCACCAATTTTAACACGTTACCAAAGCACTTTTATGCAACGTGAACTCGTCTTCAAGTTGATTGAAGATGCAGACTTCAGTGGAAACCAAGGTGCAAGATTTGATGTCATTCGAGAAATCAATCGTCGTCAAATGAATGAATACCTACTTTCATCAAATGGTGTGTATGATAATAATTACGCAACTCTTTATGAAAATTGGTTTACAATTTTAGAAGGATAATTTATCTAAAGGATAAAGGTTACCAAAATTTTGGTAACCTTTTTTTTTTTAATGATTTATTTTGAAAAGAATTCTTGTATAATGAAAATAAAATAAAACTATGGGAGGATCAGATGGGACTACTTGGTAAACTTGGACAAAAATTAGGTGACGCCATGGAAAAATCTGCAAGCAAAAATATGACTGGCGCCTCCAAAGAAGCTTACGAAGCAGAGAAAAAGGAGCAAGAAACACAAAAAAAAGAACAAATCATTGATGAAATGATTTCAATCCCTTTTTCTAAAGATGATTTAAAAGATTTAAATGCATTGGTGAATCGAGCAAATTTGATTGATGAAAACCAATTATGGGTTGCTGGTTTTTCAAATTTTAGAGCAAATCAAAATGCTTCTGCAGCTAATTTATTTTCTGGAAAGAAACACTTAAGATTTTTTACTGTAAATAAAGAGGTGTACAGTTTTGCACTTTTCGAAGATGATATGTTTAAGACTTATCGAATTTTTAGAGATCAAGATATCAAAGATGTGGAAGTTAAAATTAAAATGCTTGGAGCAAGCACTTTAAAAATTGAATTGAAAGATGGCAAACTCTTAACGATTGATGTGACAGAAAACAAAGATAAATTGCAATCAATTAAAGGAATGTTTAAATAAAAGGAAAACTCAAGGTCTTCCTTTATTTCTTATTTGCTTTATAAAATCTCATCTTATCTAAAACAGAAATCATATTTGTAAATGAACCGTCTTGTGTTTCAGCAAGTGTTTCACCAAGTACTGTAAATTTTGAATCAATCGTATCGATAAACCATAGTAATAATGCTTCACCAATTTGAGGTTTTTTAGGAGATCCAAAGTTATATTGCCCATGATGACTAATAATCATATGTTTCAACAATAATACTTCTTCTTCCTTTTCGTAATGCAGTTCATGTGCCACAAGATCAATCATAGAAGTTTGCATGACCAAATGCCCTATGAGTAATCCTTCTTTCGTATACTCTCCGTCAACACCACTGATCTCATCGATTTTTGACATATCGTGTAAAATGGTTCCCGCATATAATAAGTCTCGATTTAGATACGGATATATTTCAATAAATGGATCAATTAATTTTAACATAGTTAATGTATGATAAGACAATCCTCCAACATATGCGTGGTGGAATTTGGTTGCTGCTGGATGCATATAAAATGCTTTCTCATGCGCTTTATAAATTTTA
>JAQVBA010000007.1:17824-31993 GCA_028690555.1 Acholeplasmataceae bacterium
TCTAAATCTGATTGTATCGGCAAATTTTGATAAAGCGTTTCGATTTCTACTTTCTTATTTTTTGATCGCTTTAACATGTATGTTACCCGATTTGCTAGTAGACAGAGGTCAATGCCATAAGTGTAGAGCATCATCGCATCTATTTCTTTATTTTCAATCGCAAGTTTTGATGCGATTTCATAGCGATGTCGGTGTTTGTTTGAAAAAGTCCACTCACTTGGAACATGACCATTTAATGTAAATGCTAACGTGAAAAACACATCGACAAATGGTAACTCATCAAGCGTTAATGTATATTCAATCCCCTGATGTAATCCTGGTAAAACTTTAGAAACACCTGTTGTTATCATGGATTGAAATGCCATTTTCAAATATTTTCCTTGCAAAATCTTAATCATTTCAGCAAGAATTCTTTCCATTGAAACATCTTTTAATCGATCCTTTAAATTTGAAATGGCTTCTCTAGTTTCTCGATCAATTTGAAATCCAAGCTTACTTTGAAAATAGAATGCACGCATCATGCGTAAGGCATCTTCATCAAATCTGTCGTTTGGATTACCAATCGTCTTAATCAGTTTACTTTCAATATCTTTTCTTCCGTCCACATGATCAATAATTTCATCAGATTCTGTCATTAATAATCCATTGATCGTAAAATCACGACGTGCAACATCCATGACGACAGATTCACTATAAGTCACTTCTTCAGGATGTCTTCCATCGACATATTCGCCATCAATCCGATAGGTTGTCACTTCATAGGTTTCTGTGCCCATGAAAACTGTCACGGTCCCATATTTTAATCCAGTGGGTTTAGTTTTAAATAATTTTGCGACTTGAAAAGGTTTAGCATTCGTTGTAATATCAACATCGGTTAATGGCTGTCTTAATATATAATCTCTTACAGCTCCACCAACAATATAAGCTTCATATCCTTGTCTTTTTAAGTCTTGTATCACGCGTTTTGCGCCTTTAAGTGTACTCATGTTTATCACCATGTATCATTATACCAAATTTTTAGTGATAGTTTTTCTAAAACAGGTTTTATGTTATACTAAATGCGGTGAAATGATGCGCTATATAAAAGAAACTGTTTCTCATCAAATTGAGATTGATAAATCCATCTTTATTGCGATGCTTTATCCAATTGATCATCAAGAGGATATTTTATTATGCATAAATGATGCGAAACAAAAATATCCAAAAGCAACCCATTATTGTCATGCATCTATTTTTGGCATAAACGGCGAACATCAAACTTTATCTGATGACGGTGAACCCTCACGTACAGCAGGCATTCCCATATTGGAAGTCTTAAAACATCACGATGTCACAAACATTTTATGTGTGGTGATACGCTATTTTGGTGGAATTAAACTCGGTGCTGGTGGTCTCGTGAGAGCATATACAAAAGCAAGCGCTGATGTGATAAAAAAAGTTACTTTTTATGTCAAAAAAGAGGTTCCAATATATAAAATCAGTTTTGATTATGACAAAATAAATTTTATCGATAAATATTTTGAAAATGATGCGACAGTCCTTAAAAAGACATACGTAGAACATGTCTATTACACACTGATCTTATTAGATCAAAAAGTTGATCGACTTGATGAAATTAAACACTTGCTCTTAAGTTTTGAATCATTAGGCATGAAAACCATTCAAATTGATGAGTCTTAATGGCTCATTTTTTTTATAAAAAAAGCATAGGTTTCCCTATGCTAAAACGTTTAATAATTGTGATAGTTTGACCATCACTTCACTCAGTAAATGTGCACTAATGAGTGATAATAGAAAATATGCAGCTTTAATTTCCCAAATACGCATTTTTTCAAACTTGTTTTCAAGATGAAGCGCAGATAAAATTCTTAATGCTAAAGCGAAAAATATAATCAGCGACGTGAAATAGATTATGTGTTCGATATCAAACACCCCCTATAATTGTCCAGCTTTACTTTTTTGAATATTTTCTTTTAATTCTCTTTCTTGTTTTGATAAATCAATATTTTCTTTTTTGGCTAATTCCAATTTGTCTTTTTTCATCTTTTCAAAAGAAGTTCTTGTACTATCTAGAGTATCACCAATTTCAGCATCAAGTGCCAAAATAGCACATTCATTATCTTTGAATTCTAAGATTCCTTGCTCAATAATTGCAAACTTTAAATGACTATTCGTGACGCATTTTAAATAACCAGATTTTATTTGGACAATAATCGGAATATGATCCTTGAGAATTGCCATTTCGCCATCCTCGTTATGAATAACAATATAGTCGATATCATCACTAAAGGATTTACCTTCTGCTGTTAAGACTGAGAATTTCATAAATCTTTCGCCTTCTCAACGGCTTCGTCAATCGTACCAACCATCATGAATGCATCTTCTGGAAGATTATCATGTCTTCCTTCGATGATTTCTTTAAATCCTCGAATGGTTTCTTTTAATGGCACGAAAGATCCAGGAACACCTGTGAATTGTTCTGCCACATGTGTGTTTTGTGACAAGAATGATTGAATACGTCTTGCACGATGCACTAATAATTTATCTTCATCAGTTAGTTCATCCATACCTAAAATCGCGATAATATCTAATAATTCATGATAACGTTGAATCATTTGTTGGACTTTACGGGCAACTTCATAATGTTCTTTACCAACAATACCTGGCGTTAAAGCACGAGATGTTGATGATAGTGGATCAACCGCTGGATAAATACCAATTTCAGTCAGTTTACGACTTAAGTTTGTGGTTGCATCCAAATGAGAGAACACGGTTGCTGGTGCAGGGTCTGTATAGTCATCTGCAGGCACGTAGACGGCTTGGATTGATGTAATGGAACCATGTTTGGTTGATGTGATTCTTTCTTGTAAGCGGCCCATTTCAGTAGCCAAGGTAGGTTGATAGCCAACAGCTGATGGCATTCTTCCTAAAAGCGCAGAAACTTCACTACCTGCTTGAATAAATCTGAAGATATTATCAATGAATAATAAAACATCTTGTTTTGCTTCATCACGGAAATGTTCAGCCATGGTTAATCCTGTAAGCCCCACGCGCATTCTTGCTCCTGGTGGCTCATTCATTTGACCAAACACTAAGGCTGTTTTATCAATAACACCGGATGCTGTCATTTCTTGAAATAATTCATAACCTTCTCTCGTACGTTCACCAACTCCGGCAAACACAGAAATACCTGCACGTTCTTGTGCAATATTATGAATTAATTCTTGAATTAATACGGTTTTACCAACTCCGGCACCACCAAATAATCCAATTTTACCACCTTTAATATAAGGGGCGAGTAAATCGATGACTTTAATCCCTGTTTCAAGAAGCTCAACTTCAGATGATAATTCATGAAATTCAGGGGCATTGCGGTGAATGGATAACTTAGGCGCATCTTCTACCGAAGCTCCGCCATCAATAGGTTCACCAAGCACATTAAAAATACGACCTAAAACAGCTTTACCCACGGGTACTTTAATCGGTGATTGCATCGATTCAACAACCATGTCGCGAACTAAGCCTTCTGTCGGTTCTAATGCAATGGTTCTAACCACATTATCTCCTAAATGAAGTGCGACTTCTAGAGTCACAGTTTTTTCATCATTCACATGAATCTTGAGTGCATCGTATATGTTAGGCAGTTCGTTTTCAAAAAATACGTCAACGACTGGACCAATAACTTGCATGACTTTTCCTTGCATCTCGATTCTCCTTTCTAAACATTCGACCCATTGACGACATCAATGAGTTCAGAGGTTATTTCTTGTTGGCGTGCTCGATGATAGAGCATGTTTAGTTTTTCAACAATTTCATGCGCATTATCTGTCGCATTTTTCATGGCAATCATCCGTGCCGCATGTTCACTCAATTTGGCATCAGCAAGCGCTGAAAATATTGAGCTCTCAATATAAATATTTGTCGTTTGATCTAAAATCACAAGTGGATCTGTGTCATAAATAAAGGTTTCTCTAAATGGTTCTTCTTTTGGAAGAATCACTGGCAACAACTTATCTTTTTTAACCACTTGTGTTGCTGTATTTACATAGTGGTTGTAATAAAGATAGACTTCATCAATATCTTTTGACATATAAGCATCTTTAATCAATTTTGCATAATGACGGAAATACATCGTTGTAATATCATCACGATTATAAATAATCTCTTGATTAATTAATGGTAGTTTATGTTTTAATGCAAAATAATACGCTTTCTTACCAATCGCAAATACAATGTATTGATCTTTTTGTAATTCTTTTGTTTCTTCGATGAATGCTTTAAACAATTGATTATGATAACTTCCAGCTAATCCACGATCACTCGTTAAAAGAATATATAATTTCTTTTGAACTTCATGTTCTGAAATTAAGCGATTTTCATCTTCAATCCGTTGGCTTGCATATGCAAGTATATCCGTAATCTTCGTAATAAATGTTTGAGATTGTGTTCTAAGTTCAGTGGATTTACGGATTTTAGATAGTGCGATATTATGCATCGCTTGCGTAATGGAAGCCGTTTTTTTGATGGCTTGCATCCGTATCTTAATATCCTTGAGCCCCATATCAAATCATCCTTTTTAAATTTTGGATAAATTGATCAATGATTTTGGAGTCAGGAAGTGCTTGCTTCTCAATCAGTTCATCATAGATTTTCATACCGAGTTCATTCATCTTTAAGCCTTGATCGATTTCGCTTTCTAGAAGTTTAACTTGTTCAAGATTTAAATCATCCATGTGACCATTCGATAATGCATATATCGTGATAATCTGAGTTGGCATTTCAATCAATTCGTGAACATCTTGTTTTAATATTTCAACGGTCTTACGTCCACGTTCAAGTCTCCGTTTCGCATTCGCATCTAAGTCTGAACCAAATTGGGCAAATGATTCAAGTTCGCGGTAATTGGCTAAGTTAATCCGAACCGTACCCGCTACTTTCTTCATGGCTTTCCACTGAGCTGCACCACCGACACGTGATACCGATAATCCAGCATTAATGGCTGGTCTAATTCCTGAATAGAATAGTTCAGCTTCTAGGAAAATTTGTCCGTCTGTAATTGAAATAACGTTTGTTGAGATATATGCTGAAATGTCACCAGCTTTAGTTTCAATAATTGGAAGCGCTGTAATCGAACCGCCACCAAGACTATCATTTAACCGTGCAGAACGTTCAAGTAAACGCGAATGTAGATAGAATACATCCCCTGGATAAGCTTCTCTTCCTGGAGGTCTTCTTAACAGTAATGAGAGTTCACGATAAGCAACCGCATGTTTTGATAAATCATCATAAACAATCAAAACATCTTTTCCTTGTTCCATAAAATACTCACCCATCGCAACACCTGCGAATGGTGCAAGATATAATAGAGTTCCTTCTTTAGATGCTCCAGCTGTAACAACGATGGTATAATCCATAGCTTGTTTTTCTTTTAATAATTGAACAAGTGTTGTGACAGACGATTCTTTTTGTCCGATCGCAACATAGATACAAATGACGTCTTTACCCTTTTGATTAATGATGGTATCAACAGCAAGCGTTGTTTTACCGGTTTGTCTATCACCAATAATTAACTCTCTTTGTCCTCGTCCAATTGGGACAAGTGCATCAATAACTTTAATTCCTGTTTCCATGGAACGATTAATCGATCCTCTTTGCATGACACCTTGGGCACGACGTTCAACTGGTAAGAAGTGATCCGTGTGAATGGCACCAAGTGCATCTAGAGGTTCTCCTAAAGGGTTCACAACACGACCTAAAAGTGCTTCACCTACAGGTACTTCAAAAATACGCTTCGTGGTTTTAACTAAATCCCCTTCTTTAATTAAATCTGCATTCCCAAGTAAAATAACCCCAACGCTATGTGATTCTAGATTAAATACTAATCCTTTCACATCGTGAGGAAATTCTAAAAGTTCACCCATCATGGCTTGTTGAAGTCCATAAACAATGGCAATCCCATCACCGACAGATAAAACTTTACCTATATTTTCTAATTTAACATCTTGTTCATATGACTGGATCTGTTTTTTTATGATTTCGGTCATTTCTTGAACTTTAATTTTCGACATATTTACACCACCTTAAATCGTTGTGAATAACTCTTCGAGTTCACGCAGGGTTGATTGATCCAGCGATTGACCCTTATAAACTGTCACCATACCGCCAATTAAATTTTCATCGACAGTGACTCTAAGCATGACTTTTTTATCTGTAAATCTCGGTTGAAGTACTTTTAACAATGCATCTTCTTGTACTTTTGTTAGTTTTTTAGCTGTGTAAACTCTAATATAAGCAATTTTTTGAAACAAACGATTAAGATTAGACCACTCAGCATAAATTTTTTGGTGATCGTGCATCATATGATGCTCTGCAAGTACTTTTAAAAATGACAAAAAGTGGACATCATATGTCAACTGATCGATCATTTTAATTTTTTCTTTTAAAGTGAGCATCGGTGAATCCATTAATTTAGACCATTCATGATTTTGTTCCATTTGATGTCTAAAGTCATCAAATTGATCAGAGATTACATCAATTTTGTCTTCTTCTTTGACAAGCTCAAAAAAAGCTTGTGTCATTTTTTCTAAACTCATGATTTAAATCTCTTTTGAATGATTTCTTCAACGATATCATCATGAACAGATTCATCAATTTCACGTTTCACGATTTTTTTAGCCGCAGCAAATGCAACTTCTTTAATCGATTGTTTAATTTCTTCATTGGCTTCTTGTATTTCAAATTCGATGTCTTTTTCAGCTTGCTCAATCCGACGTCTCGCTTCAAGTTTTGCTTTCTCAATGAGATCTTCTTGTTCACGATAAGCTTGTAGTGTCAATCTTTCTTTAAGCTCTCTTGTCTCATGTTTCATTTGCTCGTATTCTTTTACAGAATTTTCTTGGAGTTCTTTTGCTTTTAAAACTTCTTGATCTGCAAGTTCTAAAGCTTCAGCGAGTGCATGTTGGCGTTTTTCAATAAAGCCAGTCACACTCTTCCATAGAAATTTTCGTACGAAAAAAAGCAAAACCAAAAAGGCTAATAAATTTAATACGACAATATGTGGTTGTTCAAAAATCGAATTCAATCCGGTTTGAATCCCCTGAATTGCGTCTTCAAATACTTGGTTCAATTAGATCAGTCCTTTTTTTATTTTGCGGTAAGAATAAAAGCAATAATTAATCCATAAATACCTGTCGTTTCAGAAACCGCTTGACCAATTAACATGGTTGCAGTAATTTTACCGGATGCTTCTGGTTGACGACCTACTGCTTCAACGGCTTTAGATGCAGCAATCCCTTGTCCGATTGCGGTACCAAATCCTGTGAATACGGCAATTCCTGCACCAATATAAGCCAAACCTTGACTAAAATACTCATTCGCAACGACTTCTGCGACAACAGGTAAAACATTGTTTAAAAATGTAAACATAACTTTTTCTCCTTTTTAGTGAAATTATTATTTTATAATATCAAAATCTGATTCATCAACTTTCATCGATGAATAAATTACAGTAAGCATGACAACAACCATAGTTTGAATCAATCCAAATCCAATATCAAATACTAAATGAAATGCTGGAGCAACAATAATTGATAACCAGCCCGTAGCTCCATAAATAATCGTCATTAATAATGCCCCACTGGCAATATTACCAAACAAACGAAGAGCCATGGATAAGATGGGTGTAAATTCACTCACGATATTGAGAGGAGCCATTGGAGCAAGTGGTTTAAATATCCCCAGTAAATGTTTCCATCCCATACTCTTAAATCCCATTAATTGGATTAAAGTAAACGCTGTGATGGATACCGAAAAAGTGATTGAGGTATATCTCGTGGGTGAATCAAGTGCAACCAAACCAGAAATGTTAGATACAAAAACATAAAGAGCAAGTGTAATAACCGGTGGTGCTAAGAATTTCCAATGTTTTCCGATATAACCTTTAATGAAATTATTCATCATCTCAATAAAACTGATGATGACAGTCATGAATTTCCCCGGTTTATCTCTGACGTCCATTTGATTAATTTTTATGCTTATTAATACTGAGAAAATGGATATAAATGCGATAATCCCTAAAGATGTGTAAAAATAAATGGGAATATCACGAAGCATTGTCAGTATCTGATCCATCTTTCTTCACCTCACCTTCATCATCTTTTTTAATTAGTGGTGTGTGGTAAACAAATATACCGATTTTTAATGAAAATATTCCAAGTAATAAAAATATATAAGAATAAATCATTGTTGTTGTTCCTAAATCTTTCGTATCAAAATATACGATTGCTACAATGATTGTATATAAAATATATCGAGTTACGAGATTCGTGACCACCTTTTGCGTGGTAAATTTACCTTTTAATGCTTGAGTGGCTAAACTGTTATTAAATAAAGCGACAGCTGACCCTAAAATTGCCCATAAAAGGTATGCTCTAAAAAAGAGGAAAGTAATTAGTGCTAATATAACCGCATATACAAATGCAATAATGCTAATGGTGTACATTTTTTTCATAGCGATCCTCATTTTTCACAAATTTGTATAACGTAACAAATCCAAACATGACACCAATAAACAAACCAACACCAGCAAGAAGAATAGGTAAATCTTCTTCTGAATTGATTTTAGTTCCGATATAGTATCCAAGTAAGGATAAGGCAATAATGGTCATGAAAAATTGAATGACCATCGTGTAAATAGCAAATGCTTTTTTTGCTTTATTTTGTCCCAAACAACCGATCCCCACAATCTCCTAAACCCGGTACGATATAACTGTTTTCATTGAGATGGCTATCAAGTGCTGCTAAATATACTGGAACATCTGGATGATCTTTTTGTAATCGTTCTACACCTTCTGGCGCCCCAACTAGCCCGACATAACGAATGTCTTTAGCACCAGTTTCTTTAATAATATCAATCGCTTTAGATACTGATCCACCGCTTGCTAGCATCGGATCAACTAATAAAACCACACTATCTTTTGTATCTTTCGGCAATTTCGAATAATAGACTTGAGGTTGTAAAGTCACTTCATCACGATACAAACCAATATGTCCAATTTTCGCTGATGGAATTAAATTGTGAATCCCATCCACCATCCCTAAACCAGCACGTAAAATCGGAACAATCACCACAGGTTTTTCAAGTTCGTAAACTGTTGTTTCACAAATGGGTGTTTCAATTTGTTTTGGCTTTGTTGTAAAATCTCTTGTGATTTCATAAGTAATTAAACCACCAAGTTCCGACAAACTTTCTCTAAATTCTTTTGTTCCAGTTTCTTTGTTTCTAATTTTTGACATCTTGTGATCAATCAAGGGGTGCTTAATGACGACTAATTTACTCATTCATTTACTCCTTTTCAATATGATGAATTTTATCAATTCTCTTTTCGTGACGTGGTTCAAAAGATGCATTCATGTAAGCATCTAATATTTTTATTGCTTTCTCATAAGGTGTTGTTCTACCACCTAATGCAATCACGTTAGCATTATTATGCTGTTTTGCTAACATGCCAGTATTTTCATCATAGACTAAAGCTGCTCTTACACCTTTAACTTTATTCGCTGCAATACTAATTCCAATGCCTGTTCCACATATAACAATTCCAAAATCATACGTTTTTTCAACGACAGCATGACCGACTTTATATGCAAAATCAGGATAATCCACAGCATCTTTGGAATCAGTTCCAAAGTCATGATACGCAATGTGTTTATCCTCTAAATACTTCTTAATATTTTCTTTTAATTCGAATCCTCCATGATCACTACCGATTGCAATTTTCATAGACTCCTCCGCTTTTTAATCTCTATGATATTATATCATAGAATAAACCATTAAGACAAAGAGAAAACAATAAACCATACTTTAACAAAAAAGACGCCAGGCGTCTTAATCATTTCCATATAGATATGCTTTTTTACGTTCATTAGCTCTTAATAATGTTTTTCTTAAGCGAATATTTAATGGTGTAATTTCAATTAATTCATCATCATTGATAAATGCTAAACATGCTTCTAACGTCATTAATCTTGGCTTTTTTAAAACGACCGTTGAATCTTTAGATGCAGAACGCATATTCGTTAATTGTTTTTCTTGTGTCACGTTAACTACTAAATCACTATCTTTATTCGCTTCACCAACAATCATGCCTTCATAAACAGCAACTCTTGTATCAACAAACATGTATCCTCGATCTTCTAAACGACCAATCGCATAAGCAGTTGTCATCCCTTGATTCAGAGATACTAAAGCTCCACTGCGGCGATTTCCAACAGTTTCTTGAATCATTGGACGATA
Source organism: Acholeplasmataceae bacterium (assembly GCA_028690555.1). Taxonomy (GTDB): domain Bacteria; phylum Bacillota_I; class Bacilli_A; order Acholeplasmatales; family Acholeplasmataceae; genus UBA6181. The sequence goes on from JAQVBA010000007.1 coordinate 28,119, forward strand.
ATCTAAAAATACATGTGATAAAATTCCGTATCCTTTCGTCGCCGTTAAAAACTGTGTCATGAAACCGATAAGACCTCTAGATGGCATCGTATAACGAATTCTTGAGTAATCACCAATTTGACTCATGGATGATAAATCCCCTCTTCGTTCTCCAAGCATTTCGATAATGGTTCCAACGTATTCTGTTGGACAATCGATTTGAACATCCTCATAAGGCTCACATTGCACGCCATTAACCGTCTTCACAATGACTCTTGGGCGTGAGACTTGGAATTCAAATGATTCACGACGCATGTTTTCAATTAAAATACCTAAGTGAAGTTCACCACGTCCCGAAACAATCCATGCTTCGCTATTGTCAATACGATCGACACGAAGACTTACATCTTTTTGTGTTTCTTTAAAAAGGCGTTCATCAATCTTCGTTGCAGTCACAAACTTGCCTTCTTTTCCAGCAAAAGGACTATTATTTGTTAAAAATGTCATTTGAACTGTTGGTTCATCAATATGAAGATGTGGTAATGTAATTTCATGACCAACTTCACAAATCGTTTCACCCACATGAATATCTGGTAGACCTGCAATTGATACAATATCACCCGCATATGCTTCTGAAACTTCAGTTTTTTCTACACCTAAGCTTTGAAAAATCTTTTGAATTCTAAATTGAATCACGGAACCATCAAGTCTCACACAACTTACTGTATCATTGACACGAAGTGTTCCTTGATGAATTTTTCCAATCCCCATACGACCGACATAATCGTTATAATCGATGAGTGCTGGTTGAAAAATTAAATGTTCTTGATCATCTTGATTAGGTTGTGGAATTTCTTTAATAATCGTATCTAAAATAGGTTCCATTTTAATATCTAAATATAGATGTGGTGTATAGTTCGATAACCCTTGAATACCAGATGCGTATAAAACAGGGAAGTCTAATTGATGTTCATCGGCACCTAAATCAATAAACAGGTCATAAACTTCATTTACTGTGCGCTGAATATCAGCATATTTACGATCCACTTTATTAATCACGACGATTGGTAATAATTTAGCTTCCAAAGCTTTTTTTAAAACGAAACGTGTTTGAGGCATAACGCCTTCATAAGCATCAACGAGTAAAAGAACTCCATCGACCATATGCATGATGCGTTCTACTTCTCCACCAAAATCAGCATGTCCTGGTGTATCTAGGATGTTGATGCGATAGTTTTTATAAATGATTGCTGTATTTTTAGCGAGAATTGTAATCCCGCGTTCTCTTTCAATATCATTTGAATCCATCACACGATCACTAAGTTCGATGTGATCATCAAAGCGTTCGCTTTGTTTCAATAATTGATTAACGAGAGTTGTTTTGCCATGATCAACGTGAGCGATTATGGCGATATTACGAATATCCATTTGAAACCTCTTTTCTTAAGCCTCGTTTATTATATATCAAAATGTTGATTTTGACACAAAATTGCATTCTTTTTTCTTAAAAAAATATCTAAATATTAAAATTAAAACACACAATTTTGACTTGATTCAAAAATGTGTGTTCTTCATCAAGTATTTAATTAATTCCATACTGTCATCATTGATATTTTTTACACCAAAACACCATTAAATCCAACAAACGTAAATCGGTCTTTTCCAGCTAAATCTTTCATTTGAATAATTTTAGCTTGTGGATAATATTGATGAATTAAATCATAAAGTGGTTTTGCATGTTGATAACCATGTTCAAATGCAATGAGACCATAATCATGTAAATGTTCTTTTGCACTTTTTAGGATGCGTTCATAAAAGTCTAATCCAAATTTGCCGCCATATAATGCAACCTCAGGTTCTTTTTTAACAATGTCCATGACTTCCTCATCATCTGGAATATATGGGGGATTTGATACAATCACATCAAATTTATCGCTAATATTTTCAAACAAATCGCTTAAAACAAATTTCGCTTCTAAATCTAGATTTTGTTGGTTTGTTTTTGCGACATCTAAAGCTTTTTCACTAATATCTGAAAGTGTAATCTCAATTTCAGGAATTTCTAATTTTAAAGTTAATCCAATGCACCCACTGCCGCACCCTAAATCCAATGCTTTGATTTTTTTACCAAAAAAATATTGGTCATAATAATGGATGACATGTTCCACTAAGTGTTCAGTTTCGAGTCTTGGAATCAAAACATCTTCATTTACTTTGAATTTATAACCAAAAAAGTATGAAAAACCTAGCAAATGCTGAACTGGAACATGCTGATAGACGTATGCATCCAATCTTTCTAAAAACAATTTTTCAACATCTTGATTCGTTTCTTGATTCAAAGACATATAAAACTCATGTGGTGTTCCTTGATACGTTTCCATCAGCAAAAATTTAACGGCTTCGGTTTCTTTATCTTGCGCCTCAGCAAGTTTAAAAGCTTTTCTTAACAACGCTTCATAGGTCATTCTTTTTCTCCAATGAGTTGTCTTTTTTGAAACTCATTTAATAAAGGTTCTAAGATTAAATCAAGTTTACCTTCGATGATGGCATCTAAACGTTGTAAGGTTAGTCCAATTCGGTGATCAGATACTCGGTTTTGAGGATAATTATACGTTCTAATTTTTTCGCTTCTTTCGCCACGACCGACTAAAGATCTTCGTTCAGCATCCTCTTTTTCCATTTGAGCCTCAATCATTTGATCATAGATTCTCGTTTTTAATAAACGGAATGCTTTATCTCTATTTTCATGTTGACTCTTACCTTCTTGACATGCAACAGCAATTCCTGTTGGAATATGCGTTAATCTTACTGCTGATTTTGTCGTATTAACAGATTGTCCTCCTGGACCAGAAGAATTATATGTGTCAAAACGGATATCTTCCCATTTAACATCAAGCTCAACTTCTTCAGCTTCGGGCATCACGAGAACAGTTGCAGTTGACGTATGTACGCGTCCCATCGATTCTGTTTCAGGAACTCTTTGTACTCTGTGAACACCAGATTCATATTTTAAAAATGAGTATACAAGTTTACCAGAGACCATGAATTCGATGGATGTGAATCCACCCATACTGCCTTCCATCGCATTTAAAATCTCAATTTTCCAGCCTTTTATTTCGGCATATCTCGAATACATACGGAAAAGATCGCCAGCAAAAATATTGGCTTCATCGCCACCGGCTGCACCTTTGATTTCCATAATTACGTTTTTTTCATCATTTGGATCCTTTGGTAAAAGGAGAATTTTTAATTTTTCTTCCGTGTCACTTAAAAATTGTTCAATTTCATCGCGCTCGATTTCAGCAAGCTCAACGATTTCTGATTCCTTTTCGTGTTCGATGATGTCATTCAAATCTTCTAATTCTTTTTCTTTTTCAAGATAATGATGGTAAACTTCAACGATTTCTTGAATTGAACTTGATTCCTTCAACAAAGTTGTCATCTCTTTAACTTCAAGTTTACCGCTTGCTAGTTTATCTTGTATTTCTTTATATTGTTTGTCAATCAATTTTAAACGATCAAACATAGTATCACCCGTTAAATAATACCATATTTTAAGGCATTTTACTATGCAAACAATTAGTTAAATTTTATGATATTTTTAATGAATATGTTAAATTATGGCTTATTTAGTATAAAAAAGCATATAAATAGCGATGAATAAACGCGTATGTTATAATAAGAGTATAAAAAAGAAAGGAAAGGTATTAATTATGGAAAAACTTTATCAAGCTTTAAACAAGCAAGTCGCAAACTTAAGCGTATTCTTTACGAAGTTGCATCATTTTCACTGGTATGTTACCGGTCCTAACTTCTACGCATTACACGGAAAATTTGAGGAGTTCTACGATGAAATCAATGAACTTTATGATGCATTTGCAGAAAGATTATTAATG
>JAQVBA010000008.1 GCA_028690555.1 Acholeplasmataceae bacterium
AAGAATGATGAAAACAACTAAAACTATAACTTATCAAGCGTATCTTAGTGATGATGGTATTACAGATATATTAAAGACACATATGGAACGTCACCAACATTAAGCACCAATCGTCAGTTTTTTTTTAATCATTATACAATTTTACTAAACTATGGTATAATTCAAAAGGTTAAATAAAATACTAAAGAAATAGAAAGTATAAAATGAAGGAGATTTTATATTATGCCGAAAAAGATTTACGAAACAACCCTTGGAGGTAGAGTCCTAAAGGTTGAGATTGGTGAGGTCGCAAAACAAGCCGCTGGCGCTGCGATGATCATGTATGGAGACTCTACAGTTTTAAGTGCTGTGACTGCTAAAAATGAACCGTCATGGCAAGATTTCTTCCCTCTGATGGTAATCTACCAAGAAAAACTATATGCTGCAGGGAAAATTCCAGGAGGATTTTTAAGAAGAGAAGGCCGTCCAAGTGAGCACGAAACATTAACATCACGTCTCATTGACCGTCCACTTCGTCCATTATTCCCTGAAGGATTTAAAAATGAAGTTCAAGTGATTAATACCGTATTATCTTCAGATCCAGATTGCACCACAGAAATGGCAAGTTTGATTGGATCATCGATTGTTTTAGGCATCTCCAATATTCCATTTAATGGACCAGTTGCTGGTGTTCAAGTAGGTCGAGTCAATGGTGAGTTGATTGTTAATCCAACGCAAGAACAAGCCTTATTAAGTGATATTGAATTAGTCGTTGCAGGAACAAAAGAAGCGATTAACATGGTGGAAGCAGGAGCAAAACAAGTCTCAGAAGAAGATATGTTAGCTGCCATTTTATTTGGTCATGCTGAAATTAAAAAGCTTGTTGAATTCCAAGAAGCGATTTTAAAAGATTTCAATACACCAAAGATGGATTTTGAAGCATTTAAAATTCATGACGATGTCAAAAAGAGCGTATATGATTACGCTTATGATCGATTAATTAAAGCGGTATCGATTTATGATAAATTAGAACGCTATCATGCGATTGATGAAATTAGCGAGGAAACCGTTGAACATTTCAAATCAACATCTTTCTTCAAAGATATTGATGGTGTGAAAGTCTTTGATGAAGAAACACATAAAGACTATTTAAAACAAGTTAAAGCCATTCTAGATGGTATTGTTACTGCAGAAGTTAGACGTTTAATTACGGTAGATAAGGTACGTCCAGATGGCCGTAAAGTCGATGAAATTAGACCTCTAGAATCCAGAATAGATATTTTACCAAGACCTCATGGATCTGCACTTTTCACCAGAGGACAAACTCAAGCATTAGGTGTTGTAACACTTGGAGCTTTAGGTGAAAACCAAATTATTGATGGTCTCGGATTTGAAGATACAAAACGTTTCATGCTCCATTACAACTTCCCACAATATAGTGTGGGTGAAACTGGACGTTATGGTTCTCCAGGACGTCGTGAAATTGGTCATGGTGCACTTGGTGAACGTGCCTTACTTCAAGTATTACCCACTGAAGAAGAATTCCCATATACCATACGTGTTGTGTCAGAAGTCTTAGAATCTAACGGTTCATCTTCACAAGCAACGATTTGTGCTGGAACGATGGCTTTAATGGCTGCTGGTGTTCCAATTAAGGCACCCGTAGCAGGGATTGCGATGGGCTTAATTAAAGAAGGCGAACATTATACGATTTTATCAGATATCCAAGGCATGGAAGACCATGAAGGCGATATGGACTTTAAAGTCGCTGGAACAAAAGATGGTATTACAGCATTACAAATGGATATTAAAATTTCAGGAATCACTGAAACAATCTTAAGAGAAGCCTTAGAACAAGCACGTCTTGGAAGACTTCATATTCTAAATCATATGTTAGAAACAATTCCAGTTGTAAGACCTGAACTCTCTAAATATGCACCAAAAGTGAAGATGATTACCATTAATCCAGATAAGATTAGAGACGTTATCGGTGGTGGTGGTAAGATTATCACACAAATCATCGAAGATAATGATAATGTTAAGATTGATATTGAACAAGATGGTCGTGTCTTCTTAATGCACATGGATTCGAAATGGATTGAAAGTGCTGCACAACGCATCTTAGATTTAACGAGAGAAGCTGAAGTTGGTAAGATTTACGAAGGTAAAGTCACGCGTATTGAAAAGTTCGGATGTTTTGTTGAATTATGGCCTGGTACTGATGGTTTAGTTCACATCTCAAGATTAGCTAAAGAACGTGTTGAAAAAGTTGAAAGCGTTGTTTCACTTGGTGATCAAATTCTTGTGAAATGTATCGGAATCGATGAAAAAGGTCGAATCGATTTATCAAGAAAAGACGCATTAACTAAATAATCTTTAAAAGAGGCATTGCCTCTTTTTTTGTGCCATTTATAGCCCTATATATCTCTTGATAATGCCTTAAATTATGTCACAAATAGCATTTATGGTATAATTAAAGAAATGGAGGTTATAGAAATGAAAGTAACATTAAGAACAGAACCACTTCGCGTGGTGCGTGCGGCACATCAAGTGCCAGGAGTAATGTATGGTCGTTCGATTGACTCCATATCTATCCAAGCAGACATCAATGATGTTTTAACTGCATTAAAGACTTACGGTAGATCTGAGACATTTAAGATTAGATTAGATGACAAATATCATCATGTCTATTTCAAGGCTGTCCAATCGAACGTTTTAAAACCAAATGAGATCATACATTTTGATTTACATCGCGTGACTGAAAAAGAATTAGTCACAGGTATGATTCCGATTGAAATGATTGGTCAAGAAGTCTTTTATGACAAAAAGATGTTTGCTGAATTAGTTAAATACGAAATTTTAGCAACTTATTCACCTGTACATGGTTATGCTAAATTGGTTGTGGATGTTTCAAAAATGGATCTTCACGATGAAAAGAAACTCAAGGATTTAAATCTTGAAGGCTTAGAAATCAAAGAAGATTTAAATCAAACAATCGTAATCATTAAAGAAGCAAAAGCTCATGAAGAACCTAGTGAAACTGAGGAAGTTGTAACTGAAGAATCATTGTCAAACGAATAGATTCATGTTATAATTTAACATGTCGTTGGAAGGTGACCGAGCCTTTAAAGGTTAGGAAAGTCCATGCTAGCACATCCTGAGATGGATGTAGTGTTTGTGCCTAAGGAAAGAATAACTTAGGGTACGATTTATTCGTAACGGCGATCGATGACCTAAGGGAAACTATGGTCTAGACTGAAATGTGCCACAGAGACGAGCAATTAAGAAATTAATTGATGAAACGCGGTAAACCCCTCAAGCTAGAAACCCAAATTTTGGTAGGGGCACATGTGAATACGAATTGAAGTAAACACATGCTACTTATGTAGAGATAAATGGTCACACCCTTTTAGGGAACAGAACATGGCTTATGCACGATGACACTTTAAGGTCCTTATGGGGCCTTTTTGCTAGGAGGAACTATGAAAATTATCGTCAATGGAATTCAATTGAATTATGAAGTGATGGGTTATGGAAAACCTTTAATTTTACTACATGGAAATCAGGAAAATTATCATATCTTTGAGTGCATTAAAGATAGGCTCGCACAAAAATATGAATTACATTTGATTGATTCAAGAAATCATGGAAATAGTGATTTCACTGATGATTACTCTTTTTTATCCATGACACATGACATCAAATCATATATTGAAAAAATGAAGATATCGCCAGTTTATTTTTATGGCTTTAGTGATGGTGGTATTATTGGATTAATGCTAGCATCCATGTATCCTAATATGGTCTCAAAACTTATGGTCTCAGGGGTTAATGTCAATCCTTTGGGGTTAAAGAAAAACTTGATGAAAAAAATCATTTCAAGTTATCAAAAAAATAAAAGTCCTTATCTTAAGATGATGATGGAAGAACCAAACATCAAAGATAAAGACTTAAAATCAATTCAAATACCTGTATTACTCACACTTGGTGAATATGATTTAATTACAAGATCTCATACAAAACATATCTTGTCAAACTTAAAAAATGGAAAACTTCATATTTATCAGGGCTTAGATCATGGAAATCATCTCTTGGGTAACCAAAACTTTATCAATGATCTATTCAATTTCTTTGATTAAATATGCCCTAATGCACGAATGATGATATATATAATATAAGCAATATAAATACCAAGTAAAATCCAACCTTCAAGCTTTGTAATCTTCCCTTTGGAAATCGAAAATATAATCATTATGGATGTAATAGCGATTAAGATAATCATGTCGATTAAGACATCACCATTTAATCCTAAAGGCGTGACGATTCCAGATAAACCAACAATGAATAATGTGTTAAACACATTGGATCCAACGACATTTCCTAAGGCGATTTCATTTTCGCCTTTTTTTGCAGCAACAACCGATGTGACAAGTTCTGGTAAAGAAGTTCCTAAAGCTACAACACTCAAACCAACAAGTGTGGTTGCTTTTGTGATGCTCATTCCAGCAAATGTAACGAGCCCATTGACTGCGATATATTCTGCACCTCTTGTGACCATCGTACCGCCAATGGAGACACCAGCGATGCCAACAAATAATAGAAAAATCGCTTTTTTCATATCAATCACTTTGATGTCATCTGTTGGTATTTCTTTTTCACCAGTTAACATTAAATACATGTAATATGCAAAAACAATTAATAAGATTACTGCTTCCCAACGAGCAATTTGCGCATCGCTTTGAAAGAAGAATCCTAAAATAGCAATCAATATTGTCATTCCAATTAAAAATGGGAATTCTTTCTTGCTCATGCTTTTTTTTACCATAATTGGTAATGCAACAGCGCTTGCTCCTAAAATAAGTGTGAGATTTGCAATATTTGAGCCTATGATATTTCCCATCGCAATATCAGCAGTTTGTCCTGGTTCAACAGATAATGCAGCTGCAAAGCTCACAGCAAGTTCAGGAAGTGAAGTCCCAAAGGCAACGAGTGTTAACCCAATGATCAAAGGGGATACATTGAATTTCCGGGCAATCGAACTAGAAGATACGACAAAAAAATCAGCACCTTTAATCAAAAAAACAAAACCAACAAGAAGTAATAAAACATTAAATAATATATCCATCAGTTGCTCCTTTATGTTGTTTAATCTTATGGTTTATCTAAAATAAAAACCATCAAGATCAAAAAATCTTGAAGGTCTCGTTACAAGGAATCCTTGAAATTAACCGGGTTTATAAAAACCGTATTGACGACTAATTTAGAGAAACTACTCCCCTTCCTTGATATTCTATCATAAAGCACTAGATTACTCAAGCATCTAAATACCTTTACAACCTCTGGTCAATCTTGACTTTTTACGACATTTATAGTATCATGATATCAGCATTTTAGATGTGGAGGATTATAGCACTAACATGGAAGAATCAAGCAGTAGGATCGACGATCCCAACATACCGTTACCTAAAGACATTAAAACACTGCGTTTTTTTGGTGTCTTTTTTTGTTACCCTGGAGGTGACATCAAATGACAACCGCACTGATATCAATGGCTGTTTTAATCATGATTTATGCGATATTAAATGCCGCTGGCACAGCGATTGTAGCAGTTTCAGACAATCAAGTTGAAAGTGATGCTGAAGAAGGTAACAAACGCGCTAAACGCGTGTTATCTTATCAAGAAAACGAAAAGTTATTTACTGTCACTATACATATGATTCTTACCTTAATCATTTTGATTAATGGTGGTATCGCATTAGACACATTTCAAAACGATGTAAGATTATGGCTCAATGCTGATAACAATGTCTATTTGAATATTATTTCATTTATCATTATTTCAGTCATTTTATTAATCATTCATATGGTTTTTGGACACTTAATTCCTAAAAGATTAGCGAATAAATATCCAAGTCGCGTTTTATATCAAACGATTGGATTCGTTTCTTTCTTTATTCAATTATTTAGACCGCTTTATTGGGTCAATAATTATTTATCGATTGTTTTTGGTCGACTTTTTGGACTTCATCCAAATGAAGGTGACAGAAAAGTGACCGAAGAAGAAATTATGACGATTGTTGAAGCAAGCAGTAAAACTGGTGACATCGATGAAGAAGAATCAGAAATGATTCAAAATATATTTGAATTTGGTGATACTACCGTTGACGAAGTCATGACACATCGCACTGAAGTTTCAGCTATCAGTGTTAAGTCAACGAAAAAACAAGTGATTGATTATATTCGAACCGAACAATTTACGAGGTTTCCAGTTTATGATGGGGATATTGATCACATCATAGGTACAATGCATGTCAAAGATTTACTCAGATATATCGATAACCCAGAAGAAAAATTTTCAGTTAAATCTTTACTTAGACCCCCTTATTTCGTTCCAGATTCAAAGCGAACGAGTGAATTATTTAGAGAGATGCAAAAACAAAAAAATCACATTGCCATCGTTTTAGATGAATATGGTGGAACTGCTGGAATTGTAACCATTGAAGATTTGATTGAAGAAATTGTAGGAAATATTTTTGATGAATACGATGATGAAGAGGAAGAAATTCAAATCGTTGATCATCAAACATTTGAAGTTGATGGATTATCCAATATTAGTGATGTTGAAGACATTATTGACGCTGGACTACCGGTCGATGATTACGATACGGTTAGCGGTTTTATTTTAGGACAACTTGGAAGATTTCCAGAAGAAAATGAAGAAGTTGTGATTGTTTACGAAGGCTTTAAATTTGAAGTGTTATCGATTGAAGATAAAGTCATTTCACGCGTGAGAATAACAAAGCCATCAGATGATCGTGATAAGGATGAAGATAACGTATGACCTCACAAGACATAACACAAATTATCATTTTAATTGTTTTAATTATGTTATCCGCATTTTTTTCATCGTCAGAAACCGCATTTTCATCGATTAACCAAATCAAATTGAAACATTTAATTCAAAAAGGGGATGTACGTGCCGAACGTACATACCAATTATCTTTGAAATTTGAAAAACTATTAACCACCATTTTGATTGGAAATAATATTGTTAATATTTTATCAGCATCGATTGCAACTGTGTTTTTCGTTAGAAACTTTGGAAACATTGGTGTCACATTATCAACAGCTGTCATGACCACACTTGTTTTAATCTTTGGTGAAATTACACCAAAGAGCTTAGCCAAAAAAGTTCCCGAAAAATATGCAATTGCTGTAACACCTTTTCTAATCTTGTTTACTTGGATTTTATTTCCATTTATATATCTTTTTGGCCTATGGCAAAAATTGATGAATAAAACATTTAAATTTGGTGAGGAAGATGGAATTACTGAAGAAGAGTTATTAACTTATGTCTCTGAAGTGCAACAAGAGGGTGGCATCAACGAAAATGAAGGGAATCTGATTCGAAGCGTCATCGATTTTGATGACTTACTCGTTGAAGAAATATTCACACCACGTGTGCATGTAGTTGCTGTGGATGTTAATCAAGATACAAAATCGATTATTAAAGCTTTTAAACAATCTGGATATTCAAGATTACCTGTTTATGATACAAATATTGATCATATCATTGGTACGATTAACCATAAAGATTTTTATAACTTAGTATTAATTGATAAAGAACCTTTGGAAAACATTATCAAACCACCTGTATTCGTCACAGAATATATGCGTGTTTCCCACTTACTTAACTTGCTAAAAGAGCATAAAGCACACTTAGCCATTGTGAAAGATGAATATGGTGGTACTCTTGGTGTTGTATCGATGGAAGACATCCTAGAGGAACTTGTGGGTGATATTTGGGACGAACATGATGAGATTATCGAACAGATTATTAAAATTGATGAAACCCACTATAAAGTTAAAGGCCATGCAGATTTAGAAGACTTATTTGAACTAATTGGTATTGACGTAGAACTTGATGTATCAACCGTCAATGGATGGGTTACTGATGAACTTGGTAAGATTCCCACTGCTGGTGATCAATTTAGATTCCATAATTTGTTAGTGAGTGTCATGAGTGCGGATATGAAGAAAGTCTTAGAAGTCATGATTGAAGTTATTCCAATTATGGATGATGAATCAGAAGAATAAATAAAAAGCACCGAACTTAAAATATTGTTCAGTGCTTTTTTTGTTTAATTATAGTCATATAATCAAATGTATTAATGTGAATTCATAAAATCCAAGACTTGCGCTGGACCAAGCTTCATTTCAATAAACTCTCGATCATTATAGATAAATAATGCAGGAACGCCTCTTAATTCAATTGGAGGTGTTCCTTGGTGATCAATATCCATGGAAATCATTAAATAGATTGTATATTGATTATCCCGATAATAGATAAGCTTTGCCATTTCTTCTTGTATCGATTTGCAATCTGGACAAAATGGTGAGTAGTAGTAGACTAAAAATAAGCCATCAGTCATGACAGTTTCAACTTCGTCCCAGTTTTCAATATGAAGCTCTTCGTAATCACTGTATTGTGTAGGTATTTTTTTGCATCCAAAAAAGGCAAATACAATGATAATTGATAAAATTGAAAATATCATTTTCTTCATTAAAATCACCTTATAGAAAAAGGTGTTTTCACACCTTATTCGTTATCGTAATGTTGTTCGTGATATTCAAGTAAAACCTTCATCACGCGAATCATGTTATTTGTCGTAACACTAGCACCTGCAAAGAAATCAATTAGATCAGTTTCAGCAATTGTAGTTTCATTTTTAATTTCTCCGCCAGTATAAACATCATTTGTAAATACTTCAATGCCTTCTAAATCAGTAAGTTTTTTTCCAATAAGCCATGGAATGAATTTTTCTTCAAAATCCTCTAAAGTTGGCATATTTCCTGATGGAACTGGATTACTATCTCCCCAGAAACCTGCTGTGTAATGACCTGTACCATCTTGTCTAAAGGAAATGGTTTTAATTGAATTATCTTTTTTGCTTATTTCTACATAGGCAACTTTCCAATAATTAACTTCAGGCGCGCGGCAAGTACAAGCGACATATGCAATTTGGTATTTCACGTAATCCCGCATTTCATATTCAAATAATAGATATGCATCACGTTCAACAACATCTCCATGACCATTTAGATGATCAAATTTGAGAATATTACTATTTTCTTCGCTACCACTATCTTTACAAGCAAATAATCCGAATGATACGACTACCAAAAGAAGTAATACTACAACTTTTCTCATCATAATCACCTAATTACTCAGTTACTGGTGGAAATTGGTATGAACCGTCACCAAAGACCTTATTTGGTCCTGTATAATCACCAACAGCACCGGCATTCCATACATTTTCGTAACCAAGGTGTAATAAAGCTTCTCTTACAAAACCAGCTCTTGTACCGGCTGCACAGAATAACACAATATTCATGTCTTCATCAAAAAGATTTCTTAATGCATCTTCATTTTTAATATCTTCAGGTGCAAAATCCCAATTACCATCTGTACGAACTAAAATGTTTTCTGATTCTAAATATTGGAAGAATGGAATCATATGTGATCCGCGAATGTATCCACCATTCATTTTATCTTGCCAATTTCTTAAATCAACAACTTCAACGCCTTCTTTGAAAAGAACTTCATCAATGTTTGCCATTGTGACTTCTTCAGGCATTTCAAAAGACTCTTCCTTTTGACATGCAACTAAACTTATTGCTGCAAAAAGAACAAATAAAAATACTAAAACCTTTTTCATTATTCAATTCTCCTTTATCGTTTTTATACGCTTATATTATAAACCTAAAATCGCTTATTTGCAACACTTTATTCAACGTATGAAAACATTTACATATTCAATTTTCGTCATAATTTAAGATTTGACTTTTATTTATTGAATCCTTATAATGAGAACAGATAAGACGAGGGAATTTATGAATAAATTGATGTTAAGAATTATTGCCATTTTGGTTTTTATTGTGTTCTTTACCTTTTTAGTGAACACAAAGATAAATGCAGATGAATCCTATGATGCAATCTATTTTGGATCACATGGGTGTTTAGTTTGTCAATCACTAGAAAATACAGGCGTTTTAGTACAATTAGCGGATGATGGCTATAACATCAAAAAATATATGAGTGAAGACGATTATGAGCTCTTTGAAGAGATGTTTTCACGTTATGCAAGAACTTATCAAGTACCTAAAGATCAAAACCTCGTTCCATTGCTTTATGTCGGAGAAACATATTTTATTGGTAAGGAAGCTATACAACAAGCCATTGAATCTGGAATGGCACAAAAAATTATGGATGAAGAAACACTTTTAGATCCACTCGAGTTAATCTATGCAGATGTCACATTCAACGACTTGATAATCCTTTCAGGGTCTACTCTATTATTAGGTCTCTTAGATGCATTTAATCCATGTGCTCTCGCTATGTTATTAATGTTCTTATCTTTTTTAACCGATAAGAAACGTTCAAAAACAATTTTATATATTTGTTTTTCTTATATACTTGCTGTATTTGTGACATATTTCATTCTTGGAAGATTTTTAGCAACTGCACTATCTGCCTTACTTCCTTACATGAAAGTGTTCTATTCAATTATTATTTTATTAGCACTTTTTATATCTATTTTAAATTTCTTAGATTTTATGTCTGCAAGGAAGCAAAAATATGGTGAGATTAAGAATCAATTGCCAAATAAGTTTTTTGTTTTAACGCGGAAGATTATGTCGAATTTCTCAGAAAAAATCGAATCAGGAAATAAAATGATCTATGTTACAGCTTTTCTTATTGGTGCATTTGTTGCGATCGTCGAGTTCCCATGTAGTGGTCAAGCATTCGTTGCTTGGACGGCAATTGTTGTCGATCGAACCACGCATTTTCTATTATTCAACATCTTATTATTTATCTATGTTTTATTTTTTGTAGCGCCCTTAATCATTATTACTTTTATCGGATTAAGAGCTAAAAGTATAAATACAGTATCTAATTTCATTCGCACAAGACTAGATATCATCAAATTGATGAATAGTATCATTTTTTTAGGTGTCGCGATATACTATATCTATAAAGTATTTATAGGAGGCATTTAATGAAAATTAAAAAAATAATCATTAAAGATGAACTTGGTAAAGTTCTTTTTAAAGGGCCACTATTAAATCTTACTTACAAGAAAGATGCGATTAAAAGGACTTGTATTGAATTATTTAATGATGATGATCCTTGTATTATTCACGAATCTTATGCCATCCAGAAACTTTCTGATGATATCGAAAGATCGTTGCTTAGTACGAATCAAAAGACATTTCAAATAGACCAGCAATTTCAAAAAACTTATGCAAATATTGATTTTAGTTTATATGATCAATGTCTACTTGAATCGGAGGTTAAGAAATGAAAACTTATGATCTTGACCATGCTGCAACTACAAAACTAGATCCTAAGGTTTATTCGAAAATGAAGCCCTATTTAGAAACCTATTATGGAAATCCATCATCCCTTCATACCATCGGTATCGAAAATAAAAAGGCTTTAAATGATGCTAAAAAAGGTGTTGCTCGATTATTGAATTGTGATTACAAAGAATTAATTTTTACAGGTAGTGGTACTGAAGCCATTAATTTAGCGATTAAAGGACTTGCTTTTAAATATCCGAATAAAAAAGAAATTATCACAACAAAAATCGAACATAAAGCTACTTTAAATACGTGTCATTTCTTAGAAACTTTAGGTTATAAAATAAACTATGTCAATCTTGATCCAGATGGTTTTATTGATTTAAAAGATTTAGAGGGAAAGTTAAATAATAATACATTAATAGTATCGATTATTTGGGGTAATAATGAAATTGGCGTGATTCAAGATATCGATAAAATTGCAGAAATTGTCCATGCACATCATTCGATTTTGCATGTTGATGCTGTGCAAATGCTTGGTCATTTTAAAATAGACCTTCAAGCACTCGATGTTGATCTTATGTCGTTTTCTGCACATAAAATCTTTGGTCCTAAAGGTGTTGGCTTACTTTATAAAAAAAAGCCCATAGAAATTGAACCAATCATTCATGGTGGTGCACAAGAATTCAATCTGCGTGCAGGTACTGAAAATATATATGGCATCATCGGTTTCTATGAAGCTTTAAAAAATGTTCATGACGTTTATCTCAATCAACAACAAGATTTAAAAGACACTACAAAATACTTATATGATCAATTAAAAGCGAGATTTAAATTTCGATTAAATGGACCAGATCTAAATAATCATAGATTACCTGGGTTATTGTCACTATCTTTTGAAGGCATTTCTGGACATGTGCTACAATATCAATTAAACCAACGTGGCATCTATGTTTCTACGGGTAGTGCATGTAATGAAACTTCAATGGAAGTATCTCACGTGATTCAAGCTTTACATGATCATGGAGAAGGAACAATTAGACTCAGTTTAGGCTACGGTTTGAGTTCTAAAGATATTTTATATATTGTAGAACAATTTAGTGATATATTAGAAAATTAAAAAAGGGCAAATCATTTTGATTTACCCAAAAGAAAAGGCACTTACTTAGTGCCTTTTAGTTTATTATTCTACTGAGCTTCCTGCAAAATCAAAGAGTGATTTTAACACTGTGAAATAACCATCAGTCTTAATCGTTACTGCAGAAGTACCATCAACTAATGAAGTACCATTTAATGATACGCCACGTCCACCAACTGATTTAAGTGCGCTGTCATAACCATTTGCAATAATCCAATCAGTGATTGTATTTGCTTGTTCAAACCATTCATGAGTTGCTGTAGTTCCTGTAGATACCCATGCGCCGTTTTCTAACTTATAACCGCCGCCTGAACCCTTCATGCCATATGCATCACCAAGTTCTTGTTTTGTACTTGGCTTCCATTCAAATGAACCAGTTGTTGTATTTCTTGTAGATTGAAGTGTATCTAATACTAATGTTTCAATCTTACCTTTACTTACTGTCATTTCAGCAATATATAAGTCAGTACCTGAACAATATACAGCTTGGAATTTACCTGCTTTAGCTAATTCTAATGCTTCTTGAGCTAATGCGATGTAACCACCATCTTTAATGGTAACACCAGTAACGTTATCAATATAGTTGTCAGCATCAACAGTCACTGAATCAACACCATTTTCTAACCAGTATGCTTCAATTAATTCTGCTTGTACATACCATTCAGAAATTGCTCCACCGAATTTTACCATGTTGTAGTCATCGCCAAGTTCTTTCTTAGTCTTAGCATTCCATGCCCATGAATAAGTTCCTGCAGTTTCATCTAAAGTTCTTTTACCTTGACGAGCGTCAATGTAATAACCAGCAATTTCACCGTCTTCAATTGTAACTGTTACGGTTGTAACCATTTGAGCATCTTTATGAACTGATACTTCATAAGCCATGAACTCACCATCAACTTTGTATTCGCTGCTATTGCATCCAAAAAGTGTGAATGCTGCTAAAGCAACGAAAAATAACATCAATACTTTTCTCATTTATTTAGTTCCTCTTAATGTAATGTTTCTTACATTGCTATTATACTTTAATTGCAAGTCTTTTGCAACGCGATTTTTTATGTTTTTAAATAAAAACGCTTTACATGTTTACTTACTTAAAAAACTTAATAATCATAATGAAAACTTCTTTCATTCTCACTAAAAAAATGATACAATAATCACGCGAAAGGGTTGTGAATATGAATAAAGCATCATGGAATGAAAGACAAAAGAAAATAAGAAATTTTTCGATCATAGCACATATTGATCACGGGAAGTCAACTTTGGCTGACCGTCTTTTACAGCATACAAAAACAGTTTCTGATCGGGAGATGAAAGAACAGCTCTTAGACTCTATGGATTTAGAACGTGAACGTGGAATCACAATTAAACTAAATGCTGTTGAAGTATTGTATACAGCCAAAGATGGTATTGAATACATCATGCACTTAATTGATACTCCAGGTCATGTTGATTTTACTTATGAAGTCTCAAGATCGCTTGCAGCATGTGAAGGGGCAATCTTAGTCGTCGATGCTGCACAAGGCATCGAAGCTCAAACATTAGCGAATGTCTATTTAGCAATTGATAATAACTTGGAAATTATCCCTGTGATTAATAAGATTGATCTCCCATCTGCAGAACCACAAAAGGTGATTGATGAAATCGAAGATGTGATTGGTATACCAGCAAAAGATGCCGTTTTAGCTTCTGCAAAAGAGGGTATTGGGATTCATGACATATTAGAACGTATTATTAAAGATGTTCCAGCACCAAAAGGTGATGCTGAAGCTCCTTTGCAAGCACTTGTCTTTGACTCGGTTTTTGATGCTTATAAAGGGGTTATTCCATCGATTCGCGTCGTGAATGGAACTATACAAAAAGGCGATCACATCGAGTTTATGGCATCTGGTGCAAAATATGAAGTCATTGAAGTTGGTGTGCATACACCTAAAATCATCAAAAAAGATGTTTTAGGACCTGGTGATGTTGGTTATTTGACGGCATCCATTAAAGATATTAACACTGTAAATGTCGGTGATACCATTACTTATGGAAACAATAAAGCGAAAACTGCTTTACCAGGTTATCGAAAGATGAATTCGGTGGTTTTCTGTGGATTATATCCAATTGATAGTGATCGTTTTAATGATTTAAAAGATGCACTCGATAAATTAAAGTTAAATGATGCATCACTCGTTTATGAACCAGAAACTTCTCAAGCATTAGGATTTGGATTTCGAACAGGATTCCTTGGCTTACTGCATATGGAAATCGTTCAAGAACGTATTTCTAGAGAGTTTAATATTGAATTGATTGCTACTGCACCTTCTGTGATCTATCATATTCATTTAACCGATGGCTCAATGGTAACCATTGATAATCCATCGAAACTTCCTGATCCACAACGGATTGATTATATTGAAGAACCATATGTCAAAGCTTCCATTATGTCACCAAAAGAGTATGTAGGGGCGATTATGGATATATGTCAAAAGAAACGTGGAACATTTGGTGATATGAAATATGTGGATGCGAATCGTGTGCATATTCATTACGATCTCCCATTATCTGAAATTGTTTATGATTTCTTTGATAAATTAAAGTCATCAACGAAAGGTTATGCATCCTTTGATTATGAGATGGCGGGTTATAAGACATCGAGACTCCAAAAGATGGATATTCTATTAAATGGTGAAGTTGTCGATGCATTATCGTTAATTGTTCATCGTGATTTCGCCTATAATCGTGGGAAAGCAATTTGTGAAAAAATGGTTGAACTCATCCCACGTCAAATGTTTGAAATTCCTGTGCAAGCTGCATTAGGCAATAAAATTGTTGCAAGATCAACGATTAAAGCCATGCGTAAAGATGTCTTAGCAAAATGTTATGGTGGAGACGTCAGTCGTAAGAAAAAATTATTGTCGAAACAAAAAGAAGGTAAAAAGAAAATGAAAGCTGTTGGACGAGTCGATGTTCCACAAGAAGCTTTCATGGCAATACTGTCAAATAGTGATGACTAATTCATCACTATTTTTGTATTATGTAAACCTTTTTTTGGTATAATAAAATCATAAGGAGCTGATGAAATGAAAGGTTTATATGTTCATATTCCGTTTTGTGAACACATTTGTTTTTATTGTGATTTCGCAAAGCGTGTTCCTAAAGATGCTCATATGATTGATGAATATCTTGATTATCTCATTCAAGAAATCAACTCCTATCAAAAACATTTTAAATCGATTGAAACAATCTACATTGGTGGTGGAACACCATCGATGTTAAACTTGGAACAAACCGAAAAGTTACTAAAACATTTATTATCGATTCACCCAGTTGAATATACGATTGAAGTAAATCCCGAAAGTTATACAAAAGAAAAAGGTTTACTTTATAAAACCTATGGTATTAATCGTATAAGTTTAGGTGTCCAAACATTCAATCAAGAAATTTTAAATCAATTAAATCGGAAACACAAAAATCAACAAGTCTATGACACCATCCATCATTTAAAAGATATTGGGATTGATAACATCAATATCGATTTAATTTATGCACTTCCTAATCAGAATTTAATCGATTTAGATTTTGATTTAAAGCATATTAAAGAATTAAATCCAACACACATCTCTGCTTACTCATTAATCTTAGAAGAAAAGACTGTGTTTTACCATGAGTACTTAAAAGGTAATTTTAGTGTCATGGATGAAGATATTGAAGCACAAATGTATCAAAAAATTATTAAAGAATTAAAAGCCATGGGTTATCAGCATTATGAGATCTCTAATTTTACAAAACCTGGTTATCAATCTAAGCATAACTTGATTTATTGGTCACTTGGTGAATATATTGGTGTTGGCGTTGGTGCCCATGGATATATTGATGGATATCGGATGCAAAACCACCGATTATTAAAAGATTATTATCAGAATTTTCAACTTGAAAAAGTTCTTCAAACGAAAGAGATGAATTTGCAAGACGCATTAATTTTTGGATTAAGAAAAATTGGTGGTATAGATATTCAAAGTTTAGAAAAACAATATGAATTTAATTTATTAGATCGCTTCCCTAAAATCCAAGAAAAGATGGATCAAGGCTTAGTTTCATATCAAAGTGGTATACTTAAGTTAACAGAAAAAGGTATATTCTTAGGTAATCAAGTCTTCATGGTGTTCATATGAAATATTTAATCAAAGACTTTGAATTCTATTTGACCAATGAAAAAGGATCATCGAAAAATACCATTTCATCTTATTTACGTGATCTTAACCAATACGCTTTATTTTTAGAAAAATATCATGAAATCAAAAAACCAGATCAAATTACCAGAAAACACTTAGAAAATTACATGAAGTCCTTGAAGTCTAAAGTCACTTCAAAAACACAAGCAAGAAAACTTACAGCAATCAAAAGCTTTCATCACTTTTTGATTTTAGAACGTGAAGTAAATGAGGACATTACCAAATCATTTTCAGCACCTAAAATCGAAAAAACACTACCTAAAGTCTTATCAGTTGAAGAGGTTCTTAGAATTCTTAAAGAAGTTGATCCGAATAAAACGATGGGATTAAGAAATTCAGCGCTATTAGAACTGATCTATGGGTCTGGATTACGTGTGAGTGAACTATTAGATATTAAAATGGAGGATATTCATTTAGCCCACGGCTACATCATTGTTCACGGAAAAGGAAATAAAGAAAGAATCGTCCCAATTTCAGATATGGCGATGCAAGCACTTCGTGCATATATTACAAAAAGTCGCATGGAATTATTAAAAGCTGAAAAAACAAATTATTTATTTTTAAACGCTCAAGGTTCAAGGTTATCTCGTCAGGGATTCTTTAAACTCTTAAAAAAGTTAGCAATAGATGCAAAGGTTGAAACCGAATGCTCACCACATACGCTAAGACATTCATTTGCAACTCATTTATTAGAAAACGGTATGGATTTGAGAACACTCCAAACACTCTTAGGACATGAAGATATTTCAACGACACAAATTTATACACATATCAGTCAAAAGCGCATTAAAGAAATCTATCAAAAAGCACATCCACGTGCGAAGGAGGACAAATAAGTATGTATAAACGAATTTTTTTGATTGTATTAGACAGCCTTGGCATCGGTGAAGCACCAGATGCAGATAAGTATGGCGATTTAGGTTCTAACACCATTGGACATATCGCTGAAAAAATGGATTTAGAAATACCCAATTTAAAATCCTTTGGTTATGGGAATATTGCACCTATTAAGAATGTAGATCCTGTCGATAAACCAAAAGCTTTTTATACCAAGATGCAAGAAGCTTCTTTAGGGAAAGATACAATGACTGGCCATTGGGAACTCATGGGTTTATATATTACAAAGCCTTTTCAGACATTTACAGACACTGGATTTCCAAAAGAACTACTAGATGAACTCTCACAAAGAACGGGTCGTCAAATTGTAGGTAACATGTCAGCATCAGGTACAGAAATCATTAAAGATCTTGGTGAACATCACATGAAAACCGGAGATTTAATTGTTTATACCTCTGCAGACTCTGTGTTGCAGATCGCGATGCATGAAGATATTATTCCAATTGAAGAACAATATCGCATTTGTGAAATTGCAAGAGAAATTACTATGAAACCTGAATGGAAAGTCGGAAGAATTATCGCAAGACCTTTCATTGGAACGAATAAAGATGATTTTGTGAGAACTCCAAATCGCCATGACTATGCTTTAAAACCTCATGAAAAAACGACACTTAACTTCTTAAGTGACGCTGGATATGATGTGATTGCTTTAGGTAAGATTAATGATATTTTTGATGGATATGGCATTACTGACTTTAGCAAAACAAAGTCAAACGATGATGGCATGCGTCAAATCACTGAAGTCGCAAAAACAAGATTTAATGGATTATGCTTTTTAAATCTTGTTGATTTTGATGCTCTTTATGGTCATCGTAGAGACCCGATTGGATATGGTAAAGCGATTGAAGCATTTGACCGACAACTACCAGATTTACTTAAAAATCTTAAAGAAGATGATCTCTTGATCTTAACTGCAGATCATGGAAATGATCCAATTCATCATGGTACAGATCACACCAGAGAATACGTTCCATTAATGATTTATACAAAACGTTATCCATTCGGTAAGAAACTTCCAGTTTTCAAAACATTTTCTGATTTAGGAGCAACAATCAATGATAATTTTAGAACTGAGAAACCTAAAAACGGAAAATCTTTCTTAGAATATATTAAATAAAAAAGATGAGGATTACCCAATTGGGTTATCCTCATTAATTTTTTTCTCAATATAACGCTTAGTAGGCTGTGTAAGAATCAACACACATACAATCACAAAGACCATGGATAGAAAGAAAAACTGGATCATTCTAAAAACACTAAACTCATAATAAAATGGATCATAAAACGGATAGATATAACGAGCTCCTTGAAAGTCTCCTTGAACCAATTCTAAGGTATTACCTATCTTAGGCTCGATGACTGTATAAACTAAAACAGTATAAATGATTGGATAAACAAAAAGTGTCAGTAAATACCGAATATGAAACGAATTGTCATACACGACAAAGTAATAAAATAGAAACAATAAAGGTGTCACTGTATGTAATAAATGTTGGACAAGAGAAAGTTCCATATAGGGACCTAAAAAGAGATGAAAAACAGCGCCAGTCATTAAAATATTTAATAGTCCAATATGCGTAAATATATCATATATTTGCGTATTTTTTAATCTCGTAAAATAAAGAATTAAAAGTACGAATATAAGGATATTACTTTGTGTTGTAAAATAGATGAAATTAATGAAAAAATACTGGATTGGATAAGGTGAATTTAACGATCTAAGTGCTTGAAGTACTAATCCAAGAAATGTACATAACAAGATGAAACTTATAAGGATTAATCTTAAATCATTTCGATTGCTGAAAATGCGTCTTAATTTAACCATAAAAATCACTAAAAATATTTTCTAATCTCATCAATGTTAGTTGTTAGACCTAAAGCTAACATTAACCGAATTCTAGCTTTTTGACTATTTAGATTTTGTGTAAAAATCGCACCAAGAGTTTTCAAGTGATGTCCGCCACCTTCGTAGCCATAACTATCTAAGACTCTACCTTTTGGACAACGAGATGTAATTAAAATTGGAATATTATGTTTAATTGCATTTTCAATACCAGGAACCATCGTGGGTGGAACATTACCACGACCTAGTGCTTCAATGACAATTCCTTTAACCCCTTGATCAACCAGTGAGTTTAGTATTTGTGAACTTACACCTGAATAGGCTTTGACAATTTCAACAGAATTTTCAATAGAAGAAGGTTGCATTAAAATTGGAATCGCATGTGCTTCACGATAATATAAAACGTTATCTTGATCAATGATACCGAGTGGACCAAACTCCATTGACTTAAAAGTATCAAGAGCTAATGTATGTGTTTTAGTTACTTCAGTGACAGAATTTATCTCATCATTCATAACAAGCAATACACCATGATGCGCAGATTCTTCATCGGCTGCAACTAAAATCGATGATACTAAATTACTAAGTCCATCGAATCCAAGATCTGAATAGTTACGCATTGAACCAGTAAAAACTACTGGTTTTTTTGAATCCAAATAGAGATCCAAGAAATAAGCAGTTTCCTCTAAAGTATCCGTACCATGTGTGATCACAACCCCATCAATCGAGTCATCAAGAAGATGTTTATCGATTTGTTTAGCAAGCGTAAACATGTCATCAGGGGTAATTGAGGGGGATGGTTTCAATGAAAAAGTGTAAGATTTTAGGTTGATCCCATCATGTTCAGAAGCAATGTTTGAGAGCAATTCAGCTTGGTTTTCTTTGATCATTGCCTTGTTATTTTGGCCTTGTTTAGCCATAGAGATTGTACCACCAGTAAAGACTATCAATATCGTTTTATCTTTCATATTATCACCAATTTCATTGTATCACAACTCGTCATAGAATAGAATGAGCAAGTGATTATTTTAAATCGTCGAAATTCGATAGATGATGGGCTATCAGTCAAGTGGAAGCCAAAGTTAATACAAAACTAATCAATCAACTTATCCACACAAAACTCATTGACCGCACAGTTAAGTTGTTATCGTATGGTTTACATAATATATATTATACGTAGTTATTTAATTTATAATAACAACTATATTCGCGATTAATAATTGTAATGTTGATGGTGATTAAGTGATTATATGCATTAATGACGGCTTCTTCCATCACTAAATACATTCACTAATATAATTTGAGTATGATAAATAACCTTAAGAGTGCGAATACAGCGTTTGAGATTACATTTGCTTATTCTACCTATTACTATTGGCTTTACTGGCTCTAATTGCGTCTGAGCTGATTTTGTTTTATAGCTAAGTGCATCGCTTCTTCTTACTTCTTCCAGACTTCTCTTCTTCTTTTTCACCAGACTGGGTGTCATGTTTTTTTAAGATAATTTTATTTAAGAAATTTTTATACTCATTATTTTAAAAGGCTTTCCATTTTCTAGCTCATGTCTTTAATTTGAATGAAATTTATAATGAGTAATTTGCAGTTGTAATTTCTCTATGTTTTGTAACTTGTTCAAATTTAGTAAACTTAGAATTTTTTCATTAAACTGTTTTTCTAATTCTCTGGATCTGTTATTTCCCACTTCTTTTACGATATGTTTGATGTGATGACGATGTACTAATAAATAAACGCTGTTTCTACATCATGACTTAAATCCGACATTTTGCTTTTCACGTGAATCCCATTTCATTTTAATTTTTTCTTTCATATTTATTTTTAATTGTTTAACTATAATTCCCTCACACACGCACGCGCGCGCGTTTCTATATAAATATCGTCGATAATTATTTTCAATCTTTATTGCTGTGCTTCTTTTTTCCCGCTCATCATTCTTTCAATCGTTATACAAGTACAAAGAAAAAAAGATCTATTTACTAAAAAATAGATCTTCACAATATGATTTTCAATAGCGTATTTAATCTTATATATGTTTACATATACTAAACTTTAATTTTATTTTTCTTAATGAATCCAATGAGTACAGATAACAGCTCTTTAGATTTTTCAAAGATAACAACGTGTCCTGCATCCGGAATAATGATGTATTCACTTTGCATAATTGACTCTTTGATAATCTTGGAAAACTTTGGTGGTTTTAAAGTATCTAGTTCACCACAAACAACAAGTGTCGGTGATTTAATAGCTTTTAGTTCTTCAGTCATCCATACATCGTTCATAAATGTTTCATAGAGTGTAGTTTGACCTTTAAAATACGATGGATCCATATGTTTTGTTGCATACGCTCTTTTTTCTAAAAATGGCTTATTCTTTTCAATATAATTCTTACTGTAAATACCTTCTGCCATTCCCCAAAAAAACTTATATCCATCACCATCTTTGCACATATTTATCCAGTTTTCAATTTCATTTTTTAACTTTTCATCGAGTTCAGAAACTGAATCAATGACGGATAATGTTTGCACAAATTCCGGAAATAATATACCGATTTTTAACGCAACTTCACCACCATAACTTGTGCCAATAAAATGAGCTTTTTTAATCCCTAAATTTCTTAATATTTCAATCGTGTCTTCAGCATGTTCCATAAAGGTATAAGGTCCATCTGGTTTCTCTGATTTTAGCTGTCCTTTGAAGTCGTGTAATATGACACGATAACCATTTTTTACAAACCAATCTGAGAGTTCATACCAGCTTGAAGTCGTGGTCATAACACCATTTAGAAACACAATTGTTTCATTGTTTTTAAGCCCTAAATCTTCAACAAACAATTCATTACCATTAATTTTCATATCGCAATTTAACCTTGATATTTCATGTTATGCATGAATGAATTCTAAGATATCTTTCGTGAGTTGATCTGGGACATCTGTCAGTGGTGAATGACCACAATTTTCATAAACAATCAGTTTCGATTGTTTTTCAAGTGCTTTAACATTTGCTAAAACCATATACTCAGGAACTGTGATATCTTTATTCCCCCATGTGTGTAGTATGGGACATTTCACATCTTGTATATTGTTTGTTCCTGCATGATAGAAATTATGCTCATTAGACATATTAAAGTTAGCTAATGCCCAATCAGCATCCACCAAATTCTTTTGTTTTAAAGATTCACTCATCCATAATGTCATATCTTTTTCATTAGGTTTATTGACTGTATAAACAGTTAATCCAAAGACATAGCTCATTGTGTTAATATCTTGGTTTTTTTGTGCCATTAATAATGGGATCACTTGAATTGGATCTGTTCCTAATTCTTCAGGTGACGTATAAATTTCTCCAACTTTCATTTGTCCTTTTTCATCTTTCTTAAACACAGGATATCCTTTATGAGATGCTGAGTTAATTAATATGAGTTTCTTAGTCATGTTTGGATATGCAGCAGCAAACTCTAAGGCGACGCCTCCACCAAGTGACCATCCCGCGATATTTGCTGATTTAAGACCTTTTTCATCCATGAAGAGCTTGATATCATCTGCAAAGTCTTTCATTGTCTTAATTCGATTATGATAGCTTGAATCACCATATCCTCTGAGATCAGGTGCAAGCACATGTAAATCTTTAGGTAGTCTTTCTAATAATGGTGTGTAATGCAAGGATGATGAGAAATTACCATGAATTAAAATTAAAACTTCATTTCCCGTTCCTTGCTCAACATACGCTAGTTTTTCACCATTTTTTAAATCCATATATTTTTTCATCCTGTAATCCTCCATTTGATATAAAAGAAAGAGCGAATCAAGTCGCCCTCATCCACTCTTTCTAATTATGTCTTTTATTTAGCTCTAACTTGATCGATTGATTCGATTTCTCTTACTTTCGCAAAATTCCATCCTGAAGCAGTTAATTGGAACTTAGTTAATGCAAGTGATGTTAAACCAACTCTTTGTCCATCTCTCCAATCAATGGTACCAGCCATTGGTAGGTCAAATGCTTTAGATTCAGCAATTTCAATAAGTCCTTCCCAAGTAAGTTTATCAAAATCTTCAACTTCTTCAAGAAGTGAAACGAATGTGCTTGCAGCTACATAACCAGCCATTGCATATGCATTTGCCCATAATGAGCGTGCAGTTGTATCGCCATCAACTAAGTCAGATGAATTTAGGTCATGAACGAATCCTTCCCAATATTCTGCTGTGAAGCCTGCAAGATAAGCAAGATCTAATGCCCAACCAGCAAGTGTGCCGTCTGCACCAATTTGTGCAGCAGTTGGACCAGGTGCGCCTGTTTGAGCAATGTCAACCCATGCGTTTGCATAAATATTGAAAGGTAAAGCTGCGCCATCAACTTGTGCAGGTGCAAATACTGCAGCACTGTTTACATAAGATGAAAGGACTGGAACTGTACTTTCGTTACTTCTTAAAGCAATCGCTGCAGCAGTTGCTGGAGCTTGGTTTGCTGATAATAAGATAACGCCTGGATTTTGAGCTAATGCTGTAGGGATAACTGAAGTTGCTGTATCAGCACTGAATGGTAAATAAACCACGCGTGAACCAATATTAGCTGATGCTACTTCATCTTCAATACCTAATTTAATGGATTGACCAGCATCATCTTCAGAATAAAGAACAACAATCTTGTCAGTTGCACCAAGTTTAGCATCGCCATTTGGACCAAATAATGATTCATGAAGTGCTCTCGCAACCATCATACGACCTTCAGTTCTATAAATTGGTTGAACTGATAAGATGTTGTTTCCTGGAACGTCTTCAAAGAATAAAGAGTTGACACCAGTTACACCATAAATCATTGGAATGCCAGATTCTAATAGGTAGTCCATTGTAGCGTTAACTGTGTTCGTTCCAAAGTGACCAACTAATGCAAACACTTTGTCTTCTTCAACGAGTTTTTTAGTTAATGCTAACCCTGTTTCGCCATTAAATCCATCATCAT
Organism: Acholeplasmataceae bacterium; assembly: GCA_028690555.1. Classification (GTDB taxonomy): domain Bacteria; phylum Bacillota_I; class Bacilli_A; order Acholeplasmatales; family Acholeplasmataceae; genus UBA6181. The sequence continues at coordinate 24,413 of JAQVBA010000008.1, forward strand.
AGTGAATGAATTTGATATCTGGACCTTCATGAGTTGCATTGTATTCGTCGAATACAACTTGCATCGCTAAATTAAATGGTACACCAACACCCGCGAATGCTCCAGATGTTGCTGCTGTATTACCGACATAAATAAATTCTTCGTCGATACCTTGTCTTGTGCCTTGAGGACCGCAACCGATCAATGTGACCGTTAACAGTAACGCAAAAGCGATTAAGAATACTTTTTTCATACTTTTCTCCTTTTATATTTTTTGTGCAAAATTCGCACTTGTTACCTATTATTCTACTACAATTACTTCGATTCGCCAAGGTAAGCACTAATTAATTCATCGTTATTAAGTAAATCAGATGCTTTACCTTCAGACTTAATCTTACCAATTTCTAATACATATGCATAATCTGCAATTTTTAAGGTTTGTCTCGCATTTTGTTCAACAATTAATATCGTTCTGCCATCATCTTTAATTTTTTTGATAATGTGAAAGATATCACGTATGACTAATGGAGCAAGCCCAAGTGATGGTTCATCTAAGAGTAAGAGTTCAGGTGCACCCATTAACGCTCTGCCAATGGCAAGCATTTGTTGTTCACCACCTGAAAGGGTTGCTGCTTGTTGTTTTTTACGCTCAGCTAAGATTGGAAAATAACTATAAGTTTCTTCAAGTAATTCTTTGATTCTCTGTTTTCTTGAAATCTTTTTCCCATCTCTTACAATTCCCTTAATCGCATATGCTCCAACGAGCAAGTTCTCTTCAACGGTTAATCCCGATAAGATCATACGACCTTCTGGTGATTGTGTAATACCTTTTTGAACAATCTTAAATGATGCCATATTATGAATCGGTTCACCGTTATATAAAATTTCGCCACTTTTTACTTTTGCCATACCAGATACTGAACGAATCGTTGACGTTTTACCCGCACCATTGGCTCCTAAAATTGCAACGATGGTTCCTTTTTCAACACGCATATTAATGCCTTTAACAGCTTTAACGATGCCATAATCAATTTCTAAGTTCTTAATTTCTAAGACTGGATTACTCATCGCTATCATCTCCTAAATAAGCGGCACGGACTTCTGTGTTTTGTTGGATTTCTTTCGGTGTTCCGATACCAATCTTTTTACCAAATGAAATGGCGCATACTGTATCACAAATACTCATCACAAGTCCCATGTCATGTTCAACTAGGAAAATGGTAATACCATATTTATGATTGATTGATTTGATGACTTTAGCTAAGTCTTCAGTTTCTGCATCATTCAATCCTGCAGCAGGTTCATCTAAAATAATTAAGGTTGGGTTCGTCATTAATGTTCTAGCAAGTTCGATTTTCTTAAGAATGCCATAAGGCAATCCATAAGGTGAACGATACGCATATTCACTAATGCCTAAATCCATTAAAATTTGCATACCTTTTGTGCGTAGCACAGCTTCTTCACGTTGCATTCTTTTTGAATGAACCATGTGTTCAAAATAATTAGTGATAAGTAATGAATGAGCAGCAACCAAAAGGTTATCTAATACTGTCAATTCCCAAATTAATTCAACATTTTGGAATGATCTTGCGATACCTTCGTTGATAATATCATGTGTTTTACGATCATTTAAATCAACGATGTTACCTTCTTTATTTCTAAAAATCATATCACCACTGGTTGCTTTATAAAACTGTGTAATACAGTTAAATACTGTCGTTTTACCCGCACCATTTGGACCAATCAGTCCGAAGATTTCACCTTTTTTAACATCAAAGGTTAAATCATTGACTGCTTTGATTCCTCCAAAGAACATCTTCAAATTGTGAATTGATAAATGAATGTTTGTATTTTCAATGGTTCTTAATGTCGTTTCGATTCGATCAATTTTTGCTTGAATTTTCTCTGCAGATTTAGGTAAAACTTTGGCTGATTGCATTACATCTAAATCATTAAGATATGTTTTTAATAATGCTTGGTCATCGATTAATACTTGTTGATTATAGTGATCAATTTCCTTCGATAATCTTTCATTTAGAAGTTCTTTTTCTTGAATCCGCTTTGTGTTTTTAAGTTTAAATGATTCAAGTTTTTTTAGTCGATCTTCATATTTTTCAGTAACTCTTTGAATTTGCTTTTCTTTCTTTTCTTCACATGATGCAATCTTTTGATTCAAACGATCGATTTCTGTATTTGTTAAATCTTTGTGTGGATATTTTAGAGTTAACTTTTGAATGAAATTATCGCGTTCTAATTGATGCGTCTGATCATATTCTAATAATTTTTGATCGATTTGATCATCTTGTTTTCGAATCAATGTTTGTCTATATTTCCGTCTTGCCCAATATTGTTTTTTATCATATGTTTTAGATTTAAGATCTCTTGTTGCGTCATTTTTTGTGATTCCTTGAAGCTGTTGTTGATAGGGCTTAACGCTTTCTTCATAAATCCCTTCTATCAAATCTTTCGAATGTTGATATCCATTTTTGATATCAGCTTCAAGTTCATCGGTCAAACCTTGGTAATAATTGATAAGTAACGTCGTTTTTCGGTGTTTTTTGACATTTAATCCATGTTTATATGTCATGATTGGTGTAATCTTTTTATTCTGTTCCATAGATATGTGCCTTTACTTTTGAAATTTGTTTGATCATGAAACGCTTTACATCACCAAACAGTTGGATTAGACCGCCTGGATAAAACATCACAACTAAAATAATCAATGCACCGTTAATGATTAACGAATAATTACCAAGATTAAATCGTTGGAAAACTGCTAAATCGAGTCCGAAAATAACAAATGTTCCTAACATAATACCCCAAACTGATTTTGTGCCACCAATGACTACTGCAGCTAAAATGTTTAATGCAAATGTAATACCTATTTGACTGACGTTTCCGTTACGAACGAATAACATCGATAATATACCTGCTAATGTTCCGTAAACACCAGAAATGACAAATGCAAATAAACGATATTTAAGTAAGTTAATTCCCATCGTTTGTGCAGCTGTATCGCTGTTTTTAATAGAAAGCAATGCACGTCCAGTCGATGAATGAATCAAATTATGTACAATCATCATGCCAATGACGACAAACACCGCGGTAAAGAGTACTGCAGAATTTGAATTTAATCGCATCCCTAAAAACTCAAGCGGTCGAGCCATTGGACCTGATAAGAATCCTCCGGTCGTTCCTGAGGCATATTGTGGAATGTTTCTGATGACTTCAATCACAATTTGTGATAGACCCATCGTGACAATCGCCAAATACATCCCAGAGATTCTAAGTGATACGAATCCAAATGCAATACTAACTAAGATCGCTAAGATAATTCCAGCGATAATCGCAAGTGTTAATGGCATGGCAAGATAGCGGAATACAAAGTGCAAGGTAAATGCTCCTATCCCTACAAAGGCACCAGTTCCTAAAGATGCTAGGCCACCATACCCTAATAAGAGTGCGAATCCCAACCCTGCAAGATAATAATAGGCAGTGGTTACAATAGCGCCATAAATATCAGGAGGTAGAACATTCACTAATAATCTTAAAATGACTAATAATACACCCACAATTAAAAAGCCGAAATGTGGTTTTTTCATGAAAGGTTTAATTTTTTCTAGATAGTATAGTTTCATATGATTAAACCTTCTTTACGATTTTTTTGCCAAATAAACCTGCAGGTTTAATTAACACTGCAAGAATAATCGACACATAAAGTAATGTATTACTCCAAGCTGCTAAATTCCAAGTCACGAGTAATTTAGGGAATATCGCTTGTCCAGCAGACAGTAAGAATGCACCACCGAGTGGACCTCCAAATGAGCTAAAACCACCAAGAATCGATGCATAGAATGCATTGATTTGAATGCTAGTCATGGTCACGACACTCATCGATCCAATCGCTGCTGTATATGTGATTGCTGATAAGGCACCTAGTGCTCCTGCAATCGCCCAGCTCATGGAATTAATGACTGAAGTGTTAATACCCATCATACCAGCAACTCTTTCGTTTGAAGCAACGGATCGAACACCTAATCCCCATTTAGTATACTTAAGCAAAATGAAAATAGTGAGTAATATGATCGTTGATAAAATCAAAGTAATGAGTTGATGTACAGGAACGGCAATTCCTTGGAACATAATCGTTTGTTGAGAAAATGGGAAACTCACGCGTGTTACCGTTTGTCCAAAAATCAATGGGATTAAACCGGTAATCACAATGACAAGTCCCATCGTAATAATTTGTTTGGTTGCTGCGTTTGTAAATTTCGCATGCTTAAAAATCACATTATTAATTAAAAATCCTGTGATAAAAGAAACGAGTATACCAGCAAGAATTGGTAAAATCAATTGCGTTGGACTTGTGATGGTTACACTTGGTAATCCGGTCACATCGACAACCCCTTGTTTATCAATTAAATAACTGGTTGTATAAGCTCCTAATATTCCTAGCATCCCTTGTGCAAAGTTTGTCGTTGAGCTTGTCTTAAAAATTAAGACAATTCCAAACGTTGCAAGTGAAAGAAAGCTAAAAGAAATTAAGGCGCTTATGATGATACTTAATATGTCAGTTGCAAAATTCATACATACCTTCCTTCTGATGAATACAAACTTGTATTCGCAATTCATCAATGGTATCACTGATGACTTAATGCTATCATATATTTTTAATAAATGATTAAAATCCGTGAACCATTAAATCGTATAATTCATATCTTCTTGATTGATAAATCCTAAGACTAATGACGTAAACATCACAGGTACTTCATACATGGAAGCATGTCCAACACCCGGTAAAATGACATGATATGAACCTTCAATCATTTCTTTAAGTTTCTTTTGATCATTTAAAGGTGTTAAATAATCTTCATCACCCGATACGATCAATGTTGGAGCTTTGATTTTATTGAGATGATTTCTCGCATCATATGATTCTGCTGAATTTGTCAATCTTTCCATCGCATCTAAAAAGACGGGATTAGAGAAAATTGGAAGTAAAATTTGTTCTCTTTTTTTCATCCAATCTAGACGTTTTTCATAAAAACTTGGACTATAAATAATTGGAATGGTTGCTTGATAGTAATTTTGTCCATTTCTTGTTTTTCCAATATTGATCCAAGAATGTCCAATTTCAGCTAACCAAGGGGATGTATAGGGTGTTGTATTAAATAAGATCAATCGATCAACTAAATTTGGATACAGATAACTCAGTATAACCGCTACTTCACCACCATAAGAAATTCCAACGACATTCACTTGATCCAATTTCAATTCTTTTAATAAGGCAACAATGACATCGACTTGAATTTGTTGTGTATACGTTTCATTCTCGAGTCGATCCGATTGACCTTGATCTAAGAAATCAAGTCGAATGATTTTGTTATGAACACTAAGTGAATGAATAAATGGTTCCCATGACTTTGTGCTCATCATGATTCCATTCAATATTAAGATTGGTTTTCCTTCACCTTTGACATCATAATATATATTTTTTCCATGAAATATAAATGTTGACATTAGAAAATCCACTCCAAAGCTTTGGCTTCTTCTAGAAGTTGATCTCTAAATTTGGGGTGTGCAATTGAGATTAATAGTTTCACTCTTTCTTCAATGGTCGTACCTCTTAAAGATACACATCCATATTCAGTGACGACATAATCGACATCACTGCGTGAGAGTGTTACGGCTGCACCTGGTTTTAATGTCGATACAATTTTAGATACTTCTTCACGTTCACCCGTTTCTTTATTCTTAACCATCGCTGTTGAATAAAGGGCAATAAATGATTTACCATTTTTTGCATTTTGCGCACCAATCGATGTATCCGCCTGTCCACCAGTTCCAGAAAATTGAACGTGTCCAATTGATTCAGAACAAACTTGGCCAGTTAAATCAACTTCGATGGTTGTATTGATTGATATTTGATTATCATTTTTTCCCACAACATGAGGATCATTGGCTTCGATACCACGCATGAAATAAACATCAGGATTATTGTCTAAGAAATCATAGAGTTCTTGTGATCCAAATGCGAATGCACACACATGTTTTCCAGGCATGAAATTCTTTTTCTTACCCGTAACAACGCCGTGTTTAATTAAATCCATCATCCCAGTGGTAAACATTTCAGTGTGAATTCCTAAGTCTTTCTTATCTTTTAAGAAATACGAAACAGCATTTGGAATCCCACCAATTCCTAATTGAATGGTTGCTCCATCGGGAATATGTTCAGCAATCATTTTTCCAATAATCATATCTTTTTCATTGGGTTCAGGATTAATCGTTGCAGGGACTTTATAATCACTTTCAATAATATAATCGACTTCATCGATGTGAATTTGATTATCCCCAAATGTTCTTGGGAAATTTGGATTCACTTCAACGATGACGATATCTGCTAAATCCACGGCATCACGTTCATAAACGTTTTGAATGGATAATGAGATATAACCATTTTCATCGGGTAGCGATGCTGCAGTGGCAAAAATATTTGGTTTCATGTGCTCAAAACGTTTTTTACCAGCTAAATGCAAGTGATTTGGAATAAATGAAATATTCCCATTATGATGATATTTTCTTAAAGTCGCTGTATAAAACCATCCCGCAACTTTAAATGAATCGATATACTTTGGATTTGTGAAAAATTCAGCTTCTAATATGGGTAAACAATTAGAAACCACGACATTTTTCACTTGATCTGCCACTGTGTGAAGCACACGCATAAAATTTTGTGGCTCAGCGGCAGTCATTCCAACCACGATATGATCATTTGATTTAACGAGTTTAACCGCTTCTTCAGCTTTGATATATTTTGGCATAATTTATCCTCTTTCCTTGGTTAAATTTATGATAAATTTCCCCATTTAATAATGTTTGCTGCCCATACATAACCAATACCAGCGGCTAACATACAAACAACAGTTCCATCTTTGACTTGACCACTTTCTAATGCAAGATGTAGAGACAAGATTTGGTCAATTTGTCCAAGATGACCATAATTTTCTAAATAAATCGATTGGTCTTCTTTAAGTCCTAACTCTTCGAGCATTGCAACATGTCCGGAGCGCTTCATATGAAGGATATCTAAAAATCCGATGTCTTTTCTTGTCATATTTGATTTTCGAAGGGATTCATCAATACAACGGTACCAATTATTCATCGAAACTTCATTTAGACGATCCTTCATCTTCTGCGCAT
>JAQVBA010000054.1 GCA_028690555.1 Acholeplasmataceae bacterium
TGTGTGGATTTGACACCGTAGAAATTAAATCAAACCCAGATGGTACTGTAAATATTGAAGCGCTAAAAGCGGTTTTAAATGATGAAATTGCGGGTTTAATGTTAACAAACCCAAATACTGCAGGCGTGTTTGAAAAAGACATTCAAGAAGTTTCTCGTCTTGTTCATGAAGCTGGTGGTCTTCTTTATTATGATGGCGCAAACTTAAATGCACTTCTAGGTAAAGCAAAACCTGGGGATATGGGTTTTGATATTACACACATTAATCTTCATAAAACATTCTCTACACCACATGGTGGTGGTGGACCTGGTTCAGGACCTGTTGGTGTTTGTGAAAAACTTGTTGAATTTTTACCAAATCCAATCATTGATTTCAAAGATGGCACATACTTCTTTAGAAATTCAAAAGACTCCATTGGAGCATTAGGTGGATTTTATGGAAATGCAAGTGTGTATTTAAGAGCTTATGTGTATCTTTTAACATTTGGTAAAGAACATATTTCAGATATTGGACCACTTGCAGTACTCAATGCGAACTACATTAAAGACTCTCTAAAAGATTTATTTGAATTACCAATCGATGGACACTGCATGCATGAATTTGTCTTTGATGGATTAAAAGATCAATCCACCGGTGTGAAAACACTTGATATTGCAAAACGTCTATTGGACTATGGTGTTCATGCACCTACTATTTATTTCCCACTTATATTCTCTCAATCGATGATGATTGAACCTACAGAAGTTGAATCAAAAGAAACCCTAGATCATTTCATTCACGTGATGAGATTAGTGGCGAAAGAAGCCATTGAAAATCCTGAACTTGTGAAAACCGCACCTCATACAACACTCGTTCGAAGATTAGATGAAGTGAAAGCAGCAAGAAACCCAATCGTTAAATTTAAAGACATTAAATAAATAGAAAACGGCTCAAATGAGCCGTTTTTATTATAATTCCATTTCGTTGATGACTTTACGTGCAATCACATCATAAGCTTTAGCGGTTGCTCCTGATTTATAGAGGTATCCACCTTCTTCAGGTTGACCAATGGGGATTTGTTCATAAAGTTCACATCCCAATTTTTTAGCGACTGTTTCGCCTCCACCCGAACCAAAAATAAATTCACGTTTTTGATTACATGGGTTTAAATAATAGCTCATGTTTTCAACAACACCAATCACATCGTGGCCAATGTGTTGAGCACCAAGTCCAGCCTTAACGGCCACGTTTGCTGCATTGACATGTGGCGTTGTTACCACTAAAACTTTACTCTTAGGAACATATGTTTTTACATCCAGTGCGACATCACCAGTTCCTGGTGGAAGGTCGATTAAAATTAAATCGATACCATCTTGCCACTTGACACCATTAAAGAAATGGACAAGCATTTTACCAAGCATAGGTCCACGCCACATGAGTGGTTTTTCTGGTGGCATAAAAAATTCTGTAGAAATAACTTCAATACCATCTTTATTTAAAGGAATCATTTTTTCATCTGCAGTTGATGATAATGGTTTAACATCCACTTCTAAAATATAAGGAATACTTGCCCCATAGACATCGGCATCGATAATTCCCACTTTTTTCCCTTGTCTAATGAGTGCTGCAGCTAAGTTAGCAGTGACACTGGACTTACCAACGCCGCCCTTACCGGATGCAATCGCTAAATATTTCATCGGTTTTTCACCAGCTGGAACAAATTCTGATTCAAAAAAGTCAATCTTTATTCCTGGGAATCCTAATTCAATCTTCACAAGTTTAATGATTTGGATTTTCATTTGTTGTTCATGCTTTGCTTTATCTTTTAAATAGATTTCAAGTTCAGCAACTCCAGTGGGTCCAACCACTAATTTTTTGATCCCATCAACTTCTTTGAATGTTCTATTGAAGCCTGGATCAACAATTTGTTCAATCTTACTACGTAATTCTTCATATGTCATGACATTCACCTCAAAGTTATTATAACAAAAACCAAATCTGAATGTTTAAATAATGATAATACTTCATTCATGAAATTGTATTTCAATCGGAAATAACCTATAATATAAGTATTATAGACGATTTAAAAAACAATAAAGGATGTGAATGATATGCTCCTAAAGGGCATCCCAGTAAGTCCAGGTTATGCGATTGGTCAAGTCTTATTTTTAGAAGATACAGTTATTGATTATTCTAAGAAAATTATTGATCACCCAGAAGATGAAATCAAACGATATCATCAAGCCATCGATAAAACCAAAAGTCAAATCGAAGCATTAATTCAATCCACAAAAAAAATGACGCATCCAGAATCAGCGTCGATTTTATCCGCGCATTTAGCACTTCTCTTAGATCCAGAAGTCAAAAAAGCGGTTGAGCAAAAGATCAAAGATGAGTCTTGTAATTTGATTTATGCGATTAAAAAAGTTGCCGACGACTATATTGATCAATTCAATGAAATTCAAGATTTATATTTAAAAGAAAGAGTGACAGACTTGATTGATGTCACCGAACGTGTCATCAAAAATGCTTTAAATATTGCACTTGTTGATTTATCTTTAATTACGCATGAAGTGATTTTAATCACGAAAGATTTAAAGCCTTCACAAGCAGCACAGATGAACAAAAAATATATTAAGGGCTTTGTCACACAACAAGGCGGAAAAACATCACATAGTGCCATTATTGCAAAATTAATGGGTATTCCAGCAGTGGTTGGTGTTAAAAATTTATTTGATCACCTCATCCATGGTGAAAAGATCATTCTAGATGGCTCTAAAGGCGAAATTCATTTAGACTACGATGATGTGACTGAAGATAAATTCAGACATTTAATTGAACAAAATAAATCGGAAAAACAAAGCTTAAAATCATTCATTAAACAAAAGACGAAAACCAAAGATAATATTGAAATTGAGCTTCATGCAAATATTGGATCTAATCACGATCTTCCTTATGTCATGGATAACGATGCTGAAGGTATCGGTCTATTTCGAACAGAACTTCTTTTCATGGATCGTTTGAGCATGCCTACTGAAGATGAACAATATGAAATCTATAAAGACGTTTTAGAAACGATGTATCCTAAACCAGTCACGATTCGAACAATTGACATTGGTGGTGATAAATACTTACCTTATTTACATCAAGAAAAAGAAGCGAACCCATTTCTTGGTAAAAGAGCTATTCGTTTATGTTTAGAAAATGTTGAATTCTTCAAAGTGCAATTACGTGCGCTTCTTCGGGCTTCAGTGCATGGTAATTTAAAAATCATGTTCCCGATGATTGCTACAAAAGATGAGTTTTTAGATGCCAAGGATATCGTCTTAGAAGTTCAAGAAGAATTGATTGAGAAAAACATTCCTTATCACATTGTTGATTTAGGTGTGATGATTGAAATACCAGTTGCTGCACTTACTGCAGATGATCTTGCAAATGCCGTAGACTTTTTCTCAATTGGTACAAATGATCTCATTCAATATACTTTAGCCGCAGATCGAAATCATGAGTCTCTTGGCTATTTATATCAACCATTTAATCCAGGAATCATAAAATTGATTGGCATGGTTTGTGAGGCTGCAAAAGATCATAAAATTCCAGTGAGTGTGTGTGGTGAAATGGCTTCTGATTTACAAGCGATACCTCTACTCTTAGGACTTGGTGTTAATCATTTATCCATGAATCCAGAAAGTATTTTAAAAGCTAGACAGTTAATCAAAAACTTTGACTCCTATGATTTAAATAAACTCGCTAAAAAAGCAATTAAAGCGAATGATCAATATGAAGTCATCGATATGATTCGTGCATTATTTGATGATTATAAAAAATAAAACGCTATAATTAGCGTTTTTTTATCCATAAATATTTTCATATCCCCAAGTCACCGTATTAACAGATACCGTCCAACCTTCATGCCATCCGGATGGTTTTTCATTATGTTCAACATAAATGTCCATTCCGGGATACATCGCAAATGCTAAATATGAGACGATCATCACAGATTTTGGAATATATACCTCTTTAAGGTTTGAAGATGTAAATGCATGGTATTCGATGGAAAAAGCTTGTGAGCCTTCTTCAAAACGAACAATTTCTAATCTCGTATAATAAAATGCATTTTCACCAATTGTTTTTACTTCTTTTGGGATAATATATGTCCCCGTTCTATCCGGAGGAAAAGCAATCAATTTCAATAAATCTTTAGAAAATAAGACGCCATCTAAATCCATATACATTGGATTTTCTAAATCAACGATATAGTTTGAAATATTGATTGCACCCTTAAATGCATCATACATAATATCAATCACAGAGCTTGGAATGTAGATATCAAATAAATGTGAATTGTTAAAAGCATAAGATTTAATGGATTCAATTGTATTTGGAATATAGAAAACTCCAGTATTTTGACTTGCAACCAAATAAATTGCAGTCATATCTTTATCATATAAAATATTATCTTCAGTTCTAAAATATAGGTTATCTTCTGAAATGATAATTTCATCTAAAGATTTAAACCCTTGATAACTTGAAAAATATGGGTCAATGATTTCCAATTTTGGAGGAAGTGTTATTGAGGATAAAGATGTCATATTTTCAAAGGTGTGTTGTGGTAGCATGGTAAGCATAGAATCAGGATGAAAACTTAAGATTTCCATAAACACGTTTTCAAAAAAAGGATGATTTCCAAAGGTCTTAACACTTTCTATCACTTCATAATTAATATCTTTTTTGCCTGATGGATATGAGATTAACTTCGTCATTGAATGGTCATATAAAACACCATTTAGTGATGCGTAATACGCATTATTTGAATCGACATTGTATGCTTCAAAATTTTCACTAAAACTATAAAAATCACCAATAAAACTAACTAAAGGCGGTATATACAATTCTTTAACAAAGGATTCTTTACCCATTTGGAATGCTAAATTATGAATCGTATGGAGCTTTGAATTGGGTGAAATATGAATTCTTCGAACATTCATCATTTGACTAAATGCTGAATCATAAATTACTTCAACCGTATCTGGAATCGTAATTTCGGTTGCGTTTACTCTTTCAAATGCACGACTTCCGATTTCCGTAACAGGTTTTTGCAAAATGATACTCGGAATTTCAATATATAACTGATCCCCACGATATAAATCAATGGTGATATGTGAATCATTTTCAGTAAAATCATAAATATCTAAGATCCACCCTGCATAAAGCGTAACATCGCTTAATAAGATATCATCATTAACTTTTTGTGTAAGATCTTCATCTAAAAACCATTCTGTGAAAATGAAATCTTCTTTCAATGGATTTGGTAAGTCAGCTTTCAATAAATCATGTGTATATTTTGAATCCATGGCTAATCCACCATTGGTTTCAAAATGAATAGCATAAGACTTATCTACATCTACAAATTTTGGATATAAGACGATATCTGATTTTTGAATCTCAAAAGCATGATATTTTTCTGTCAATGCTTCATCTAAATACCAACCTTCAAAAATTTGACCTTGTGCATTTATTTCGGGTAGAACATTTGAAATATCATAACCAGTAAATCCGGTAATTTTTTTGATTACTTCACCTTGATAGACAAAAGAAACTGAATTAACCATCGTTAAAACGATGACTAATGACGTCAAAATTAAAAGAGTAACCCCGATAATAATTCGATAAATCGGACGTTTAATTATATGAATTAATTTGTGATTTATGTCTTTAATGCTTTCATAGAAAGAATGATCAATAACCAGTGGTTTTTGTAAGGTTGTACTTGATAAAAATAGTTTATCTTGAAAAAGCCCTAAACGATCAACATAACGATGAATGCTCTCTAAACTGACTGCAAACCCTAAACCTTGAACATCTTTTAATAAATATGAAATCATACCAACAACATATCCTTGTTCATCAAATACGGGTCCACCACTGTTACCGGGATTTAAAGTCATATCCAATTGAATATGATCAGATTTTATTTGACTCACAAAACCTTTCGATAATGACATCCCCAAATTGCGTGGGTTTCCAATCGTAAAAACCGTTTGTCCAACATTTAATGGCTCTTTAGAAAACTCTAAAGGGATGTAATCCCTCGTTTCTTCGGCTTTTAAAATACAAATATCAGCTTGTTCAAAATCTTCAAAATCAATTAAATGAAACTTAATGAGATGGTTATCTTGATGAAGATTTCCGTAACAAAAAAGATTACCTTCTAAAATATGAGCATTCGTTAAGATATGCCCTTCTTTAGAAATGATAAATCCAACGCCTTCACGATCTTCAGTTTTTAGCCTAACAATCGATTTTAAAAGATGATTAAAATCTAATTTTCTCATCATATTTGATTCTATTGTTGACTGGTGATTCTCCTTACTCATTCTGCACGTCCTTTTTAAAAAAAAA
>JAQVBA010000055.1 GCA_028690555.1 Acholeplasmataceae bacterium
AGTTTTGATTCGCTGATTGCAATCCGATCTTTTGAAGTTACTTCATATTTATGAATTTCTTGACCTGGATTTACGAGTAAGCTCACCGTCATTTTGTCTTTGACAATTTGACGTGCAAAGTCATACTGAGGAAAAGCAGTCGTGACAATATCGGCACTTTTTGAAGGCGTACAAGACATCAAAAAGAATAGACTAAATATAATAAGTAATACTACAGAAATTTTGCGCATAAGTTGAACTCCTTTTTGCAAATGATTCGCAATTAGATTATAGCATATTTTGTCTTACTTGCAAATGATTTGCAATAAATTTACAAATTGGTCTAAAACCACGACGAAAAAGATGGTTTTCATTGTAATCATAGTGATATAGTGTTATAATTAATAGCAGCATGAGTGGGATGATGATTCCACTCAATTTTATTGAGGTAGCTATGAATTTAGAGCATTTAAAAGAAAAATTGAATCAAATCTTAAAAGCGTATGACTTAAATGTCTACAGCATTCGAACCAAAAGAGAGTTTGGCGAAAGAATCGTTGAGATCTTAATTGACACAGAAACGATGGATATAAATCTCTTAGAAAAGATTCACATGGAGTATGTCGAATCATTAAGTGATGATGAACTAGATCCCACATATTATTTAGAACTTTCATCTTTGGGTGCGGAAAGACCGATTAAGACAAAAGAAGATATCGAAAAAGCAATTGGCAAATACATTTATTTTGAAGCACCAAACATCAAGACCAATGGCACATTAATCAGTTTTAATGATGATATAATAAAGATAGAAATTAACGACAAAGGTCGATTAAAACATATAGAAGTTAAATTTGAAGCTGTTAAAAAAATGCGAACAGCGATTAAATTTTAGGAGGATCACATGATTAGTAAAGAGTTTTTCAAAAACATTGAATTAGTAGCAGAAGAAAAAGAATTATCACATGACCAAGTCGTCGAAGCATTTGTGCAAGGCATGATTGCTGGATGTAAGAAAGCTCATGATGTGAGATCTTGCCGTGTTGAGATTAAAGAAGACAAGTATGAAATCTTAGTCTTTACACAACATTTAGTCGTTGATGAATACAGCATTGAAGCAGATAAGAATTACACGCAAATCTTATTAGAAGATGCGAAAAAAATGAACGCGCGAGCTAAAGTTGGCGATGTCATTGAACAAAAGATCGATCCAAAAGATTTTGGACATTTTGCAGTTAGAGATTTTAAAAGCAGATTAAACGAAACTTTAATCTCGATGCAAAAAGAAAATCTTTATAAGCATTTCAAATCTCATGAACATGAAATGATTAATGCCAGAGTGATTGATATTGCAGATGATCATTACCGTTTAGATATCGGAAAAGACTTAACGACGTTGCTTCCAAAAAAAGAAGCACTTCCGAAAGATAACTTTCATGTAGGCGATCATATTAGAGTCTATGTTTCTGATGTAGAAATGAAGACAAAATGGCCAAAAGTATTTGTTTCACGTGCCCATCCTTCATTGATCATTCGTTTACTTGAAAATTATATTCCTGAGATTAAAGATGGTATTATCGAAATCATGGGAATTGCTAGAGAACCAGGAGATCGTACGAAAATTGGTGTGAAATCCAATGATCAAAAAGTGGATCCAATTGGTGCATGCGTGGGTGAAGGTGGATCAAGAATTCGTGAAATTGTGAAACAACTTTCTGATGAAAAAATTGATTTATTCCGTTGGAGTGATAACGAAAAAGAACTCATTGCCAATGCATTACAACCTGCAGAAGTGATTGCTGTTACCAGAGTTAATCCAAAAGAAAAAACCGCACTTGCGATTGTTCCAGATGATCAATTATCTTTAGCGATTGGTAAACTTGGACAAAATGTGAAACTCGCTGTTCAAGCTTGTGGTTGGAGTATTGACATCAAGTCAGAACAAATGGCACAAGGCGAAGGTATTCTCTACTAAGGAGGATCTATGAGTAAGATCAAAAAAATTCCACTCAGAACATGTGTGGTGACCAAAGAAGTTTTACCTAAAAAAGAACTCATTCGTATTGCTGCAACTAAAGAAGGCAAAGTATCGATTGATTTTATCGGTAAAGCACCAGGTCGTGGAGCTTATATGAAATTTACAAAAGAAGTGATTTTGCAAGCACAAAAAACCAAAGCACTCGACAAAAAGTTAGAAGTTCAAGTTCCAAATGAAATCTATGAGGAACTTTTAAAGATTGCCAATGATTAACACCATTGGACTCGCCCATCGTGCGAGAAAAGTTGCTGTTGGAACAGATATGACGATCACTCGTTTACGTACAAAAAACGTGTTTCTCATCGTTTTAGCAACCAACGCATCGCATACGACAAAGAAAAAAGTTTATGATAAGGCAAAGACCTACGGAGTTGAGGTCATCGAAGTATTAAATTCAGATGAAATCTCAAGAGCTTTAGGCAAGGAAGACATCAAAGTGATTGGAATAACCGACAGGGGGTTTAGTCAATTATTGATGAATCAGATAAGGAAGTGATTATATGCCACAACAAAAAAAGAGATATCCAAATAACAAAAGACCAGGTAATCGACCGAAAGATAACCGGAAGCCAAATGCACCTAAAAAAGTGATGGTAGAACCAAAAGAAAAGATTTTGACATACTATCCAGACATGAATGTTGCGATGGTTGCTGAAGGTCTTGGTTTAAGTAATGCAGCGATGATTAAAAAATTAATGGGCTTAGGACTTATGACATCTGTCAACCAAGTCATCGATCGTGAAACGGTTGAACTCATTGCTTTAGAAGAAGGTTATGAAGTTCAAGATGAAGTGATCACAGATGTGACACGTTATGATGAGATGGAACTTGTCGACGATCCAAAAGATATGGTAAAAAGACCACCAATCGTCACCGTTATGGGTCACGTTGACCATGGGAAAACGACATTATTAGATGCGATTCGTAAATCAAGAGTCGTAGAAGGCGAAGCTGGTGGAATTACCCAACATATTGGGGCTTATCAAGTCGTAAGAAATGGTGAACCCATTACATTTATCGATACTCCAGGCCATGCTGCATTTACAGAAATGCGTGCACGTGGTGCGAAAGTGACCGATATCGTGGTTTTAGTGGTTGCAGCAGATGATGGCGTCATGCCACAAACAGTTGAAGCTCTAGACCATGCGAAAGCTGCGAAAGTACCAATTATTGTTGCGGTTAATAAAATGGATAAGCAAAGTGCAAATCCAGATCGTGTGATGACCGAATTATCTGAAAGAGGATTAACACCTGAAGCATGGGGTGGTAATGTTCCTTTTGTTAATATTTCTGCGCTTAAAAAACAAGGGATTGAACAATTATTAGATGTCATTCAACTAGTCAGTGAAATCGAAGAATTAAAAGCTAATCCAACGCGTTTAGCGAAAGGTACTGTAATTGAAGCTAGCCTTGATAAAGGTAGAGGTCCAGTCGCAACCCTCATTGTTGAAACCGGAACACTTAAAATTGGCGATTACATCGTCATTGGTAATACGTATGGAAAAGTTAGAACGATGCAAGATGATTTAAAACGTCGTTACCAAGAAGCTTTACCTTCTCAACCAATTGAAGTGACAGGACTTAATGAAGTTCCTCAAGCTGGCGATATTTTCATGGCATTTAAAGATGAAAAGATCACCAGACAAATTGCTTCTGAGCGCCAATCCAGAGTCAAAGATGGTGAATTAAAGACATTCAAAAAGACATCATTAGACACGATGTTTGGTGATTTAGAACAAACCGATAAAGAATTAAATATTATCATTAAAGGCGATGTTCAAGGATCAATTGAAGCTTTAAAGAATTTATTAGAAAAAATTGATATTGATGGATTCCACGTCAATGTTGTAAGATCAACAGTTGGTGCAATCACAGAAAGTGATGTCACTTTAGCCAACGCATCAAGTGCAATTATTATTGGATTTAACGTCAGACCAACCGCTGCAGTGAAACAATTTGCAGATGAAAATGGTGTTGAAATTAGATTATATAACATTATCTACCGCGTCGCTGAAGATATTGAAGCTGCCTTAAAGGGAATGCTTGAACCAACCTTTGAAGAAGTTGTTACCGGTGAAGCAGAAGTTCGTGATATCTTTAAAGTATCGAAAATTGGAACCATTGCTGGATGTTATGTCACCAATGGTGTCATTAAACGCGATGCTTTAGTTAGAGTCTTAAGAGATGGTATTGTCGTTTATGAAGGTAAATTAGCTTCCTTAAAACGCTTTAAAGATGATGCGAAAGAAGTTAGAACTGGATTTGAATGCGGATTATCAATTGAAAACTTTAACGATATTAAACAAGGAGATATCATCGAGGCATCACAATTAAAAGAAGTCGAGGTGAAGTAATATGTCAGTAACTATTGAAAGACTTGCAAGCTTAATTCAAAGAGAATTAGCACCGATCGTCAATCGTGAAGTGAAAGATAAGAGTTTTGGATATATTAATTTAACAGAAGTGAAAGTGACCAAGGATTTATCGTTTGCAACAATTTATTACACAATTTTATCAGATGATCCAAAAGTTATTGAACATTCGAAAGAAGCAATCGAAGAAAAAAAGGTTGTCATTCGGATGGAACTCGCGAAAAAAATTAAAAATATTCGTAAAATTCCTGATCTAATTTTTAAGTTTGATGAAGCATTAGCTTATGGCAATCATATTGATCGCCTACTGAAAACAATAAAGTAACCTCGGTTACTTTTTTTGTTTTCTACCATGTTATAATAGGGTTGGGTGATCTATTTTGTTTGCTGAAGTCATCGTCGATTTAAAGTATCAAGAAAGTCAAGCGTTTTATGATTACATCATACCGGAAAAATACCGGTCTTTTTTAGTTCGTGGGATGCGCGTGATTGTTTCTTTTCAGCACCAAATGAAATTAGGTGTTGTCATGCGGATTAAAGACTCAAGTGATTTAGCAACGAAAGAAATTGATGAAGTCTTAGATGCTTATCCTTCCGTTGGCGAAGAACTCTTTTTATATGCAGATTATTTAAAATCTAGAACCCTATATGCGTATGCCACTATTTTTTATCAACTGATGCCAAAAGAATTGTTGATGAATTTTAAAAAAGTGATTTATCAACTAAAACCAATTGATGATGAGCATATTAAAAATAAATTTAATCGCGATGGGATATGGCGCTTAAAAAAAAGTGATCAATTGTTTTATCCTAAACTTAAAAAGTTAAAAGAACAAGGAATCATTGATATTGACATTGAAATCAAAAACTATGCAAATCCAAAGTATGAGCCCGTATATACTTATCAAACAAATCACCACTATAGAAGAGCTTTGCAAGAGATTGAAATTATTCGTTTATTTTATGAAGATGAAAAGGTCAGCAGAAAAGATTTAATCGATCACGGCATGTCACCATCACGTATTCAAACGTGGTTGAAACATGAAGTATTAGTTCAAGAACAAAGACGCATCAGAAGAGATATGACACAGCTTTTTGAAGGTGATCAAAAAAAGATTGTGTTAAATGAAGAACAAGAAAAAATTGTTAAAGAAATCACACATGCATTTTCTAAACCTGAACCATTTTTATTAAAAAGTGATATGAGTTCTTTGAAAATAGAAGTCTATTTAAAAGCAATTGAAGCATGTCTTAAAATGGATAAAAAAGTTTTGGTTTTGGTACCAGAAATCATGCAAATTTCACACATGGAAGAAAGATTGAAATCAATATTTAAAGATGTATCCATTTATCATAGTGGATTATCAAAAGGTCAAGCGCATGATGAGTTTGAACGCATCATTTCAAATCAAAGCAATATCATTTTAGGCACAAGAAGTGCGATAACACTTCCAATTGATGATTTAGGATTAATCCTTGTCGATGAGGAACATGACATGTCATATATTGAACATGAAGGTATCCAAATCAATTTTAAAGAATTATTGATGTTAAAGAGTCAATTCTATCGTTGTCCGGTTGTTTTTTCTAGTGCAACGCCAAGTATTGATTTAATGTATCAAGCTAAACAAAAAAAGATCACATTGCTTGAAATGAGCACACCACGTCATCAAGAGATTCCAAAATTACATTTTGTCGATATGAAAGAGGAACTCAAACAAAAAAACACATCGATTTTATCAAATTTATTAAAAGAAAAAATTTCTGACAGGTTAAATAGAAAAGAACAAGTCATCTTGTTTTATAATAAAAAAGGGTATGCGCCTTATGTCTTATGTCGCGATTGTGGATACGTTCCTAAATGTCCACATTGTGATGTTTCACT
>JAQVBA010000056.1 GCA_028690555.1 Acholeplasmataceae bacterium
CGGTTTCCATGTGCTCAAAACTGAACACCATGTCGAGTTCTTCCCTTGATGGATGGATTAAATCGTTGGCTTGATCAATAGTAACAAGCACGGTTTCTCCAACTGTGAAAGCTTCATAATGATTCATCACATCACGTCTAAGAGTTCTTAAAATCTCATGACAACCTTCTTGTGAATGATAATGTTCTTTCCCTGTTAAGGCAATACTTTTTTTACCATCAGCTAAGCTTGTTTTATAAATAATATTGATGACATCACACCTGAATCCTGCAATGCCTTTTTTTAACCAAAAATGCATAATTTCTTTGACTTCTTCTAAAACTTTAGGATTATGCCAATTTAAATCAGGTTGTTCCTTTAAAAATAAATGAAGATAGTATGCATCTTCATATTTCTCCCAAGTTGTGCCGCTAAAAAAGCCAGACCAATTATTCGGCTTATCCTTCCATATATAATAGTCACGATACAAAGGATCGTTTTGTTTACTTTTAATAAACCAAGTATGTTGATCTGATGTGTGGTTAATCACGAGATCCATGATGATTTTCATTTCTCTTTTTTGACACTCAAAAAGAAGTTGATCCATGTCATCCATGGTTCCATATTCCGGATTGATGCTTAAATAATCACTAACATCATAACCAAAATCAAGATTTGGTGATTGATAAACTGGTGATAGCCATAAAATATCAACACCTAAATCTTTTAAGATGTCGAGTTTTGAGATAATTCCTTGAATGTCACCAATGCCATCGCCATTGCTGTCACAAAAACTTCTTGGATAGATTTGGTATACAACACTTTCTTTCCAAAATTCACGCATGAATAAACTCCTTCTTATGGATAAATCTTAAATTGAACTAATCCTGAATCTCGTTCTGGTAAAAACATTTCAACTTGGATAAAATAAACGATAGTTTGATTGAATTCCATTGACAATTTGAAGTTTTGGTTTTCTCCAAAATCATCTTCCGCTTCTATTTGATAGAGATCATCCCACGTTATTGGTTCTTCATGTGGGACTAGTAGTTGGAATACTTTGACATATGTATCAAATTCACCATATGACTCAAGCGTATAAGTCCCACTATTTGTCGGTTGGAATCTAAAAACGATGGATTCTTCTAAATCGATAAAGACCTCATAGAGTGAATCTAAAGTGACATAAATCGCATCGCTAGGTTCTGATCCTGTATAAGTGACTTCTTCCCAAATGGCATATAGAATAAGATCATACCCAGGCATTCTATGAAATTCATAGATGTCATTCGAATTTTCATCTAAAGTCCAACCTAAAAATTTATTACCATTTTTAATTGGCTCATTAGGTTCTATAATCGTTTCACCATATAAAACTGTCTCTTCAGGAATGTTTGTACCACCCATACTTTGATATATAATTTTATAACTATTAACGCGCCATTTTGCATATAAAGTAAATGAATTTCTCACTGGTTCTAACTCATTATATAACGGGCTATCATTACTCAACGAAGTAAACCAACCTAAAAACTGATGACCTTGTCTCACTATATCTGGTAATTCTAACAATTCACCATCATTAATCTTCATGGGCTCAATGATTTCTTCAAATCCAGTTTCAAATTCAATGTCATGAATTTTTTCTTGACAACCACTGAATACCATCAAAACAAATATAACAAAAACAAACTTTTTCATATAATCTCCATCTATAAAGAAACAGATCGATATATGTGATCATTCACACCTTTAAATTGTTATAATTTGCTTTAAGTATAATTGAAACGCTTATGAAATACAATCAATCATTCGTGAAATATTTAATTATGCAAGAGATTTTTTTAAAACCATATCATTAAAGATTATTTTATATTATACTATGAATGTCAAAGAAACTAGGAGGACAATAAAATGCGTATTGAATTTGATGAAAAACTTGATTTTAGTGATGTATTAATTCGCCCGAAAAGATCTAAACTTTCCAGTCGTAAAGAAGTTGATTTAAATCGCACTTACCATTTCAAGCATAGTGGACAAGAATGGAAAGGTGTACCAATCATGGCATCCAACATGGATGGTGTTGGTACCATCAATATGGCCCTAGAACTTCAAAAATCAAATCTGTTTACATGCTTAGTAAAAAATTATCAATCTGAGCATTTAGCCCCCTATATGAAAAAATTAAATCCAAATTTGTTTGCAGTGAGTACAGGAACATCTAAAACTGATTATGTCAAACTACAAGAAACATTAAAGAATCATCCTACTATTCAATTTATTTGTATTGATGTAGCTAATGGTTATTCAGAAGCATTTGGAACCTTTGTATCGATGGTTAGAAAACAATATCCTAAACACACTATTATTGCTGGAAACGTCGTTACAGCTGATATGACACAAGAACTTATTTTACGTGGGGCTGATATTGTAAAAGTCGGTATTGGTCCAGGATCTGTATGTACTACACGCATTCAAACAGGTGTTGGATATCCTCAGCTTTCAGCCATCATTGAATGTGCAGATGCTGCGCATGGTTTAGGTGCTCATATCATAAGTGATGGTGGTTGTACATGCCCAGGTGATGTCGCAAAAGCTTTTGGTGCTGGTGCTGACTTTGTCATGTTAGGTGGCATGTTTGCTGGACATGATGAAGGTGGTGGATCAATTATCACTGAATATCACAATACACTTCAACGAAACCAAGAAACCCAACAACCTATATATGAAGAATTAAAATTTGTTGAATTTTATGGGATGAGTTCATCGACTGCCATGATCAAGCACCATGGTGAGGTTGCTGAATATCGAAGCAGTGAAGGACGAACAGTAAAAATCCCCTATCGGGGAAAAGTTGATGTTACCATCAAAGATATTTTGGGTGGTATTCGTTCGACTTGCACCTATGTGGGAGCTCCTACATTAAAACAACTTGCTAAATGTACCACATTTATTCGCGTCCATCGGCAATACAATGACATTTTTGTCAATCAAAAACATTAAACACGAGATTGCTCTCGTGTTTTTTTTATGATACAAGTTCAAGATAATCATACTTATTTTCTAAAGCTCTGAAAACTCTAATGATGATATAACTAATTAATAAATAAAAGATTGAAGCCAAAATGAATGGAGATATTGTGAAATCTCTTGACACAATTTCTTTCACATTACGCATGAGATCAGAGATGGCAATAACCGTCACAAGTGCAGTATCTTTAATCAATGTGATGATTTCATTTGTAATCACTGGAAATTGCGTTCTAATCGCTTGGGGTAATATGATATATCGATATGTTTCAAAAGACGAAGCCCCCATGATTTCAGCACTCTCAAATTGATCTTTTGGTAAGTTTTCAATACCAGCTCTAATAATCTCAACAAAATACGCGCTGTAATTGATGATAAACCCGATATATGCCACCGTCATTCGATCAATATTAATTCCTATAAAAGGTAAGCCGTACATAATTAGAAATAATTGCAACATCAAGGGTGTTCCTCTAAAAAACCATGTATAAGAACGAATCATAAAACGAAGTGTTTTATTTTTTCGTATACCTATCGATAAAATGACACCAATTGGAAATGATATGACCAACGTTACAGCAAATATACTTAATGATACTAAAGCTCCTTTTGATAAATAGGTAATAACTTCAATCAAATAACCATTCATCTAAGAAAAATGTCCTCATTAAACCATTTCATTGAGATTTCAGCTGCAGTACCATCAGCAATCATTTCATTCAAAATCAAATTAATTTGATCACGAATTGAATCCGATTCAAGTCTAAATCCAACACCATAAGTTTCTTCGGCAAAATTTTCAGACGCAACTCTATATTTACCAACCGATTGGCTGATGACGTAACGACCCATAATTTCATCGATGACGACAGCATCAATTGAACCATTCTCAAGTTCTAATAGAGCTTGGTTGTATTGATCATATTTAACAAGTTCTAATAAATCAACAACAATCGGATTAGCACTCACAGCATCAAACGCTGCACTACTAATTTGCACGCCAACTTTTTTACCAACCAAATCATTAATTGTATCAATTTCAGAATCAATTCTAACCATGATCATTTGTGTATTTGCGATATAAGGATTTGAAAATAGCATTTCTTCTAGTCTTGCCTCTGTGATGGTTAAACCATTCCAAATCATATCAATATTGCCACTATCTAGTTCTAAAACTTTAGCATCCCAATCAATTGGTTGAAATCTTACTTCAATTCCAAGACGATTACCAACTTCTTTCGCTAAATCAACGTCAAACCCAACGAGATTACCTGTATTATCTCTAAAACCCATGGGTGCAAATGTGTCATCAAGCCCAACAATTACATACCCTCTTTCTTCAATCTTTTCCCACGTATTGATTGGACCACTTGTGCAACCAATTAGTGAGAATATCGTTACAAACATTAAAATAAAACCGATTATTTTTTTCATTTTCTTATTCACCTCATGCTCATTATAATTTAATACTTTATCATTGTAAAGCGTTAAATTTAAGAAAACGTTTGCATAAAAAAAGCACTGAATTTCAGTGCTCATTTTTAGTCAATTATTTTTTCTTCTTAAAATAGAGATGATATCCTTCTGCGCCATAGATTAATGACTTGTTCACTCTAGAAATTGTTGCTGTTGAAGCTTTTGTCTCATGTGTGATTTCTAAGTATGGTTTTTTATCGACAAGCATTTTTGCAACTTTCAATCGTTGAGCCATATCAAATATTTCTTTAACCGTACATAAATCTTCAAAAAATCGATAGCATTCTTCTACTGAATCTAGCGTTAATATCGCTTCATATAGATCATCAATATCCTGATTAGCAAACTTAGACTTATACATAAAAATCACTCCTCACTTTATTACATTATAACACTAAACTAATGAAAAAGTGTTGATATGTTTGGTCTACGCTTGCATTTTAGCAATTAAAGGTTCACTGATTTTAGACATCCAAAGATAACTTAATAATGCAAATAAACCGTTAATTAGAACAAGAATTAAAAGTATCAGATTTAGTGCTAACATTTCTTGAAGAAGATAATAAATTACCCCATTCATCGCTAATACTGCAAACCCACCAAATACACCAAGCATTGCTGATGCACTTTGTTTGATGACTTCAACTTCGTTTTTGAAATCAAATTTTGGCATATATAAATTAAATATTGCATCTAAAAATGACATTAAACTTGCAAATCCTAAGATGAGTAAAAGCATCAATACGATGGATAATCCACTAATCTTTAAGACGAATCCAAGCATGAATAAGCTGATTACTGCGATTGGGACAACTAATAATAGGTTAAATAAAACTTTGGATAGCATCAATGTCTTAGCTTTTATGGGTAGACTTTTAATGATCCAAAAGTTTTTACCTTCTAAAGATAGACTGATAGCTGGTGTATATGTCATCGAGATTGAAAATCCCATGATTAATAGTAGCATCACTTCAATATCGAGTCCTACACCTACAACCATCGCTAAAGTCGAAGCAATCTTATCTTGATAAAATAAGCTTGCAATCGATAACACAATTAAAATGACAGGACCTAATCCAGAGTTTACAGCATATAAAGTGACACCAAAAAACTTTCTAAATTCTTTGTTAATTAGTGTTTGATAGATTGATTGTGATTCGTATTTTAAAGTTTTTTTATTCTTATAGGCAATCATTTTTGTTTGATTTTGATTCGTTTTATAGACTAATGGTCCAATCAAATAAAAATATAATCCAAAGATCAGAACGTGCGATAATAATAAATAAATAAAATCTAGGATTTGGCCATCATGCACAGCATTCATATACCATTTGATTGGTATGTAGTATTTCGAAATACCTGAAAGTAAATCGATTTGACCGGTAAGTGGATTTTGTTCTACATCATTCATTGAAAAACTTACTGCAAAAATACCAATAAATAGTGCGAATAATAAAATGATACTGACAATTTTACTTGCTCTAAATTTTTTCGATATGGTTGCAACCAAAAGTGAAACAAATGACATAATCACCATCGGAATTAAAGGAATAAGAAGTAATCCTAATAAGTAGAAAATAAAGCCGATAAATGAAAATCCATTCCAATAAAAATATCCAAACGCCATCGGCAATGAAATGATAACAGATAATGTCATCGTCATCACATAAAGTACTGCAAGCTTTGAAAATAAGATTGATCGATAAGGGATTGGAAGTGGCGCTA
>JAQVBA010000057.1 GCA_028690555.1 Acholeplasmataceae bacterium
TATGCTTTATTTATTGCGTTTTCTAAATAAAAAGAGGGTCTCCCCTCTTAAAAGACGTTAAAGATAAACATGAAAACTAAAATGATCAACATCGAAACAGTATAGATTAATGCATCCGCTTGAATGATACTTCGCTCATATCTTCGATTTAATACATTTAAGGTCACTACAAATCTTTCGATGAACCCAATGTTTTCATCTCGACTCGTTACGGTATTCATTTCGATATCATCGATTGGACAACGATCTCCATAAAGTATTTTACACGTATTTCTCATGAGTAAATAACCCGGTAAGAAAAATAAATACTCAAGTGATAACCATTTCGGTATTTTTAAATGAAACCAGTTAAATTTTGTGCCTAAAACAAAGATGAGTGCACCACCAATTAATACATACAGCATAGAAAGTAAATCTTCACCCGTGAAAAATTTCATATGTCCGATGTAATGATCAATAAATTCAGGATCATAAGTCGTTTGATTCATTGCTGGAATGATGAAATGTTCTAATAAAAATCTTGGAAATAGCCCAATTAAAACAATAAATAATCCAATCGTAGCTAAAGCTGAATCTAATGAAGTATAACTTCTTTTCAAATCAGGGTAAGTATTATCCGTTTTTTGAATAAACACATAATAAAATAATTTGATAAATGAACAAACCGTTCCAGCACTCACAATCATAAACATGATTTCTGCAAATTTAAAGCTTGGATCACCATATTCAAAAGCTTCGATTAATCCATGATGCAAGATTGATTTTGAGATAAAACCATTAAATAAAGGAATACCACTAATCCCAAAACATGCAATCAGACATACTGTAGCGGTTAAAGGTAGTTTTTTCCATAATCCTCCGAGTTTATACATATCATATTCATGTGTATGATAGTATACGACACCAACCACCATGAATAATAAAGACTTAAATAGACCATGATTGATAATATGATAGATGGCTCCAGTGTAGCCCATCGCACCACGATATCCTAAATAGACCGCAATCCCAATACCCACAATGATATAACCCATTTGACTCACTGAATGGTAGGCAAGCATTTTTTTCATGTTTGATTGTTGAAGTGCATAAAATACACCAATAGCCATCGTAATAATCCCAAACCATATGATGGCTGCACCTATATTTTCCGATGTTTTCCAAATTGGATCAAGATAATCTGTTACTTGATTTTTCGGTGGAAAATAATAACTGGTTGCAACTCTCAGTATACCGAAAGCACCCACTTTAATCATCACACCTGATAAAAGTGCTGATGCTGGCGTGGGAGCTACCGGATGAGCTCTTGGAAGCCATACATGAACAGGTGCCATTCCAGCTTTAATTCCAAACCCTAAAACAAGTAAACCAATAATCCAGTATCTTAAATTTCCGAGTTCACCTAAACGAGTGATTGCACTAACGAAACTCAGATCTCCAATATTAAAATAAATGAGTAATAAAGCCGCTAAAATTAAAAATCCACCGATTAATCCCATAACAATGTAGTTTTGACCAGCACGATATGAATCTTCTTTTTGGCCATGAACAACTAACATATAAGAGGTAAAAGTCATGATTTCAAAAAAGAGAAACATCGTTAGTAAATCACCACTCATGATCGTTCCTAATACGGCACTATATGTCAGTGCAATAAAGAAGAAAAACCGCGTACAGTGTCTTTCTTTTTTCATATATTCATGTGCATAAACCATGACTAAAAACCATATGATGGAAGAAAACAATAAGACTGTATATCCTAGCATATCAATATGAAAACTTAAACCAAGTCCTAAAACTTCTGGGATTTTTAGTTTAAGACCTGTGGTGGATGCTGCTGGATACATCATAAAAATCAAAACAATCGTTAAAAATGTCATGAAGATTACCGAACGATCACGTCGAAAACAAGATCTCTCACCATAAAGTAATTGAATCATTGAGCCTAAAATAGGAATACCTATTAAAATCAATGGTAAAAACTCATAACGGCTCACCGCCATAAACGCTTTGTAGATCACGCCTAAATTTTCTGCATTTTCACCAAGTCCAAACACATTTTCTTTGATTAGAACAAATGCTAAGACCATCAAAAGCATGATGATGATTAAAATGGTAGATTGAACGGTAAGATATGAGAAAAATTTCTTCTTACCCCCAATTTCAGGTATATCACACGTCATATGAACTCCTCATTATATTAAACCAAACAGTTCTGCTGCTTGGGTGATCATATTCATGATTAAATTTGGGAAAATACCAAATGTTAAAATACCAATTCCAAGTAGTATCACAGATGTTAACATTGGCCAAGGTACTTTTTCAATTTTAAATGGATGATAGGTATTCGGTTCGCTCTTTAAAAATGATGAAATAATAATCGGTAAATAATAAATCACATTGAGTAACCCACTTAAAACGACAATGATGATTAAATACCCTTGTCTGTGATCTAATGATGCCATACCGAGTGTTAATTTCGAGATAAACCCTGAAGTTAATGGAATACCAATCATGCCAAGTGCAGCAATTGTAAATACACTCATCGTAATTGGCATTTCATAGGCAAGACCTTCAAAATCATTTTTCTTCTTAATCTTTTTCTTATAAATCACGATACCTACCGATAAGAATAAGGCAGCTTTCATTAGGCCATGGGAAATGATATGAAACATTGCTGAAGCTAATCCAAGCGATGAAAACATCGCAATTCCCATCACGATATATCCAATTTGTGAAATGGATGAATAACCAAGCATGCGCTTAATATCTTTTTGTGCAATCGCAAAAATAGATCCCATAATCATGCCGGTTGCAGCTACTATCACTAAAATGGTTGAGACATGAAAATGATTTAAGATATCTAATTTAAAGACTTTGAATAAGAGTTTTATTAAAACGACGATATAAACTTTTACAATGATTGAAGATAAGATTGCTGATGATGAACTAGGAGCTGATGCATGGGCATCAGGAAGCCATATATGGAAAGGAAATATTGCTGCTTTTATACCAATTCCAACAATCATAAATCCTAATGCGATAATGATATTGATCGAATATAATTGCCAAATAGATTGAATGGATTGACTGACCCAATCGATATTGGTATAACCTGTCACCATGTAAATGAGTGCTACACCAAAAAGGTAAGATAAAGATCCAATCTCATTTAACATCACATAACGGAATGATGCAGCATAAGTTTCTTTTTTTCGCTTAATCGAGATAATACTACAGGTTGTAATTGAGATGATTTCCATAAATACATAGGCATTAAATAAGTCATTTGTATAAACAATACCTAAGATGGCAAAGAGCATAATAAATAGTAAAATATAGTATCTACCGTATTCCTTTTGTTCAACACCTTCGGTTTCATCGCCACATGAATAGATATAGATAATGGTCGTTAGACCAACGACGAATAAGCCGATGATTGCTGCCATTAAATCGACTTTAAACTCAATGCCAATCTTCGAATCATGACCACCAAATTGATACAAAATGGCACCATGTTCTGCAATATGGAAAATTAAGAAAAATGATGAAGTGACCACACATAGTAGCATGATAAAACCTAAGATCAGTGTAATCTTAAAAGTTCTTTTGCTCAAAAGAGGAATAATCAAAGCAGTTGCTAAAAAGATGAGCATATTGATAATTGGCAATTGATTAATCATGGATTTCTTCCTCCCTGATTAGATAGGTGAGTTCATCTTGATTAATTGTGCCATACATTTCATAGATTTTAATCGTTAGACTTAAGCTATAAACTGTCATCGATACAACAACAACAATTCCAGTTAATATGAGAACAGATGGGATGGGATTAATATAATTCACATTAGGATCTTGTTGTAAAATTGGAGGTACACCACCGGTGACATTTCCGATCGCAACCAAAAATAAGAAGATCGATGTCCCCATGATATTTAGCCCCATAATGCGCTTAATTAGGTTCTTTTTAGTGACAACTGTGTGAAGACCAATGAGAAAAAGCGCGACTGCACCGATGAAATTAATGTGATCAACGAATGCCTGGATGATCTGCATCTAAATCCCCCTCAATTAATAAATGAAATAGTGATACCATCGTTGAAGCAACCTTAATCCCGATTGCGATCATCAGTAAAGGTATCATCCCTGCTGAAAATAGTTCGCCAGGTTCTCCGATTGGAAATCCAGCATCAAGATTTGTTAAAAACTGGCCAGATAAGAAAAGACCAATTAAACCAATTCCAACATAAATCACAATGCCACCGCTTTCTGCGATTTGTGACATACGGTGACTAAACTTTTTCTTAGAAGGTAACAAACCAAATACGAGTGTATATAAAATCAGGCTTGTCCCAATGAGAGTTCCACCCGAAAAACCACCACCTGGTGTGATATGTCCATGTAAAATAATGAAAATACCATAGAGTTGGATAAATGGAATCACAAGACGTGTGATTGATTTTACAATGCGATCATCCATTAGTAATCCTCTCCTTCTTTTTTCTTAACGGTACGTAGAACTGAAGCAACCGCAATCACAGATGTAAATAAAACAATCGTTTCACCAAGCGTATCAAAACCACGATAATCCGCTAAGATTGCTGAAATGAAATTCACTGATCCTGTATCATTTACAGCATTTTTAATGTAGTATTCCGTGACTTCATTGTATGAAGGCGCGTCTTGATTTTGCATCGTTGGCATTTCCATGATGCTATAGACTAAAATACCAAAAAAGATGAGAAATAAAAGACTTAGCAAATGTTTTTTCATTTTTCATACCTCTTTGTTCTACTAATTACGGCAATAAATAAAATTGAAGTAACACCAGCACCAACTGCAGCTTCTGTTAACGCAACATCAGGAGATTTTAAAATAAGCCATAACACAGACATCATGAGTGAGTACGCTGAAAAAATGATGACTGCAGATAACAAATCTTTTGTTTTTTCAACAGCAATTGCACAAACGATTAGAAATACAACTAAAATGACATTAAAAACAATCATAAGCTTGATCCCTCCATCGTTTCATCTTTTAATTTTAAGAGATAAGCACTTTTCGCAATATAATGCGCAGCTGTTGGGTTTGTAATCCAAATAAACACCAAAATTAAAAGTATATTTAATGTGGTAAAAGTTAATCCTTGCCAAGTGATTAACCCAAAATAGATTAATCCAGCTCCCATCGTATCGCACTTAGTCGTGGCATGCATTCTTGAAAAAACATCAGGCATGCGAATTAACCCAACGACACCAACAAAGAAGAAAAATGTTCCTGAGATGATTAAAATTGAACTTAAGATTTCAATGAACAACGCCATAATTAATCCAATTTTCCTTTCATCAAATATCTTGAAACGCCAATCGTTGTTACAAAACCAATGAGTGCATATACAAGTGCTACACTCACATAAAGTTCTTGAGCAGTGACTAATGCAATCATGACGATGATTGTTGTCACTTTAGTGGTTATCATGTTGATGGCTACCATCCGATCAGCAGCCGTTGGTCCAACATAAGCTCTAAAAAGACCAACAAATGTCATAATCAAAAGTAATATTGTACAAATTACTATAACGGTTATGATCATGATTTAGCCTCCAATTTTTCGAATGCTTTCTGCATTTTACTATGTTCAATATCATCAATATGCTCCATTTCTAGCCCATGCACGAGTATAAAGTCTTGATCCATATCCACGGTCAATGTCCCAGGCGTCAATGTGATTGCGTTTGCAAATAATGCTTGATTGAATTCTTTTTTCAAGGGTTGTTTAATCTTTTTAAACCCGGGATTAATCTTCATTTTAGGACTTAGAACGATGATCATAACATGAATATTTGACTTAATAATCTCAATTAAAACAATGAATAATAAGTGAAGTAGTCGGCCAAGGTATTTTATAGTAAATTTTGATGTTTCAGCATCGTTAAAAATCAAGTCATAGTTATAAAAGATGACAAGTAAAGATGCAAAAAATCCAACGATGAGTTGGATAAGAGTGATTTTAGATGATAGAACAATCCAAAAAATGAATAAGAGTACAAACAGGATGATGACACCTTGTCGTTTTTTCATACGTCTCCCTCATTTCATATTGATCAATTTGTTAAAACCAAAGGTATTCGGTTTGTATTAAGTAGATTATACCATAATAAATTATGATATAAAATAATTATTTTGTATGTCAAAGTA